>NZ_JAVRCD010000018.1:0-140087 GCF_034530895.1 Nostoc sp. DedQUE08
GGGCATTGGGCATTGGGCATTGGGCATTGGGCATTGGGCATTGGGCATTGGGCATAGATTATTCTTCTTGTACCCCTGATACTCCCTTATTTTCCTCATGCCTGTACTGTCACCGGATGGCTAACAACACCTCCGTAAAGCAATCCAGAGTCATTCCACGGAACTGTACTCGGTTGTGTATTACCTAAATTGTCAGTAGCACGAGCCTGGAGAAAATATTCCCCAGGAAGTGGGTTCCATTCAATGTCCCAGCGTACCCACGCAAATGGAAAATTTGGTTCTCTCAGTCTTGCAAATTGCCAAGTTTTACCACCATCTAGGCTGACTTCCACACGGATAATTTTTCCTTTCCCAGACCAAGAACGTCCACGTAGTAAGTGGGTTTTAGCAGAAAGAGTAGCTGGCCATGCCAACTCGAAAGCGCTCTTAACATTTTGATAGGTAATCAGCTTACCTTTATATGGTGCGATCGCTGGGTAATCTGCACCAACTAGCACCATTTGCTCTGTTACCCACTGCGTATATATCGGTGTTTGGGAAACTTCAATTCGCTCAATCCATTTAACGTTGGCGTTTCCTCCCCAACCAGGGAATAACACACGGCACGGCTGACCATGATCTGGAGGTAATGGTTCTCCATTCATTGCGTAGACGACGAGCGAGTTATCTGCTAATGCTTTGCTAATTGGAACTACACTGCTGAACTTGGATTTATTTGTCTCCTTAGAGTCCAGCGAATCCACATCTGCACCCTCAACGAGTACGTCTTTCGCTGTGGATTTCAATCCAGCTCGCTCTAATAACATACCAAGTGGTACACCAGTCCACTCAGCCACACCAATAGCCCCAAGTCTCCACCGTGTTCCAGGGAGTGGTGTGTTGTAAGCCTCTTCAAAGAAGCGCCGACCGTTAGCAGCACATTCAATGGCACAAGTGACTGAGATGGATGGCATGGCGATGATTTGATCGTAAGTAAACTCACTAGGGGCAGAAACGCCAGTTCCATGAATTTGCAAACGCCATGTAGACGGATCAAAAGGGAGAGGTGCGCTGCGGTTGTGAACATAGAACCAATCATTTGGTACTAAATAACCACGCCCATACATCGCTTCCCAGTTCATCTCTAATGTACCTTTGCTATGAGAGATATACCCTGGTGGCAATGGCTTAAGTATTTTACTGCCTTTAGTTTTAATAGCTGCCTGACTGTGAGCAAGCGCAGGTTTAGCTAACCCCCCGATGGCTGTAGCGCCAACCATAGTAGCTAGTATTTTCAGAAAGCGCTGGCGCGAAATACCTGCATCTGTGCTTTTTTGCCAGATGCACTGTTCAACCCGTGCCTTTAGATAATCCTCTTGGTCAAAGAGGTTTTCATCGCTCAAGCTATTACCCCCTTGTAATTTATAATTCGTAATTCGTAATTAAGGCACAGAGTAATGAAGGGGCAAAGGGAGATGAAAGAGATAAGGGAGACAAGGAGAAAAACCAATGCCCAATGACGGCAGTTGCTCCACTTGGGGAGACCCCATCGCCCTTGGCGTCTCCCCTTGGGAGAAGACCGCACTGCCTCCCCCATGCCCAATGCCCTAAAAAACTAGCTGTTTATTGCTGTCCAAACACCAGTTATCGGATCTTGTGTGTAGTTAGGCAAATAGTGAGCTAATCCGTTTTTAGCTATTTGAGCGATCGCATTTATAAAGCGATCGCAATCTTCTAATGTATTATATACAGCAAAGCTGGCTCGGATAATACTAGGAATGTTCCGTGTAATTCCTCTGTCTACTTCTTGAGCAATCTCACAGTCTTGTTCGTCTGAAACATTCTTGAGTTTGCGAATGTATTCATAAGTGCAGAAAGCCCCAGCCCGAACCCCAATACCGTATTCTTGTGCCAAAATTTCTGCTACTAAGCGTCCGTCAAATCCATCAATATCAAAGGGAATAACATGGGCTAAATTATCTCCAGGAATATGTAATTTGACACCAGGAATCAGCCCAAGCCGTGTATATGTAAATTCAACTAGAGAGCGTTCATACTGAGCAATGCGATCGCGCCCTACTGCTTCGATAATTTCAATCGCCTTGGCAATAGCGATCGCACCCATTGCGTTTGGTGTTCCGGGGTCATGGGCCCGTTCTGTATAAAAACGCTTGATCTCTAGGTTTCTAGTGATATAAGGCAAGTTTCCACCCCCAATTTGATAAGGGTAGGAGCTATCAAAAAATTCTTTTGGCCCCAGCAAAACCCCGGTTCCATAAGGGGCATACATCTTGTGTCCAGAGAAAGCTACAAAATCTAAATGACATGGATCGTCATCAGCACACATATCGACTCGTTCATGCTGAATTAACTGACACACGTCAGCGAATATCTTCGCACCATACCGATGTGCTAAAGCTGCGATTTCGTAAATTGGTGGTCTATAACCTGTAATTGTCGAAGCACCTGTAATAGTTACTAACTTAATTTGCTCGGCTTCGGGGAGATTTTGGTGTGCCTTGAAGATATCTTCAATTTCTGCAATACTTACACTCCCATCTGGCTGTGTTCTGTACTGCACAACCTCGTCTCTAGTAACCCAAGGCAGCAGGTTAGATGAATGCTCGATATCAGAAACTAGAATTTTTCCAGGTTTTTTTGCCCAAAGTGTGGCAGCTCCATTAATTGCTTCTGTTGTATTCTTGGCAAAGATTACATAGTTATTTGAAGATGACCCGACAAAGTCACGAATGATGTTTCGACTGGCGTCATATTCTCGTGTAGTGATGATGGATTTTTGCCCAGAACCTCGATGTACGCTGCCATAGGTGTCAAGCATTTCGTCCACGTACTGCTTGAGGGTTGCAAAGGGTGTGGTTGTAGCTCCATTATCCAAGTTCACGTACTTAGCATAGTTTCCGTTAAGAGTTTTAACCTTGAAAGATAGAGACTCATCTGTAAATAACGGTCTGATTTCTTTGTCCCAAAAGCTGTCACAATTTTCTACAAACTGCGGTAATTTAGCATTCTCTTGCTTGATATTTGCGCTCATTGCAAGTATATCAGTCATCTTTAGCACCCCGATTTTAAATTTTGATTTTTTTGAAAAAGCCTAACTGCTGCAACACTTTATTTCGCGCTACAACCAGATTAATTTTCAGTAATTATGGTCTTTATAATTACTTTACTTATAGTAGAAACCGCGGTTATTACAATTATTCTTTAATAAAAAAATTAAAATTAGTATCCGTATTAATGCTCAACTTAAATATTTTTATCGTAAATTAATATACAGTGTAAATATTGTTATTAAGTAATAAAGTATACTTTAAACAATTTTATTCCAGTCATTAAACAAACTTGACGTATTGAAGATAAGTCGATCGAAAAGCTTATAACTAATAAAACCTGCAATTCCCTACTGGCAATGTATTTATCGAGAAAAAAGTCCTCACTAAGTTGAGATTACTCTTTAAAAAAGTTTTATATTTTACTTAAACGAATTGTTACGTCTTTATTAAGACTTTATAAGTATTTATTCGTATTGAGCGATATCTCTTAAGATTGCAGTTATAGCGAAAGCTCTTAGTTGTTTGCTGACATTAAATAGCGATCGCTTCGGATGAGAGAATTATCATTGAAGAGTAGATACTTGTACGGACATCTATATCTAAATCTAAGTACTCAATCAGGAATTACAAAATGTATTTCAGAAAAAATCATATTTTATATCTTAAGACAGATGCGATATTAAAAAATAAAGTATATTAAGGCAGTTTTTTATGTAAAAAACTTCATCAGCCAGCCAATACAGTTTAATTTTTAATGTATCGGGTTTCTCCTCGCTCTGGCCTATCTTCAAAGGCGGCCAGAGTTCCCCTTCCACCTCTTCTTGACGGGGCAGAGCATCATAATGTTATAACGGCATCAGTCTAGATACAAAATGGGGAACACCAATTGATAATTAATTGCTGGTGCTTGGAGAGAGTTAAACTTAGCTTCTAGAGCAAACCCTGATTAGACACAGTTGATAAGCAATGCTAATGCCAGCACTGCTAAATATTTTTAAGCAGGTGAGTCAAGAGTGATGAATGAAGCTGACACCTCAAACAAGGGGGCTGTGATGGAATCCCTAAATTCTGCTAATTCGCCACAATCAGAGCAGGCGAATTGTCCCTTTTACTCAGTTGTGCCTAATGACAATATGACAGTTAAGAAACTGCCACTCCTCATGCCAGCTGAAGATACACAATTTTCACAAGATACCACCCAGCAGGACTGGGTTGCAGAGCCTGAAAGCGGCAAACAAGCACTTATTGACTCGGAATTTCAAAAATTGCTGGCATTGAACGAAGAATTACGTGCGGCTAACAATAAATTGTATGAACAAGTGGAGCAGCTAAAAGACAACCTAGCTGAGTCAGAAAAGGTTTTGCAGTGGCAGAAAACGCGTTCTAGCGTTAGTGAGTCGATGCTCAACCAACACACTCAGGAACTAGCTGCGGCTCAAGAACAGATAAAATCTTTATTTCAACAATTAGAAACTGCTGTACAGACTGTTCAACGTCAGGAAATTTTCACTGATACTTATAAAGCACAGCTACAAATTAGCCAACAACGCCTAGCCCAGTTAGAGCGAGAATGTACGTTGCTACACACTAATAACAACGAACAATCTCAGCAGTTATTGCAATCAGAAAATGTTTGTCGGGAGTTACGTACTAGACTGATGCGACAACAACGCCAGACGCTGCAATTCAAAGCAGCTTTGGAAAAATGTCTAGATACCTCGGTTCCTAGCTATGACTCCTTAGAGGATGCTGCCAAACATCCTAAAGACATAACTAGTAGCCAAGGAAGATTTTCTAGAAAAGCTCGGTCTTTGTTTCCTAACGCCCAGCCAATTCAACCTTGGTCAGGAGAAGAAGAATCATTAAGTAACGATCTAGATAATTCTTGGGGTGAACCTTCAGCACCAATTCCATTCCAAAGAAATGAAGCTCCTGCAACACCGCCATCATCTCCTTGGAACTGGACAGTTAAGAAAGACACGCCAACACCAACACAACCCGCGCCATCTCCAAAAGTTGATGATCCAGATACAACTGAAGCGGTTTCACCTGCGGATTCATCAAATTTAGATCGGCAATTAGATAGTTTAATCCAAATGTTTTTCACCTCCCAGCCTGCATCTACATCACCACCACCTGCTGCGAAAACCGATGTTAGTGATGTGCCTATTTGGGAGACTTTAGCAACAATCTTAGAAGACGATGAGGAACTAGAAAATCCACACGAGGAAGATTTGAAGGCAGAAATTAATCCTTCTGCAACTACCTCTACTTCTTGGACGACGGATTCTGTGCTTTCACCAGCTAATAACTTACTGCTTTCCTCTAATCCATCTCACACCGAAACGCCTGTTGGAGAAACTGAAGACTACTGGTTAGAAGTTTCTCAATTGTCAGCAAGTGATTTGTCCTCAGAGTCATTAGGTGATAACACCAATGATGACAATTCACCTTCACCAGTAGTTTATCCCCAGCGCCCACCCAAGGGGCGTAAATCATTGGCATCTGTAGAACTGCCGAATTTTCGCCCCAAGAGTTAGGAGAGACGCGATTAATCGCGTCTGTACAAGTGATTAATGCCTAATGTTCCATGCTCCATTCCTAATTCAGAATTCTTGCTTCTGACTTCGGAATTATGGCTTCTGGGTTGGTTTTTGCTACCTGACTTGACGATCGCGGTTTGCCTGTGGCGATCGCATAATTAATCGCCAATAACCACAGCCACAAGCTTGGATTTCGGGGTTCTAGCCAAGAACCTACCCGGTTTAAGAAGCGCGGCAACCACGGGCTTAATAAAGCATTAACCAGGGCATGACGACCGAAGTTGAAATAACTACCAAGCCATCGCACTAAATCTCTAGGGCCAGCAAGTTCCCAAATCCATAAAAGCAAGGCAGGATTTTTCCTGGCTGCTTTCAGTGCTAAACGGTTAAAGGTTAACCAATCACACCGATCTTTGATGAAGTTATCTGCCACCTCTGGCGGTTCGTCTGCTAACAGCCCAAAAAAGGTATTGAGCATGGAGTTAATCCGTTGTGGTGGTAAAAATTTCCCTGTGGGAACCATCATCCCTTTGGAAAATAGCCAAGTCACAGAAACGTTGCTTTGGTAGGCGCGAATTTGGTTCAAGTGGCGGAAACTCAACAAGTCATGTTTGAGGGCAGTATCCAAGAGCGTTGTTAAGCGCTCTAAGTTGCGAACTAGGGAACCAAAACCGGTGAAAACGAGGGGAGATTGGAGTGATGCTGCATCACCAATCGCCATCAATCGATCGAAGGCAACTGTGCGATCGCGACTCCCCACACTAAAATGCCCTGGTATATACCCAAATGTCGGCTTTTTCCACACCAATTTGTCCATATCGCACCTGCGATACTCTGGCAAAATTGTGAAAAAGTCTTCGTACATCTCCAGCAAAGAACCGGGATTTTCAGCATTGACTTCGTGGTAATGAAATAAATAAATCGTCAGTTCCTTATCTGCTGCGGGAAACAATTCCCAAATCAACTGCCTTCCCCGCGAAATATCCCCATGACTGTAAAGAACATCCCCATATTGGGAATCCCATACCCCTGGTTCAAATCCGCTCTCAATTGCCGCTCCCACTGTCGGACAGACACTATCAAAGGCACGACCACCATTTAATTGCCAAGCGATGGGGGAGGCAGTTCCCATTGCATCTATTAGCAGTCGTCCACTTACTTGCTTCTCAATCTGACTGGGCAAGTGCTTGACTTGCAAAACTACCTGTGATATATCAATATCTGCACGGATAAATTCTGTTTCATCCCAAATTTCACCGCCTGCCGCTTGCAGTTTTTGCCCACACATTTGGAGCCATTTGTCGGAATCCAAGCCTAAATTTAGGACTGTGGGTGTGTGGAGGATGGGCGATCGCAGTTTGGCTGGATTATTAGCATCAAAAAACTTATTGAATCCGTCTTTGTATTCCCTGGCAATGATGGTTTCTAACTCAGCGGGGGTGAGTAAACCCAAGTTAACCAAGCTTTGAATCTCGTCGCGGGAAATATTCCATTCTCGGTTCATCCGCCCAAAGGGCATTCGTTCTACCAGCAAGACTTTATATCCGAGTTTTGCCATCAGTGCTGCATGGATTACGCCTAATGCGCCGCCAATGTAGATGATGTCGTACTGGGCATAGGGCATGGGGGATGGGGCATTGCTTATTTCCCCCCTGCTCCCCTGCTCCTCTGCTCCCTTGCTCCCCTGCTCCTCTGCTCCCCTGCTCCCCTGCGAAAACACCACTTGACGCGGCTGTTGCGGATTCCGCACCCCTTCGCGCCATCGTTGTTCCCACCAATAGGCACGAGTTAGGTCATATTCACCGTTGGGCATTTTCTGAAAATACTTGACGGTAAGGGGGTAAGTAGAGCCTAGTACGGTAAATATTGATTGCTGGGATAAATCAATTGTTGGCGGTTCTGGGTAATGATGCGGAAAACGGCTTCTGATTTCCTTGGTCAAGCGTTGCAGAATTTGTCCTTCACTGGGAAAAGGTTGTTCTGCCCAGCGAAACACTTTCAGATAGGTAGTTCGTTGCACCGACCAGACAAATACCGAAAGTTCTGTAGGCAAGTTTTCGGAAGGAGCCACTCCAGTATCTGTAGTAGCACTAGCTATTCTAAGGCGAAAGCCTTCCGAAGTAAGCACTTTTTCTCCATTTCCAGGTTCAAAATCTGTTTGTAACCAACTACGCACAGTTTCTGTTTCTGGAGTTGGAACTTCTAAATAAAGGATTTCTTTCATTTTTTCCTGACATCTCCCATCAATCTACTCACTAAGACAGATTTTCTTAAGGCATAAAGTAAGGTAAACTCCGCCCTATTAGTTTCGTAAAGATTCAGTGAAGAAATTTTAAGAGTTTGTCAAAGTTATTGTTCATTTTGTATTTCTGTAAACCCACGCCATGAATTATCCCATTCCAGACAGTCCCCAAGAAATTATTGCTCTGCGACAACAGCCAATTGATGAAGAACTAGTTGCCAGTGCGATCGCTGGAGTAATTAAAATTGTCCGCGCTCAGGGTCAATCTTTGGAAGAATTGACCGCTCAGTTGTTAGCAGACGATCCACTACTGGATCGGGAACAACGCCGCTGGTTAAGCCAATTAGTTGCCCAATCCTGGGAAAAGTTCTCCTAAAATCTTGCATAAAATGAAGTTTTGGTCGCAGCATTAGATTTCTATATCTGTACCTAAATGTTGGCGATGCCTGCGGCGGGCTGCGCCTACGCATTGTCGGTATAGGAGTAATAATAATGGTCAGTATGGGATTGGCAATTGGGTTACTATTTTTGTGTTCGTGGCACAGAAGCCACTAAATTAACCATATCAGCGTTTTACATTGCTTATAAATTTTACAATGTTCTGAAACAGAAAGACCTCTGCTTTACGCCAGAGGTCTTTTTTTGGGAGCAATCTTGATACTATTTGTTGAACAACGCCTCAACACATAAATTAATTGAGCGATCGCTAACTAAGTAAAAATAAATACATTTGCAAGCCTTGACAAAGAATAATCGTAGTCAGCGGCTCTAGCCATTTAAAATCTTATGCAGAGCGATAAATCGCTCACTACGAACAAAAGTTTTATCTCATAGCACAAGCTTTGGTGATTAGGACATCAACAGATGATAAAACTTAGACACAAAAAGACTTTTCACCCAGTCCCCAGTCCCCAGTCCCTTGCTATAGATTTAATGATGTCTACCGATTTATCTACTAACGATCGCTTTCAACCCATCAATCTTTTTGAGTACGAAAAGCTAGCAAAAGAATATCTATCTCAAACGACACTTGATTACTATAGCAGTGGTGCTTGGGACGAAATCACATTACGAGATAATCGTGCTGCCTTTGAGCGAGTCAAGCTGCGACCTCGGATATTAGTCGATGTGAGCGATCGCAATCTAAGTACCTCCATTTTAGGACAACCCCTGCAACTACCTTTGTTAATTGCACCGATGGCTTTTCAATGTCTAGCCCATCCAGACGGAGAAGTTGCCACGGCCCTAGCTGCTGCATCAGCTGGTGTGGGTATGGTGTTAAGTACAATGGCAACAAAGAGCATTGAAGAAGTGGCGACTGCATGTAATCAGTTTCCAGATTCTCTGCGGTGGTTCCAGCTTTACATCCATAAAGACCGGGGATTAACTCGTGCTTTGGTAGAAAAAGCCTATAAAGCAGGTTACAAAGCACTTTGTCTAACTGTGGATGCACCCGTTCTCGGACAGCGCGAGAGAGATAGACGTAATGAATTTGCTTTACCTCAAGACTTACACCTGGCTAATCTTGCTAGTATCTCAGGACTAGATATTTCCCATGAAAAAGGCGAATCTGGATTATTTACTTATTTTGCCCAACAGCTAAACCCAGCAGTAACTTGGGACGATTTGGAATGGTTGCAGTCTTTATCTCCATTACCTTTAATTGTTAAAGGAGTTTTACGCTCAGATGATGCCGTGCGGGCTGTAGAATATGGAGCCAAAGCAATTGTTGTTTCCAATCATGGTGGCAGACAACTTGATGGTGCGATCGCTTCTTTAGATGCCCTCGCTGAAATAGTAGCCGCAGTGGATGGTAAGGTAGAAGTAGTGTTGGATGGCGGCATTCGTAGAGGCACAGACATTCTCAAAGCTCTGGCATTAGGAGCAAAAGCAGTACTAATCGGACGACCTATATTGTGGGGACTAGCCATAGCAGGGCAAATCGGCGTATCTCATGTCATTTCACTGTTACAAGATGAGTTAAATGTGGCAATGGCACTTAGCGGCTGTGCCAAAATGCAGGATATTGACCCTAGTTTATTAACCCTGCCACGCTTTTAGTCGGAGAACTGTTAGAAATGTGATTCCAGCAAAACTTTCAGAAATAATTTTCAGACTTGTTACAAAATCCCTTAATTAGAGTATACTAGTTAAGGTTAGATACAAGGGCGGGTGGCGGAATTGGTAGACGCACCACACTCAAAATGTGGCGGCCTTACGGTCATAGGAGTTCGATTCTCCTCCTGCCCACTACCAAACAAGTACTAAAGAGGTTAAAAACTTATGCGCCTGAAAAGATGGGAATCTCCCCGTAAAGAAGGCAGAAATGATAAAGGTAGAGGCGGTTCTGCTAGGAAGCGTCAACTAAAAAAACAAAGGCAAATGTTACGCCAAAGACTTAAAGAAAGTAACAAGCCAGACAATAGCAAAAACGATAGACCAGGGAAAGATAAATTTATCTTTCCCTTATTTTTTGGGCTTTTATTTCAGAAAAAAAGAAAATTTAGAGATTTTTCAATACAGACACTACATTATTATTAAATCTGTAATAAATTTGGAAATTATTATAAGAGAAAAGAAAATTATTATTTTTTAAAATATACTAAATTAATTCAACCTCTTAAGCGCATATTGACGTATAAAACCCGCAGATTAACTGGTTAGCATTTTACATTTATACTTAAGTAATTAAGTAGTGTATACTACTTAATATACAGTTTGTCTCTAGGAATTTATCGCAATTATAATGCTTGGATGAACTAACTGAAAATTAATTATGAAGGAAGTATGAATTTTGTCAAGCAGTGTCTAAAATCCTTAACATAAAACAGTAAGCTAGGACACAACAGTAAATAATTCTAGTATTACCGATTAAGCCAAAAGTATACTAAAAAGGCAATTGCACCTCCACGTGTTAACTTCCAACAATCACACAAGTTTACAAAAAGTCAGGAGTCATCCAATCTAAATATTAAATCGTTGTGATTGGTCTAGGTAATCTATGAATTGTTTTCTTGGATACAGGAGTTATTGATGGTGGCGAGAGTGCTTCTACCTACTAAAAAAGTGCTTGATTTTCCTATTACTGCTTTACGGTTTGACGAGCAGATACAAACAATACTGAAGTGGGCGAGTAGGCGTGAGAGTAAAACAGTATATGTAGCCAATGTACACATGCTCATTGAAGCCCATTGGAATCCAGAGTTTGCCATCGTATTGCGAAATGCAGATATAGTTACTCCTGATGGTATGCCTCTGGTGTGGATGATGCGAAAAATGGGAGCGCTTTACCAAGACCGTGTGGCAGGGATGGATATTTTTCTCGCCTTGTGTCAGCTAACTCAAACACAAAATCTGAGCATTTTCTTTGTAGGTTCCCAAACAGAAATTCTTTCTAGGATGCAAAACAGGTTAGAGAAGGAATTTCCGCAGATAAAGATTGCGGCAATGGAACCTCTACCCTTTCGTCCCCTAACTGAAATTGAAGACGAAGCCTTGGTTAAAAAGATTAACTCTAGTGGTGCTAGCGCTGTCTTAGTGTCTTTGGGATGTCCCAAACAAGAAAATTGGATAGCTCAACATAAGGGCAAAATACAAGCTGTAATGATTGGACTGGGTGGAGTTTTTCCAGTTTATGCCGGAATTCATAAGCGCGCACCCCGCATAGTTCGAGACTTAGGACTTGAATGGCTGTATCGATGGATTCAAGAACCGCGCCGACTTTGCGGCCGCTATGCTAAAACTATTCCACTCTTTATATGGCTGGCTACTAAGCAACTACTGTCATCAAGTCGGATTGCAGGGGTCTTCCTTCACGAGACTGGAGACTAAAGAAAAAGAAATAGGTTAAGACAGACTCAAAGCGGTTCATTATCAAGAGAACCAGACTTTAGATGCTAAGGAAAAAATCTTCTGCTTAAAGCACGAAGATTCATCGCTTCAGGTGAACCGTTGAAAGAATTCAAGTACAAGGATTCCCACCAATCACTATCCTGCTGTAAAAACCCATTATCTGAAATCAACTATTAAAGTACTTGACATTAACCCAGGACTAAGTGTTATATTAACCATAGTGAAATTATTGGGGCGTCGCCAAGTGGTAAGGCAGCGGGTTTTGGTCTCGCCATCCCTGGGTTCGAATCCTAGCGCCCCAGTTCATCTAAAGACAGGTATGATAACCTGTCTTTTAGAGTATTTAATTGAGTTTTTAAGATGTATTTCAATGCATCTAATTCTGTAAATGTTACTTATCAGGGGATTTGAGAGCTTGATCTAGGGTCTGCCTAGCTAGTTCTGCTTTAGCTCGCGCTTCTTGGTAACGCACATTAGCTTGGGCAAAGTTTTTGAGAACTTTAAAACCTTCCTTGAGTCGAGTCATTTCCTCTTCTGTCACCGAGTCATCGGTAAATAGAATATCAACAGCTTTACGAATTTCCAACGCTTCAGATCGTGACTCCTGAACTTTCAGTTTGAGCGTGGCCAGGTTACTCAGAATCTGGACAGCTTGTGTAATCGTATCTTCACCATTAGCAGTATCAATAGTTGACTCTTTTACCTCAATTAATTGTTGAGGGCCAAATCCTTCTTCCAGTTCCGTGGGTAGCTTACCTGCATCCATCAGTTCCATTAGCTGATCCATTGCTTTATCACGAGCTTTGGATGAATCTTTTCCAGAAACAGTAAGGATAATTTCTGGGCTTTGAGCGAGAGTGTATTGAACCATATTTGAGCAGTAAATTTGCTGATTTAACCAAGCTGAGGCAAGTAATTATATCATTTTGCGTGTCCGATCGTTTGTTGATTGTCTAGTCAATTAAAGAGTTGAAGACCGAACGTCAACACTTTGAATTTTGAATTGTTACCTCTATCCCAGCTAAGTCGCTCAAAATAAAACTTTATACTTAAGAAAAGGAATAATTTTCAATAGGAGGGGAGAGCAATGGCTCCCAGTCCCACCATCATGCAGGCTGTGGAACAACTGGGCTACCGTGTCACTGTTGGTGATGTGGCAACTCAGGCAGGATTGAACGTCGCTGAAGCTAATCAAAGCTTGTTAGCTCTGGCATCTGATGCTGGCGGGCATTTGCAGGTAGCGGATTCAGGTGATATAGTTTTCCTTTTTCCACAAAATTTTCGAGCAATTTTGCGTAATAAATTCTTTCGGCTACGATTGCAGGAATGGTGGAAAAAAGTCTGGAGTGTTCTGTTTTACCTGATTCGCATTTCTTTTGGAATTTTCTTAACTGTTTCCATCGCTCTGATAACTATTACCATCTTTATGATCGTTACTGCTGCCAATTCAGACCGTGACGGGGACAATCGAGGCAGTAATTCCGGCGGTGGGGGCTTCTTCTATTTTCCAAATTTATTTTGGTATCTTAGCCCAAATTATGACACCCACTACCAGGAACCGCGACGTGGAAACCAAGAAGAAAGCAATCTAAATTTCTTTGAAGCTGTGTTTTCGTTTTTGTTTGGCGATGGTAATCCAAACGCCAACTTAGAAGAACGTCGCTGGCAAGAAATTGCTACGGTGATTCGGAGTAACCGTGGTGCAGTGGTAGCAGAACAAATTGCCCCATATTTGGATGACATTGGCGAAGGATACACAAGAGAGTACGAAGATTATATGCTGCCCGTTCTGACGCGGTTTAATGGGCAACCAGGGGTAAGTCCAGAAGGGCAAATTGTTTATTATTTCCCAGAGTTGCAGGTGAGTGCAGTTAAAAAGCGTCGTCATGCAATATCAGATCGTTTAGAGGAATTTCCTTGGCGTTTTAGTGCCGCAAGTTCCGGGCAAATTATGCTGAGTGCTGGGTTAGGGATACTAAATTTTGTTGGTGCTTTAGTACTGGGAAGTTTATTGAGAGATGGAACTGTTGCCGTCCAGTTAGGTGGACTGGTAGCTTTTGTACAAGGAATTTATTGGCTGCTATTGGCTTACGGAGTAGGTTTTTTAGGTATACCGTTATTGCGTTATTTCTGGATTGGGTGGCGTAATCGCAAAATAGGCGATCGCAACCGCGATCGCCTTTCCAGAGCAAGGGTATTGGCAAGTCCTGACACACTTTTGCAACAAAAAATCAACTATGCTCAACAATTTGCAACAGAAAAAGTCATTGGCAACGAAGATTTAGTGTATTCTAGCGAAACTGACTTACTCGACCAAGAAGTTGAACGTTCTGCAAAAATTGATGCTGAATGGCAACGGCGCTTAGAACGTGGGAGTGGGGAATAGGAAGCAGAGGGGCAGGGGAGCAGGGGAAGCAAGGGGACTTGGGGACTTGGGGACAAGGTGACAAGGTGACAAAAGTTTAGAACTTACAACAAGTCTTTCCCCTTGTCCCCAATTCTCCTTGTCTCCAAGTCCTCTTTCCAATGCCCAACGCCCAATCCCCAATCCCCAATCCCCAATCCCCAATCCCTGATTACTTCGCCTGAATTGGTGTTAGAGCTACACCTTGATAATAATGTCCCAAAATTTGCAGATGGTTCACTCCTTGCCGAGCCAGATTGTACGCCCCCCACTGACTCATGCCTAAAGCATGACCATAGCCAAGCCCTTGCAGTACAAAACTACCATCAGCCCCCTTAGTGACGCTAAATTTGGTACTTTTTAACTTGAGGGCTGTTCGCACTTCTTCACCCTGTAGCACCTTCGTGCCCTTGTTACCGACAATTTTTAAAACTTTAACACTGCGAAAAGGTGAGTATGTTTCTGGAATCATCGCCGTCACGCTGCCCACTTCAGGAAATTTAGCGCTAATTTCACTGGGCGAGAAAGTTTTTACCCAATTACATTCGCGGATATTTTGATCGTAGTCTTGAACAGCACGTAGATAAGGTTCGCTGCTTCCCCAAACATCTTCTACGTTTTCAGTGTGTCCCCCAGAACAAGCGTGGAAGACTGAGAGAATAATCCGGTTTTTGTAAGTTAGTACTTGCCCTAGAGTAGAATCCACTGCGGCGTAAGTAGCAGGAGATTCACTGATGACACCTTTGTAAATTTGCCAGCGATCGGGGGTATTGCCTAAATCGTAAACGGGATTATTGCGTTGTCTTTCTCGTTCGTAGAGGGCGTAAGTGCGGGCTGCGATCGCTTGGGCTTTTAGTGCTTCTTGGGGCCAGCTAGCATCCATTTCCCCACCGAGAACGCTGTAGAGATATTCTTGATCGTCAACCCAGTTAACAGCCGTTAAGCCTTTTTCTGTGGGGACAACCAGAGTTCTGCCTCGATACCAGCGATCGCCAATATAAACAAATCCTTTACCAGTTGGCTCAATCCAAAATAAACCAGACTGCCACTTATCTAAAGCAACTCCGCCAGGAACGGCTTGGGCATAATATGCGCTCATCGCTGGCAACTGTCCGAGAGTCCGGCCAGTACTATCCTTAACAATCCCAGTGGTGGAACTGCCTACTTTTACCTGATTAACACCCCTCTCAATTGCCACGCGTAAAATTACAGACGCTTGGGCTGGGGCAACCAAAGCAATCCACAAAAAGATACTTACCCACCAATAACGTACTTTAATCTGAGAAAATAAGGAGCCTAAGTAAAGTTGGAATTTCATACCGATCATCTAATCACACTAGTATCTAATTGACGCTCTGGATTATGGCGTCTACTACTTAAGATGAGACAGTTCTCCAACGCGGGAGGTTGCCACCTCCTACTAATTATGCATTTTGCTTTAAATATAAGGTAGAAATCAGAAAAAGTGAATCGTCCAAATCTGACTGCTGTGGAAGAGAAACTTTTATTCTTCGATTTACGATGCCAATACCTTTTGAGAATTGCTCGCTTCATTAGCGATAATTCCAATTAAATTCAACTTACTCAAAATTTCTGTTGCTTGAGTCAGTTCAGTTCGAGTCACTTTCCCCATACGCTCTACCATTACAATACCATTGCAAAAAGATGCCACAATCCTGGCATCAACCGTGCCTAAAATAGATGGAGCATCTATTAGTACTAGATCATAACTTTGCTCAAATAGCTCTATTAGTTCCTTCATTCGTTGAGAACTGAGCAACTTCACTGTGTCTTCTGGTTCTGGCCCAGCAGTCAAAATATCAATAGAGGGGTGAATCGGCTGGATGTAATCTTGAAAATGAGTAGTTGTCTCATCAACTAATAACAGAGAGAGTCCCCAATCATTGGATAGTTCCAAGATTTTGTGTAGGCTAGGATTATGTAGGTTAGCATCAATTACTAATACCCGTCTATGCATCCGGGCAGCGCTAGCTACAAGTCCTAATACTAAGGTTGTCTTTCCTTCCCCTGGTAATGCTGAAGTGAACATCAGCGACTTGAATGGTAAGGGGTATTTTAATATTTGAATATTTTGATAAATCATGTCCAAAGTTTCATGGACGGGCAATTTACTGCTGGCTTCTATTACAGAAGAATTTGACCTACTTCGGACATTCCAAGGCAGGCTAAATCGCCGTTTTTTGACACCACGTGACGGTAGTTTTGGTACCGATCCTAATATACGTAGGTTCGTCAGTTTCTTTAAATCTTCGGCACAATAAATAGCGTCATTAAACTTTTCCAAAATCAGAGCTGCTAAGATACCTAAAATCGGCCCAATTACTGCTCCTCCAACCAAAAAGAATAATCTGTTGTTGCCCATATAAATACCGGGAGAAGGTTCTGTCAAAACTTGCCAGTTATATCCTTCCTGAGCAATTTTCAGTCCTAATGACTGTTGTGCCTGGATTAGTTGTTCAAGGTTTTTACGACTAGTTTCTACCTTTGGCAACAGACGATTATATTCTGCTATTAAGCTTGGATATTTGTTTAGCTCAGAGCGTAGTTGCTGTTCTGATTCGACTAAATTTTTTTCATTGGCAGTGAGTCCTAAAACACTTGTCTGTACCAAAACAAACTCATCTACTAGCGTTGGATCGACCCCTAACATTTGTCCTTTGAATAAAGGCTTTTCCTTACTAGTATTAGTAATAGTTTTCACCTCTTCTCGCAAGAGGGAAAGTTGACTTTGGCGTTGCTGTTTTAATTTTTGTACCGATGGATAATCATCTGTGTAGCGGAGCCGCTCCTTAGCCAACGCTAGTTCAGTCTTTTGAATTTCACTTAATAATGCTTGATAGCGGCTTGACTGATTTAAACGAGAAGAAAGTAGTGTATTCTGCTGAGACGAAGACGCTATTAATTGCTCTAGATTCTCGTAGCGAGCGTTTACATCTTGAAGATTGGCACGAGTGGTTTGTAATTGTTGTTGAATATCGGCTAGAGATTCTAGCAGAATTTTACTTTGGACTTCGGGATCGAGTAATTTATGTTTTTTGCGAAACTGTTCTAAGTTTTTCTCAGCTTTACTTACCTCTTTTTTCATTTCAGGTAGGCGAGTGTTTACAAAAGCTAATCCCTGATTCAGACGTTCTTTTTGCTGCTGTTTGTTGTAGTTTTGATAGACTTTCTGTAGCGCTTGAAGTACTCTTTGTGCTTTTACTGGATCGTCATCATTAAAAGAAACTTTAAATGCTTGATTAAAAACTTTATTTGCTCCTATACCTCCCGCTTCTGGAGTTACTTCTAAAGGTGCTTTTTTGTTATGTTGTTTTTGACCATTGATATCTTCTAAAGTAAGCTCAGGATAATCAGAATGGAGTAAATCTACAGCTTTTTGAAGCAACTTAGAACTCAGCATAAGTTTCATCTGAGTAGTGGAATCAACAACTTGAGAATTTGAATTAGTAACCTGAGTATTTGACTGCGATCCTTGAGATAAATGGGAATTCACCAATATCTGCATATTGCTCTGGTAAGTAGGTTTTGCATTGATAGCCAAGAGGCTAGCAACTGACATAACTACACAGGAAACCCCAAAGATCAGAAAGCGTCGGCGAAGCAAAATAGTAGATAGTTGTCTGATGTCAACTGCGCCTTGTGTTGAAGTAGTAACCTGTTGCTTTTGATTCAGACTAGTCTTAGCCACTATTAAACTCCTCTAATATCGAAACACTATATTTATTTGGAAGATTTATGAGAAATATGAAATGATTTTTTTTACACCTAATACCATTTTAGATTTTGGATTTTAGATTTTGGATTGGAAATTGCCTTGGTGCGTCTGGCTTGGTGTGAATCCATGTGTCGCGATCATTTTTCAAAATGGTATAATAGCTGCGATCGCATACTTAATTCTTCTTCCAACAATGACAAGCTAATTTGGCACAACATTATGCCAACTGGTGCTTTCATGTTCATCAATTCATGCATATAAATTCTGAATCAGTGTTAGAAGGATAAATTTTTAATAAATATTTTATTTAAGGAATAAAAATCTTGACGAAAAATTAATTATTTTTCCTAAGTATTTGAGTATAAAATTATCCAACTCATAATATTACTAGATATATTATAGTTATTTTAATAACTTGTAATAGAAAAAACACATTGATAAAAATATTTAAACCATACTATTTGTATATTATTGATACATCTAGTTAACCGTAAATTGTTGGTTAAATAGTTTACTTACTCAGAAAATAAAGCTACTGTTTATTTGCTTGATTTTATGATTGAGACTATTAAAATCTAAAATAGAACCTGGTTAATTTTAGATTTTAGATTAGAAGCGCTCAGTAGGAAATCTAAAATCTAAAATCGTTAGACTTAGCGTAGCCGTACCCTTCCAGGGAAGCTACGCGTAGCGTTACGCAGGAAAGTCCAAAATTTAAACGCTTACCTTGGTTAACTCTATTTCCCGTCGTCTGGGTACTTCATGAATCATAAAATCGTAAGCCATATCAGTACGGGGAAAAATAGCACGAGCTTCTTTGAGGAGATCCTTCAACTCTAAAGTATTTCCGGGAGCATAGCGGGGACTGAAATGACTCATAATCAGTCGATGCGCACCAGCAGCTAAAGCTGTTTGCGCTGCCATTGTGGTTGTGGAATGTAACCGCTGGAAAGCCATATCTGCATCTTGATGGGCAAAGGTTGCTTCGTGAATTAATACATCGACATCATGAGCTAATTCCACTGCACCATCACAATAAATTGTATCTGTACAATAGGCAATCTTTCGACCAATTTCTGTAGGGCCGCACAATTGGGTGCCATCAATCACCCGTCCGTCTGTAAGGGTAACTGTTTCACCCCGTTTGAGTTGACCGTAAACCCGACCAGGAGGAATTTGCAATGCCTTGGCTTTTTCCACATCAAAGCGTCCGGCTCGGTCTTTTTCGGCTACGCGGTAGCCGAAAGCTGTAATTCGATGATGCAAATTACCGCAGCTAACGGTGAAGTCATTGTCTTCATAAATTATCCCTGGACGGATGGCGTGAACTTTGATCGGGTAAGAAAAATGCGTGTAGGAATAACGTGAGGCGGATTGAATGTAATCATTTAATCCAGGTGGGCCATAGAGATCAATTCGTTCCACATTGCCAGCCAAGCCGCAAGTAGCAAGAAGTCCCATCAAGCCAAAGATGTGGTCGCCGTGCATGTGGGTGATAAAAATTCGGGAGAGTTGACTGATTTTCAGTTCACTCCGCATAATTTGATGCTGAGTACCTTCGCCACAGTCAAATAACCACAGTTCTGCCCTTTGGGGTAATCTCAGAGCGACACTGGAAACATTGCGCGATCGCGTGGGTACACCGGAACTCGTCCCTAAGAATGTTATCTGCACAGTGTTCTTTAGTCTTCCTATTGCTCAATTTGCAGCTCTATTTTCTATAGTGGCACGGTTATTGAGCAAAATATTTAGGAATTTGAGCATTGGGCATGGGCCAAAACAGTTCAAAGTTTTATTAGCGGGGCATTTAGCCCGTTCTCAGTCCTGAGTAAAAAAGTAAGATTCCCCATTCAGCACTCTTGAGAAGCATAAGGCATTTGTTACTAGTTACGATCGCAATTTAGTATCTGCAAGTGACTAGATAATAAGTTGATAAATACCAAATGACTGCTGTATTATTGGTTGTGTTATGACTTATTCTTGGGAATCGAAGTACATCTCTTAATACAAACATAAGCTTGCACTCAATACTTGATTTTGGACTGAAACAGATAGATTGTTTTGCTTGTTTTTCTTAGTCAAATGGCTTTAGAAAAACTTCAATTTCTTTGTTTCTCATATCTTCGGAATGGCGCTCCAACTGAGTTAAGTCTCTATTTGCAATTAAGGAGAATGTTCATGAGTTCTTTCCGAAAAGTCTTGCATACACTGTGCTTTATCGTTTTTCTTGCATTCTGGCTTCCTTCAGGAATCGCTCATGCTGTACAAGTTACATCTTTGGTAGGGAGTCCTACGCAATTAACGATTACCACCTTTAACGTCGAAAACCTCGATCCTAAAAAGGAAAACGTCTCTAAGGTTGATGATAGGTCGCCCAGAAACGTCGATGATGATGTGAGAAACGGTAAGTTTGCAGCTTTGGCAAACCAGATTGTTAGTAATCTTGAAAAACCAGATATTATTGCTTTGCAAGAAGTACAAGACAATGATGGAGCTGAGTTAAGTTCTGTAGTTGATGCTACTCTGACTGCTGACACTCTAATCAGTTCTATTCAATCTGTAGGAGGCCCAGCCTATGAATATCGGGAAATTCCTCCTCAGAACGGACTTGATGGAGGCCAACCAGGTGGCAATATTCGGGTAGGCTTTTTGTTCAATCCTCAACGAGTTAAGCTACAAAAGCTTGAACGCTTTGCGGACGATCCAGCTTTTTTAGAAAGTCGCAAACCTTTAGTGGGTGAATTTACTTTCAATGATATTCCTATCACTTTGATCAACAATCACTTTGCTTCTAAAAGTGGAGGAGCAGCTTCCAACCCGAAACGGATACAGCAGGCAACAATTGTTAACAAATTTGTCGAAAATCGCTTAACTACTGACCCAAATGCAAATATTGTCGTTCTTGGCGATCTAAACGATACTCCAGACTCCCAGCCGATTAAAATCCTTGAAGGAAATCAGCTGAAAAATTTGGTAAACAAAATTCCTCAAGATGACCGCTTCTCTTATGTCTTTCAAGGGAATAAGGAACAAATTGACCAAATCCTGATTACCCCAAATTTGTTTAACAATGGAAATCCTGAGATCAATGCTGTTCACGTTAACGCAGGGATTTCTAGAGTAGTCAGCGATCATGACCCTGTAATTGCTCGATTTACTCTATCAGCAATTGGTGAGACTACTCCCATTCCATCAGTCCCAGTTAGCAGTCCTGAACCACCAGTTACACCAGGCACAATTCTTTCTGATGTTACAGGAGACGATTTACTGGAAAAACTAGATAGCCTTTACTCGCCTCGTGCTAGCCTCGGATATGGTAGTGCCCGTGATTTGCTCTACACCAAAATAGATAACCAAGGCGGTACAGTAACGGACATCTACGCTGGTTACAGTGTTCCGCTCGACCCAAATTCAGATAAACCCAGAGAGGAAGCAGCACGACACAGAATCAATGCTGAACACGTCTGGCCGCAGAGTATGGGAGCTGAGGGCCCAGCAAAAAGCGATTTGCATAACCTCTTTGCTTCACGTGTGGAAGTTAACAGCGATCGCGCCAACTTTCCATTTGGAGATATTCCTGATAATCAAACTACGTCTTGGTATCTCGATGATGATGAACTAAGTTTCCAACCAAATCCGCAGGAGATTGACAAATACAGTGAATTCAGACGGGGATTTTTTGAACCACGGGAGGCAAAGAAAGGAGATATTGCTCGCGTAATTTTCTATTTCCGCACAGTCTACCCAGAACTGGCAAATGCAAGCTTCTTTGAAACACAAAAGGATACTCTCTGTAAGTGGCAAGCAGACGATCCAATTGATGTTAGTGAGGTAGCACGCAGTCATGCGATCGCTAAAACACCCCAAGGTAATGATAATCCCTTTGTATTAGATTCTACCCTGCCACAACGAACCTACTGCAACTAAAAAATACATAGGTCTTAACTCTATCCTGGTGGGAAGAGTTTTAGACCTGCATTTTTGAGAAATTGAGCAGATGGGTTTTTCGACAGCCGTTGAAGTTGCAATTGGTTTTATAGGGAACTCCAAAAAATAAATTATCCCGCTTGAAGTTGCTGACTGTTAATTGTGGGATATTTTTTTCTTTGGAAGTCCCATAGCAATTTTTTTATGTAATATTCTTTACAAGCCGATCGCGAATTGTTTGGAGTTGGTTTTGAGTTTTAATTGGCTCTCGCGGTGCTGGCAATTCAGTATTCGGCCAGTTAGGTAAATCATTGCAGGGACATAACAACGCCGGCATCCCGACGTTTCGCGCGGCTATTGGCATACTGCATCGGCTGCAAGGTAGCATATTCCATGTTGGCGTCAACAATTCAGCAATAGTTTCATGTGTACCCTCAAGGTAACAATCACCCGATTGCGATGAAATAATTTTTTGCCAGCATTCTTCAAATTCTTCACTATAGCGATCGCCATTTAGCACCGATTGGGGCAAAAAGCTTGCCTCACCGTTGCCCGTAATCACTCTCTTACCCAACTGAAACCAGTAGGCAAGGTATTTTCTTACTTCTTGTTTGGTTGCCATATTACAATTCTAGATTTTAGATTTTAGATTTTGGATTAATTTGAATCAACAGTTAAGAATCTTGACTCCTGAATGTTCCAGCATCAACTCTATTTGGCAATGGCGAACCAAGGATGCTGAGATTGAGAACATGGCCCCCAGTCACTAAATAAACAGTTTCGCTAAGTGTTGCTAGCTGGCGTACTAAAGAACCGAGGCGATCGCGGAACATCCTTCCAAGGGGATAAGCTGGGATCACACCCCAACCCACTTCTTCTGCTACAAACAGCATATCAGCAGCAACCAATTCCACCGTCTCTAATAATTCTGCAAGGGTATTTTCCCAGCTAGATTCATCCTGTTCTAGGAGATTGGCAACCCAAGTCCCTAAAGAATCAACTAAGAGGCAAGTATAGGGTTTGGCATCAGCAAGGGTAGCAGACAGTTCCACAGGTACAGATAAAGTTACCCAGTCTTGGGGACGACGTTGTTGGTGTTCTAAAATGCGTTGGTGCCACTCTTGGTCATCTGGGTTATCGGTGGCTGTTGCTATATAAACAACTGCTTTTCCTGACTGCATAGCTAAAGTTTCTGCCCATTCACTTTTACCAGATCGTGCTGGCCCTGTTACTAAAATGATTTTACCCAAAGTTTTTTACTGAGTATTTTAACAAGAGAGGCAGGAGGCAGAGGGCAGGAGGCAGAAGGCAGAAGGAATATTGCCGTCGCCTCCTATGGTTATTATCGCAAGTAAGCTTGTGGTTTAAGTCCTCCAGCAAAATCTACAATTTCGTGGTCTGGAATTAGATGGGGTTAAGAGCAACAGATAAATTCCAATCTCCTGCCTCCTGCCTCCTCTACATACCCACGGTTACAATTGATGGCCACATTTTTTTACTTCATGGGTGAGATTTTTGGTTTCAAATAACTTTTAAGGGATAAAATTAGCACCAGCATCATTAGATGCTACAACTGGCAAAAGCCAAAAATCCCAACTACCCCATTCTTAATTATTCAATACTACTGGGGACAGCAAACTTTAGGATGTCTTTATGAACGCAGGCTTAAAACGCATTGAAGCAACTCTACACGATTTAGGGAATCGCGGCACTGCCTCTACTGCCGAAACAACTGATTCGACAACAAAACGGCCTTTCTCCTTTAGAATCAGCGTCGGAGCTAACGAACCTACAGAAAGTACACAAATTCCATCCTCTCAGGATGAGGAAGTAAAGTCACAAGAACAAACAGTTGACTTAAGCGTAAATACTGAAAATTCTTCTCCTTCTGACCAAAATTTCTTTCCTCACCATGAATCTGTGCAGACCTTTCAAGCAGAAGAGAATGGTAACAAAACACCCAGCCTACCCAAGTTGAAAACTCCCACTTTTAGTAGCCATCGCCACGGAGCGAATCCAGCATTGGCAATGAATCTATTGCAAGAAATTCAGGAAACTGTTGCTGGTTGGCAAACAGAATTGCAAAATATTTTGAAACAAATTCAGGATATTTACTTAGAAGGGCCAATTGTCAATGGCTGGTTAGAATCCAATCCCCCCGAACCAGAACCAGGAGGAACTGCGACACTGCGCCATGCAGAAGTTGACCGCCTGATGAACTACGTAGAAGAAATTTGTGCCACTGGTGGAAAAGTATCTTATCAATCATCTATTACTGGCTATCGCCTCTGTGGTGTAGACGATACTGGTAAAGTTTGGTCGCGTCCATGTCCACCGGATCAGGTTCCCAATGTTAGTATGGCGATCGCTCGTTACCAAAAGTTACGTCAACTGTTAGGGCGCAAGCAATCTTTGGAAACCCGCCTTAGTCAACTGGCGCAAACTCTTGTAGTTTTACACAGTCATATTCAACAAACGTAAAGTTTTAAAGATTATTTCCGAAGAAACTCGGTTGGTAGGTCGGTAACTTTTGGTTTAGATTAACTCTCAGCAGTTATAGCGTTGGATTTAGATTTTAATCTAAAATCGTTCGACTGAGCGACTTGCCTTGAGCGTTCGCGTAGCGTCTCGTAGAGAAGTCGAAAGGAGCCGAAGTCCCAAATCTCAAATCCAAAATTCAATCTATGCCAGACATCCAAATCTCTGCCATTATCTGTACCCACAATCGAGATACCTATTTAGGGGCTGCAATTGATAGTCTTTTAGAGCAGGATTTTGCTGCTGACTTTGAAATTGTGGTAGTTGATAATGGATCTAGCGATCGCACTCGTGAGGTTGTAGAACAAAGAAGCCACAATCCGCGCCTGAAGTATGTTTTTGAACCCACCATTGGTTTATCTGTCGCCCGCAACACGGGTGCAAAGGTAGCCAGTGGTGATATTCTTGCTTATCTAGATGATGATGCCGTTGCCAGTAAGGGCTGGCTACAAGTTTTATATTCTGCCTATTACAATAATTCTAAGCTAGCGATCGCAGGTGGCAAAGTCACTCTCCTGTGGCCTCCAGGAATTCAACAACCACGATGGCTATCTCCGGGGCTAGCTGCAAATCTGGGTGCATACGACTTAGGTGACAGTAACATCTACATTGAGCAACCTGGCTTAACACCCAGAGGCTTAAATTACTCTATCCGCCGCAGTTTCCTCGAAGAAATTGGCGGTTTCGATCCCCATCTCGGTCGAGTGGGTAAAAATTTATTATCTAACGAAGAACTGCAAATGACCGAATTTGCTCTACAGCGTGGTTGGCAAGTTGCTTATCTTCCTGAAGCACTCGTCGCTCACAATGTAGCCCCAGAACGCCTCCAACGCTCCTGGTTTTTAAACCGGGGCTGGTGGCAGGGTATCAGTGAATGCTATCGAGAACAACTCGCTGGTAAAGCTGGGATCGCTCAATTACAGCGAGGTAGCGAACGGTTTGTGCGAGGCTTGTATAAAGCTTTACAGTATTTCTCCGATCCAGCAGAACGGTTTGACAAACTGGTGTATGCTTACGGTCAGATTGGTTACTTAAATGCTGCTATTCAGGGTCTTTTATCTACATCAAATAAGAAATAACCAGTAACATAATTTTTACTCAATATGTCATCTAAAATACCAGTTTCAGTACTAATTCCAGCAAAAAATGAACAAGCTAACTTGCCTGCTTGCCTTACTAGCCTCAGCAGAGCAGATGAAATATTTGTAGTAGATTCTCAAAGTACTGACAACAGCATTGAGATTGCTAAAAGTTACGGTGTAAATGTCGTACAATTCAACTTCAATGGACGCTGGCCTAAAAAGAAAAATTGGTCTTTAGATAATTTGCCTTTTCGTAATGAATGGGTGCTAATTGTAGATTGTGATGAGCGCATCACCCCCGAACTTTGGTCAGAAATTGAGCAAGTAATTAAAAATGATGAATATACAGGTTATTATCTCAACCGCCGCGTATTTTTCTTAGGAAAATGGATTCGTTATGGCGGGAAATATCCTGATTGGAATCTACGTTTATTTCAACATAAAAAAGGTCGCTACGAAAATCTAAATACAGAAGATATTCCTAATACTGGTGATAACGAAGTTCACGAACACGTGATTTTGCAAGGGAAAGTTGGGTATCTCAAAAATGATATGCTCCACGAAGACTTCCGCGACCTTTACCACTGGTTAGAACGGCACAACAGATATTCCAACTGGGAAGCCAGGGTTTATTTTAATATTCTTACAGGTAAAGATGATAGTGGTACTATCGGCGCTAATCTATTTGGCGATGCCGTACAACGCAAAAGATTTTTGAAAAAAGTTTGGGTACACCTACCATTTAAACCCGTTTTGCGGTTTGTTTTATTTTATATAATTCAACGCGGTTTTTTAGATGGCAAAGCAGGATATATCTATGCACGTTTACTCAGTCAATATGAATATCAAATTGGCGTTAAACTTTACGAATTACGCAACTGTGGTGGTCACTTAAATACTGCAACTATCCCAAAAGAGGGAGCAGAGGAGCAGGGGAGCAGAGAAGCAGAAGCAAAGCTATTGACCATTGATTCCTGATAATAACAAATAACAAATAACTAATGACTAATGACTAATGACTAATGACTAATGACTAATGACCAACCTTTCGTAGATTTACGCAAATATGACCAATCTTGGTTTGACCGGGGGCGTCCAAGTTGGTATGTTTTATTATGGTGGTTTGTACAAGCGATCGCCTTTCCTCTAACTCCTCAACCGTTAAATATTGTACGTTGTGCTTTGCTACGATTATTTGGCGCTCGTATCGGCAAAGGTGTATTAATTCGACCTACAGCCCGATTTACCTACCCCTGGAAAGTTACCATTGGTAACTACAGTTGGATTGGAGATAACGTAGTTTTATATAGCCTCGATCGGATCGAAGTCGGCGAACATTGCGTAGTTTCCCAAAAAAGTTACCTGTGTACTGGTACTC
Source organism: Nostoc sp. DedQUE08 (assembly GCF_034530895.1). Lineage (NCBI taxonomy): Bacteria > Bacillati > Cyanobacteriota > Cyanophyceae > Nostocales > Nostocaceae > Nostoc > Nostoc sp. DedQUE08. The sequence continues at coordinate 26,753 of NZ_JAVRCD010000018.1, forward strand.
ACGATCTCCAAGATCCTGCCTTTGGGTTGAAAACAGCAAGTATCACCATTGAAAATGGTGCATGGGTAGCGGCTGATTGTTTTGTTGGGCCAGGAGTGCAAATCGGGGCTAATGCTGTAATTGGCGCTCGGAGTAGTGTTTTTACTAATATGCCTTCTGGGCAGGTTTGTTGGGGAAGTCCCTGTCACCCCAAAACGGCTCGGCTAAAACTCGATCCCTCCACAACTCCATAGATTTATTTATAGATAAACATAGTAAAGGCGTGCAGCTAGCTGTGCGCCCTTAACTTTTCCATATATATATTTATTTGTTTTTGGAAAGAGAATAAAAGTGCGATCGCTATATAGCTTTTTCTAATAAGAATGAGGTATAGGACTCCTATTTTATTTTTGAACAAGACTCAGTACGGATCTATGCCTTCTTTCCTGTTCCCTGCCCACGCAAGTAAATTCAGGAATCAAACCGGATTCCTATATATACTTCATCACTTGGAAACCGCTATTTTGTGGAAATAGTTTACTTTTATTTAATTAAATCTTTTTAATTTAAGTCTAAAATTTGTGTGTATCTAAAAAATTGGCAGAAAGTATGGTATCTCAAATCAGCCAAGAGACATTTTAAATAGCAAAATTATTTTTGCTATTCCAACAAGTAGGCGATCGAGTGCCATCTGCCACACATCTTCATCAACTTGCTAAAGCAGGAGTTACGCAAACAATAGCTGAAACCCTGATTTTTAGATAGGAGTAATTTCTGAATTGCCCCTACCACCTGTAGTTTTACGTAAGTATTTTAAAGATTTTATTTTCAAGAAAAATCAATTATAGAAGTTTTTAAATAAATTTAATAAGAGGCAAGTATGAATGTTAATATAAATGAAAAACCTGTTATTTTAATAGTCGATGATACTCCTGTTAATTTACAAGTATTATTTGACTTTTTAGATTATTACAGCTTTCAAGTTTTAGTATCTGAAGATGGGCAAAGTGCCGTTTATATGGCAGAATATGCTTCACCTGACCTGATTTTACTGGATGTATTAATGCCAGGAATTGACGGTTTTGAGACTTGTAGACTTTTGAAAAACAATCCAGCCACTCAAGATATTCCCGTAATATTTATAACTGCCATGAGTGACAAGGTAGATAAAGTTAAAGGTTTGAATCTTGGGGCTGTAGATTACATTACCAAACCTTTAGAATCTCAAGAAGTTTTAGCTAGGATAAATACCCATTTACGTTTACGGAACCTCACAAAAAAACTTACAGAGCAAAATAACCGTTTAGAGAGCGAAATTTTGGAGCGTCAGCGAGTAGAGGAAAAACTACGATGTCATTCAGATGCATTAGATGAGTGGAACAATCGCTATCAAGCACTAATTCAAGCAAGTGGTCAGATTCTCTACGATTGGCACTTGCATACTAATGAGATTAAATATGATGGCAATGTAGAGCGAATATTAGGTTACTCTATGCCTGAGATGTTGGGAGGTTTGAACCGCTGGTTAGAATTGATTCATCCTAACGATCGCAGCTTTTTTAACAAAGAGATTAACCGGGTTTTATCCACAAAAGAGCGATTCCATCTTGAATTTCGCGTATGTCGTAAAGATGGCACTTATATCACAGTTGAGAACAATGGGTATATCTTTTTAGACTCTACAGGTAAAGTTGCTCGGATGGCAGGCTTTGTAATTGATATTACCGAACAGCAAGCTGCGCTACGCGAACGCAAAGATGCAGAACAGAAAATCCGCGAGCAAGCTGCTTTGCTTAACATCACTACAGATGCGATTATCGTTCAAAATTTGATTAACCAAATTCAATTTTGGAATCAAGGGGCTGAACATCTCTACGGCTGGATGGCAGAAGAAGTAGTGGGCAAGAATGCAAATCAGCTTTTTTATCAAAAGCAAAGTTTTTGGCAATTGAAAAACATCCAGGAAACTTTAGCTGAGAGTGGTGCGTGGCAAGGTGAGTTATATCAAGTCACAAAACAAGGCAAAGAAATCATCGTTGCTAGTCGCTGGACACTAGTAAATGATGATGAGGGGCAAGCCAAATCCATCCTGATTGTCAACTCCGACATCACAGAGAAAAAGCAACTTGAAGCCCAGTTTCTCCGGGCCCAGCGGATGGAGAGTCTTGGCACTCTAGCAAGTGGCATCGCTCATGACCTCAACAATGCACTGACACCGATGATGATGACAGTACAACTTTTAGAGGCAAAGCTGCCGGATGAAAATAGTCAGAAATGGCTGACAATTATGGAAACTAATATTAAACGTGCAGCAGATTTAGTTAAACAAGTGCTATGGTTTTCACGTGGCTCTGTAGGTAACTTTAAAACCTTACAGATACGGAATTCAATTTTAGAAATCGAAAACATTGTTAAGCAAACATTTTCCAGAGCTATTGAAATCCACATTGATGTTCCTGGGCAAAACCTGTGGGATGTCTTTGGTGATGCAACTCAGATACACCAAGTACTGATGAACCTCTGCATTAATGCTCGTGATGCTATGCCTTATGGCGGTATCCTAAAGATTTCTGCGAAGAATTTCTGGGTTGATAGCCATTATGCTCGGATGAATATTGATGCTAAGGCGGGTTCTTATGTGATGATTACCGTGCGCGATACAGGTATAGGAATTAAAAGAGAAATAATAGATAGAATTTTTGAGCCATTTTTCACAACAAAAGAAGTGGGTAAAGGCACAGGGCTTGGTCTTTCAACAGTCCTTGGCATTATCAAAAGCCACAGCGGTTTTGTGAATGTAGTTAGTGAAGTGGGCAAAGGTACAGAGTTTCAAGTTTGCTTACCCGTAACGCAAACAATCGAAGCAGATAGTAAATTAGCTAGATATCAGGAATTACCAGCAGGGCATGGAGAATTAATTCTCGTTGTTGATGATGAAGATTCAATTCGAGAGGTTACTCAAACCTGGTTAGAACAAAATGCTTATAAAGTTTTAGTGGCTAGTGATGGTATTGATGCGATCGCACTATATACAAAATATCAACAAGAAATTAGTGTGGTGTTAGTTGATATGATGATGCCATCTATGGATGGGCCAACAACTATCAATGTATTGAAAAAAATTAATCCAGATATCAAAATTATTGGTGTTAGTGGATTAGCCTCCAATCATGAAATGATTAAAAACCTTGGTAATAGTGTTAAAACCCTTTTGTCCAAGCCCTACACCTCAAGCGACTTATTAATAAATTTACAGATGGTGATTAGCACAAAGTAGAGTTTGTCATTAGTCATTGGTCATTAGTCATTAGTGAATAACTAATTCCCAATGCCCAAGCAAAATGGTCAGTAGCAGTGGTAATATGTTTTTATGGCTGCTCTAATCCTTGCTATTGATGAACAAACTATTGGATGAAACGCTGTCAATCAAAATTGCTGAACAGATAAACAGCAGAGCTAGCACTCCGTTTGATAATGCTTATAAAGCAGCATTATCTACTGAGGGAGCAAAGTATATTCAGGGATTTTTAGCTTTTGCTGGAAAACCATATAGACCGATCGAACACAGTTGGATTGAGCTAGACGATACCTCTGATGTCCGGATTATCGATCCCACGTTACCTTACCTGAACAAAAATCCTCAAGAAATCTGGTATTTTGCAGCACATAGTTTGACTGTTAAAAAACTGAAAGCCATTATTGAAGAATCAAAAGAAGATTATCCAGAAGACGATCCATTGCCAATTTATGGCGATCCACCTTATGAATATTACGGTGATGTAATGTTGGGTGGTCAAGATTATCTGGCAGCATATCAAGCCGCAGAGGCTAAGTGCAAAGAAATCAACGAACTCAACCCTGAGAGTAACTAATAAAAATCAATTAAATAATTCATAATTCCGACTTATTTAATACGATTTACCATCGCTGCCAAAATATTCCCTATACCCACAAATTTTGTCTCCACGCACATCAAAAGAAACTGCTACCCGATTTCTGTAAGGCTGTCCGAATAAAAGCCCCTCGTCCCGAAACTCAAAGACAGCAGTCGTTTCATTACTAGTAACACGGTCTAGACCAATCAGCTTCAACCCAGGACTAAAGGATTCAGAAACGTACTCGAAAAATTCTCTAGCTCTTTCTTTTCCCACGTTTAAACCGTGGAATTTTGCCATTGGAAACCAAAGGGTGAAATCTTCTGTGAGCATATCTAACAATGCTTCCCACTCTCCTGTTGCCATACCATGCGTTAGACCCTCAAATGCCTGTTGAGCAACTTTTAAAGTATTTTCTGAATTTTGTGTCATTTTACCCTCGCCTGGATATAAACTAATACCGTGTTGCTTAAAATCTCACTACCACTGTGCCACAATTCTGAGTACTGAGGAGATATTCTACAGTGTTAGGTATAGATTTTATGCCTTGAAACTGTGTTGGTTCAAGAGCAACTTTGGGTTTATCCGTGTAGAAGAAGTTTAAGAAGCGATCGCGTGTCTCTGTATTATTTATCATAAAGTACAAGAAAGTTTTTTGCGTATTTTGGAGATAAAACCAACCACTACTAAATATCCTCGCATCGGCAAATTTGCAACACAGGTATCAAATACCCCTTTGCTTACACTCAAAAATTAAATTAATCAATTATTTTTACTTTTTCTGTGCTACCATCTGTAGCCATTCAATTAGGGGTCTTAAGGTTCCTGGCAATGCTGACTCACTGACAGTCACTGTATGTTGCTTGCCGTTATCTTCTACTGTTAATTTATATTGAAAGCGATCGCTCTGGGGATTTGGCGAAGTAATTAGTTCCGGTAGCCTAAATAAATCAGCAACTTCCACTAGTTGGGCAAGTGTGGCAGCTTCATGTGGCGGGAGAGTATCTGTATCAACGGTTGTCTTCTTGGTAATTCCAGCAAAGCCACCCGTGCGTTCAAGTGATACCCGCATTTTTTTGCTCTCCGTTGTGTTATTTAGTTGAAATACATACTAAGACTGGGAGATGATACTTCTCAACTCCCAGTTTAACAACAACAAACAACACATCTCAAAAGTTAGAAGTTAAGAGTTAGGAGTTAGAAGTTAAGAAAAAACTCCTAACTCCTAACTCCTCACTCCTCACTTTAAATAACTCCTACTTTTTGCCAAGCATTTCGCACAGCTTTTTGCTCATTACTGTCATTACCGTAGAGTTCGCCAGCAACTTGAATGGTGACGTTGGCAGCTTTTTTAAAATCTGCTTTGGCACGCAAGCGATCGCGTAAAGCTACATACCATATTTTGCCAGCTTTTTCCCAGGCATAGCCACCAATCTCAACAGCCGCTAGATAAAAGGCATAGTTAGGGATTCCTGAGTTGATATGTACCCCAGCATTATCTTCAGTACCAGTATATTTATCTTTCACATGGGCTGGTTGAGGATCTTTACCCATTACAGAGTCATCGTATGCTGTTCCAGGTGTTTTCATAGAGCGGAGGGCAACACCTTTGACAGTCGGTACTAAAAGACCTTCACCAATCAGCCAATCTGCCTCTTGTGCAGTCTGATTTTTAGTCTTTTGTTTCACCAAGGAACCAAAGACATCAGAAAATGACTCATTCAGTGCCCCAGGTTCGCCATAATACTGTAAACCTGCTTCGTACTGGGTTATACCGTGAGTTAACTCATGCCCAATCACATCAATTGATTTCGTGAAGCGTTGAAATAGTTCTCCATCGCCATCACCATAAACCATTTGGTCGCCGTTCCAAAAGGCATTGTCATATTTGACACCATAATGCACACTTGAGTCTAAACGTAGTCCTTTATCATCAATGGAATTGCGATCGAACATCTCATTAAACAAGTCATAAGTCGCACCAGCAGCATCATAGGCTTCATTCACTGCTGGATCGCTGCTGGGAGGATCGCCCTCAGCACGCACCAGCGTACCAGGAAGTTGCTGCCCATTTTTGGCATCGTAGATGGTACGGCGTTTCTCACCAGGAGAAGGCGCAAATGAGATATTACCTACGACGTTTCTCCGTCCCTGAAATTGTGCCGAAATATTTAATGTATGAAATGCCCAAGTACGTTGCTGGGGATTACCATTGACCACGACATTTTTTAGTATATGGGGTGGGATAATACAACAAATAGGGCATCTAGAGTATGGTGATTGCTCATGCTTGAAACCGACTGATTTCTTTTTATTTCGAGCCATCCAAGATATTCTCCTTTTGAAACTAAGTGATGGCAAACAGTGGCTTTAACTCCACTGGAGAAAGGAGCAGAAAAACGAATCTAAATCGCGTGTTCCTGGTTTCTTGTTTGAAGAAAATTTTCTACTCTGTATTTTTGGATAGGTCTGTAGAGGATTGATAGTATCCTCACGGCTACTTATGATGTGGAAATATTGTATAAAAACACCAAGCCAGCTTAATTAACGCAAGTTTCAGTCAAAACCCTTGTGTAAGTTAGCAAGACTTCCTTTACAGGCCTATTGAGTTTATATATTAGTTCTTATCAACAGAAATAATATTATTTATTGCTGTTTTGTTACTATCAAGTTGTTAATTCTATAAATGCCTATTGGAGACAGGGGAATCTCAAATCTAGGCATCCAAAACCGATAATTTTCACAAACAGCCACCAAATACCGCTAGACCATAATATTTCCAAGGTACTGCAACTGCCTTAAATCCAGCTTTGCTCAACATTTGTAAATGAGCATCCAAAGTAGCTAGCTGGTCTTGGCTGGAGTAACCTTGAGAACTGCTGGTGGCACGTTTAGCGCGAATCTCTGTCAAGTTAATTCCCTGTTTCACTGCCCATTCCTCTCGTGCTGCTTTGTAAACTTCTGCTAAGGCTGGTGATTCTGGTAAGGTAGGATCTGCATTCCAAAAACAGCCGTCTTGAGTGAGGCTAGCAGCAATTCGCTCAAATAATTTCAACTTCATCTCATCTTGGAGATGGTGAATTGCCAAAGATGAGACACAAGCATCAAATTCGTTACCAATATCCAAGTTCTCTGGATTATCTGCCCAGTCGCCAAAATCTGCTTGTATCCCAGTCCAGCGTTGTTGATATCCAGCTGCTGTGATTTTATCTTGAGCAAATTGCAACATTCTCGGTGAGTAATCTAGGGCAATTACTTGAGAATCTGGAAAGCGGTTGAGTATCTTGAGACTAAGTTCGCCTGTACCACAACCTAATTCTAAAATACGCCGACTTGTAGAAGTTAAACAACGGGTAATTACTTCCAACATCTCATCGTATCGCGGTAACAGTTGGCGAATACCAGTGTCAAAATCCGCAGTGTTGGCGAATACCTCTCCGGGAAATAACTGTTGCATAAAATTTGGAAAAAATAGACAAATTAATCAATATTAATCATCCATCATTACTGGGGTATATGCTACATCGATAAGAGAAACTTTTAGTATTAAAATCGCTCTTGCATTTATGGTGAAATAAGCTGAAGTCATTAGTTCAGTAAAAACCTGTCTTTTCACTAACCTCTATCTTCTGTCAGGTGCGAACTGACATAAAACGTACTAATCTACCTCTAGTGGGAGAGGCTTCGCTGTGTTTGGTTGAGCAAAAGATGGATTTTAGTCAGACTCTAATTGCAAAAAGTGATGCCATTCTCGATCGATGGGTAGAAGCAGTTTACCAGGATCAACAAATTGAAGCTACTAATGAACTTACTTTCAAAGCTGTACGGGATAGCTTACCCCGCGTTTTGAAAGCATTAGCAACAGTACTTTCTGAATCTGCAACCAGCGATTTGCAGACAGTAGTAGATGCAAGTTTAGAACACGGTACACTCCGCGCCCAACAGGGATTTGAACCAGAGGAAATTGCGCGAGAGTATCGTTTACTCAGGTTTGTGATTTTTTCCTTTTTAGAAGAAGATTTATTACAGGGATCTGCACAAGAGGTGCTAAGGGCTGTTCGCCTGATTGATACAGTAATTGATGAAGCGATCGCGCGATGCTTTAATAGTTATACTCAAGGAAGATTACAAGAGCTTAAACAACTCCAAAGTCAGTTACGGTTGACTAATCAAGAACTAACTCGTTTGGTTCGCGCTAATAAAGATAGTCTCTCTCATCTGGCTCATGAACTGAAAACGCCCCTCACTTCAATCATCGGTTACGCAGACTTATTTCTGCGCCAGCAGCGTCAGCAATCAGAACTCAAAGACACCTATGCAAATCTTGAAAGTATCGAGCGAGTTCTTAAGAGTGGTAGACTTCTTGTCCGGTTAATTAACGATACTCTGGAAATTTCGCGCTATGATGCCGGACAGATGAAATTGCAGCCTACTTTAACCGATGTGCGTAGTTTAATCAACTTTGTTTTAGAGATGATTGAGCCATTAGCGCGTACTAAAGAATTATCCTTGGTTGTTGAATGCGATCGCGCCCCAAGTCAAATTATCACAGATCCGCTTCGGCTTCAGCAAATTCTAATAAATCTGCTCAGTAACGCAATTCGCTACACAGAATCTGGTTCAATTCATTTGGAGTGTTGGACGGTATCTCAACAGCAGTGGGCTATCTCCATTACTGATAGTGGTATTGGTATTTCTTTAGATGCTCAAGCACAAATCTTCAATCCCTATTTTCGGGAAGTAACTGCTCCCCAAGTGCAAAATTCTGATGGTACAGGATTAGGTTTAGCAATAGTCTCTCGATTCGTTCAGTTAATGGATGGTGAAATTAAAGTAGATTCACAGCTAGGAAAAGGATCAACATTTACTGTAATTTTGCCATTAGAAGCGCTCACCTATAACCACGGCTGACTATTTCAGCGAAATTTGAAAGTGAAATCGCAACTTAAACTGGTGCGTTACACTCCGTTAACGCACCTAACTGGCGCATCTACTCGTCAATTTGACCGACGCGGCGGATATTCAAAATGTCGCTCATTTTCTTAATTTGGACAAACACTTGCTCTAGCTGGGGGCGATCGCGTATATCTATTCCTAAGTCGATCAATGCTGGTTGACCAGTAGAGGTTTTCACCTGGGCATGACGGACATTGATCCCTTGATCGCTTAACCGTGACAAAATATCCTTTAGCACCCCTACGCGATCCAGAGCTTCAATTTGAACATCTACGGGGTACGTGTGCGGACGACCACTATTTTCGGCGGCTGGGTTCCACCTAACTGGTACTAAGCGTTCATACTCCACAGTCTCCAGATTATGGCAGCCTTGGCGATGAATTGAAATCCCCCTACCTCGCGTTACCACACCAATAATTGGTTCGCCAGGAATCGGGGTACAACACCCAGCTAAATAATATACCAAACCTTCCACCCCAAAAATTGGCGAATCAGTGGAACGTGAGGTAGTTGCAGGTGCATCTCGCAAAGCTTTTGATGTCGCTGGTTCTTTGGGGATAAATGGTGACACAGTGGCAACTGGTTGTTGTCCCTTGGCTACTTCTCGCCAGCGATTTAGTACTAGGTTCAAGGTAATCTCTCCGTAACCTAAACCGGCGAGTAAATCTTCTACGCTGTGGTAGTTACACTTTTCGGCGACAATCTGCATCGCATCCGACTTCAGCAAACTATCAAAACCAGTTTTACCCAGTTCCTTTTCTAACAATTCCCGTCCACGGGCAACATTTTCTTCCCGGCGCGATCGCTTGTACCATTGTTTTATCCGATATTTCGCTGCCGAAGTTCTGACAAAGTTCAACCAATCTAAACTCGGATGGCAGTTCTTTTGGGTGAGAACTTCTACAATATCGCCATTGTGCAGCCGCGTTGACAGTGGCACCATTCGTCCATTCACCCGCGCCCCTGAACAGTGGTTTCCGACTTCTGTATGAATGCGATAAGCAAAATCTACAGTGGTAGCACCGGGACTTAAAGGAACAACATCTCCCTTAGGGGTGAAGACATAGACATCATCTTCAAATAGATTATCTTTGACGCTATCAAGATATTCTTGGGCATCCTTGAGATCGGTTTGCCATTCCAGCAGTTGCCGCAGCCAAGTAAATTTGTCATCTGTCGCTGTCAAATGGCTAATGCTAGAACCACCTGTTTCTTTATACTTCCAATGAGCGGCAATCCCATACTCGGCGATATGATGCATTTCGATTGTCCGAATTTGCACCTCTAAAGGACGGCCAGTTAATCCAATCACCCCAGTGTGCAACGACTGGTAACGGTTAGGCTTTGGCAATCCAATATAGTCCTTAAATCTGCCAGGAATTGGGCGAAAAGCATCATGAACCACCGCCAAGGCCCGATAGCATTCTTCATTGGTTTGAACAATTATTCGCAGCGCTGCCAAATCGTAAATTTCATGAAATTCCTTTTGCTGGCGGTGCATTTTTTGATAAATGCTATAAAGGTGCTTGGGGCGACCGCTAATCTCCTGAAAGTGGATTCCGGCTTGCTGCAAACGCTCTTGCAACATATTCGTAGCTCTAACCAACTTCTCTTCTCGCGCCGTGCGTTTTTCAGAAACATGCTCTTGCATTTGGCGGTAAGCTTCCGGTTCCAAATACTTAAAAGCCAAATCTTCCAGTTCCCATTTAATCCGCCAAATCCCCAAGCGATTGGCTAAGGGTGCGAATATATCTCGCGTTTCTTGGGCACTGCGGCGGCGGCTGGCCTCTGACATATATTGTAAAGTTCGCATATTATGCAAACGATCTGCCAATTTCACCACAATTACCCGAATATCTTGCGCCATTGCCAAAAACATCCGTCGGAAGTTTTCGGCTTGGCTTTCGGTTTTGCTGGTGAAATTGATTTTAGAAAGCTTGGTGACACCTTCAACCAATTGCCGCACTTCTTGGCCAAAGCGTTCTTCTATTTCTTGACTTGTAACTTCTGTATCTTCAACGACATCATGGAGAAATCCAGCTGCTATCATAGCAGCACTGCCTCCCAAGTCACGCAGCAATTCAGCCACAGCAATGGGATGAGCAATGTATGGTTCTCCCGATTTGCGGTATTGACCTTCATGCAGTTGGTAAGCAAATTCAAATGCCCGACCAATTAAGACCGCATCATTATGTCTTCGGTCATCTTCTGCTGCGCCGCTAGTTGTCGATGACTCCTTCAAACATTTTTTTAACCATTCGGGAATGGCAAGGTCAACTGATGAATTTATCGCTATACTGCTCATACAATTTGGGTTTGAATGGATCGGTAGATAAGTGAATGATAAATAAAACTAGCAGCATCGCCCTGATAAAGATGCTGTTGCCCAAAGACGGGTTGGAAAAAGCAGTGTAAGGACGATTCTCCAATTGCCAGTGGTAGTCATCCAGTTTGAATTTCAAGAATCGTTAAAGAAAATCCATTGATGGCAAACAAAGCCCCAAATTACGATTTGAGGCTTTTAGTGCTGATAAGTGTTTAAGAAAGTTTATTGTAGAAGAAAAATTACTTGACATTAATACTATCTTAACTAGCACTGGATGTCTTTAAACCGTGAGAAATATCTGGCATTCGTAACTTTATTAGAGCAATTACGCTCCGATGCCACAACTACCCAAATCGCGGCGCCAGAACTGCGGCAGCGTGTAGCCACGTTGCAGCAATTTTTCGGGCAACAGATTGTGCCTTTGGCTGATGAAAACTGGCGAGTGCAGTCTTATCAAACGGAGATGAGCAAGCAATTGCGCCTGTTGGAAATAGATGTGATGTTTTTGCAAGGAGCGCGGCAAGCATCTACTGTACAAACGAGACTTCAAACGATTAGCGATCGCTTGACAACCCTCATTCAATACTGTGATGCTATTCTGCAACCAGAAGCGGAAGGAGAAAAATAACAATTGTTCACCTTTTTCTCTAATTTCTCCATCATCTCATTTATGACCGATGATGAAAAGTTATTTTGCTAACAAGTTGAATTGGGAATTGGGAATTGGGCATTGGGAATTGGTTATTCTCGTTGTCCCTCTAAAGTTCTGATTTAAGGAAGCTTTATCTTAGTCTTGTCCCCATGCCCCATGCCCCATGCCCCATGCCCCATGCCCCATGCCCCATGCCCCATGCCCTATGCCCTATGCCCCATTCCCAATACCTTTGAGGAGAAGATTCATGGTGCGGCGCATGTATGCTTCTACTGGCTCGGTTGTGGGTTTGAAAATCAGTGCATAATATAGTGAACCGCTTACAAGGTCGATAATTAAGTCTACGTCTGCGTCCTTGTGAATTTCGCCTCTGGACTTGGCACGTTTAAGTATTTTAGAAAAAGCTTCACGTCTGAGTTTTGTATATTTTGTCCAGTAAACCTCGGCAAACTGAGGATTGCTAGACGCTGTACTAATAATCAGTGCAAGTGTCTGACGACCAAGGGGACTATCTATTTTTTTGGCGGCATTCTTAATCAGGATATCCATGTCTCCCCAAAAGCTGCCGGTATCGGGGATCGCTAAATCATCTCTGAGACTTTCGATCGCGTCTGCAACTAGTTCTTCTTTGGAAGTATAACGCCGATAGATGGTTGTTTTACCAACTCCAGCACGAGAAGCGATCGCTTCTATACTCATGCTTTCATATCCTACCTCTGCAAGCAGATCCAAAGTTGCTTGCAGAATCGCTTGGTCGGCGTGGATGCTGCGTGGGCGTCCAGAGGTGCTGTTGATTTGCTTACTCATAAAAATATCATCCCCAAGCAATATCTTTTTGGTCATTTACTCCACTGTTGGGCATAGAACATCGCTTCTGGGAAACAAATAAGCTTTATAACCCAATTCTCACGCACTAAAACAGCAGCAATGACCATCCATCTTTAGCATAGGTATTTCTGCCACTTTTCAGAAAAAACTCTCTTGACCGTTTTTATATGATACGCTACCGTAGCGTATATATACAATACTTAATTTTAGCTTTGGCATTGCTTGACATCTCCCAAATATTATTTGTGCTAAATAATGGCTATCAACATTAAAGGTTCTAGTTTTGACCAATTTGGTTATGTCCACGGGCCATTGAAGTGGGCGATCGCATTTACGGCTTCTCTTGGTGCAATATTAGAAGTAATTGATACTAGTATTGTTAACGTCGCTCTCACTGATATCCAAGCTACCTTGGGTGCAACTGTCAGTGAAGTGGGTTGGGTAGTTAGCGGATATGCGATCGCTAACGTCGTCTTAATTCCCTTATCTGCATGGTTGGGAGATTACTTTGGGCGTAAAACCTACTTTATCTTCTCGCTAGTTGGTTTTACGATTTCCTCTATTTTATGTGGGCTGTCCTTCAATCTACCGATGTTGATTGCGGCTCGAATTCTCCAAGGTTTATGCGGTGGCGGATTGCTAGCGAAAGCCCAAGCGATTTTGTTCGAGACTTTTCCCCCAGCTGAACAAGGTTTGGCCCAAGCAGTTTTTGGCGTGGGTGTAATTGCTGGGCCAGCAATTGGCCCAACCTTAGGAGGATTTTTAGTAGATGGTTTAGGCTGGCGCTGGATTTTCTTTGTCAACATTCCCTTTGGGATCGTTGCAGTCGCGATGTCTTTGGCGTTTTTGCCAAAAAATAAAGATAAGAGCGATACAAAGAACCAAGCTGTTGATTGGTGGGGAATTGGCTTTTTAATTGTGGCCGTGGGTAGCATACAAACTGTATTAGAAGAAGGGGAAACAGACGACTGGTTTTCCTCTAGTTTCATCGTTTCTCTGACTATCCTCGGTATTATCGGCTTGGGGTTGTTTATTTGGCGAGAACTGAAAACAGATCACCCGGCTGTGGATTTGAGAGTTTTGCGTCACCGTTCTTTAGCTGCGGGAAGCGTTCTTTCAGCAGTGGTGGGTATGGGGCTTTATGGCGCACTGTTTGCTGTGCCGATATTTGCTCAGAGCGTGCTGCAATTTACGGCAACACAAACAGGACTATTATTAGCACCTGGGGCTTTAGCGTCTGCGATCGGGATGGTTTTATTAGGCAAGCTGACTAGTATAGTTGATGCCCGATTTTTAATTGCGATCGGCGCTGTCGGCTCATCTGGAGTCATGTTTCAATTAGCAGCAATTACCCCACAAAGCGGCACAGACGATTTATTTTGGCCATTGGTATGGCGCGGAGCTTTTACTGTATTTATGTTTCTCCCTTTGAGTTTGGCAGTTTTAGGCCCCCTACCTAAACAAGATGTTTCTGCTGGTTCTGGTTTCTACAACCTTACCCGACAACTAGGTGGCAGTATCGGCATTGCCCTACTTACTACTCTGCTTGACCGACGACAGGTTTTTCATCGAGCTATGCTGTTAGCAAAACTTAGCCCTTATGACCCAGAAACCAGTCAGCGTCTCGACTTGCTCAACGGGGCACTCCAAGGTCAAGGTATGGATGCGGCAACAGCACAACAACAAGCACTAGCTTTATTGAGTCAAACAGTAGATATTCAAGCTGCGGTTTTATCTTACGCAGATTGCTTTCGAGTCGTAGGGATAGGGTTTCTTTGCTCATTACCTCTGTTGCTATTTCTGGGTAAAGGCGGTGCAGGAGCGAAAGCGCCAGTCGGGCACTAAGGTAAAGGAAATAAGGAAATAGCGATCGCATCCCTATTCTAAATTTTCTGAGTGCAAAACTACGTAATAACACGGCTTTTGGATTATTTTCTGCCGAAAGTGATAGCAGAAAATTAATACACACCGATCGATCTGGATGAAAAAAGTAAAAGTCCCACTCAGTTTTGAGCGGGACTATATGAAGTCTTATTTCTAAAATGAGAAATCTTAAATCTTAGAAAAAGTTCATGATTGTAATAACCCCAACGCTGGTTAACATCATTAAAGCGCCCATAATTATAGACTGACCTAATGGATTGCTGAATTTTGCGTTGTTCATTTAAGTAAAATCCCTTTTATTAATAGTTCCTTAACCATATCAAAATCAGTATAAATATCTATAAAACTAATGCAAAACTTAAATTACCGTAAAGTTTCTTAATAATAACTATTGCAGACGCTTTTGTATCATTTATAACAAGTATTGAGCATAATTATTTTCTTGTCCTATTCTCCATTTTCAAAATGTAGTACTTTCCGCCCAAAATAATTACCTTATCTCCGAGCGGAATACGCGTCTTGATGCAGTAAGATCGATATTAATCAAGGTAGAAATATTTGAATAGAAGATTATCATGACAGTCTCCACGGCATCTAGAAACCAAGCGATCGCTTTTGACTTAGAAAAATTAAATGAGCAATTTGAAACTGCCACACCCAAAGACATACTGGCATGGTCTATAGAGAATATCCCAACGGGACTGGTGCAAACAAGCGCCTTTAACGTGGATGACATGATAATTACCCATATTCTTTACAGCGAACTGAAGCATCCCGTTCCTGTAATCTTTCTCGACACTTTGCACCACTTCCCTGAAAGCCTAGAATTAGTTGCCAAAGCCAAACAAATCTATAATCTGGATTTGCAAACTTTCAAAACTCCAGATGTAGACACCCGCGAAGCCTTTGAAGCCAAATACGGCGACAAACTTTGGGACACGGATATTGCCCAATTCCACAATATTACAAAAATTGAACCATTATTACGGGGTTTAGACGAACTCAACAGCGTTGCTTGGATTACCGGACGCCGCCGTGACCAAGCAGTAACCCGTGCAAATATGCCCATATTTGAATTTGATAATAAAGGTCGGCTGAAAGTAAATCCCATAGCTACCTGGACACGCCAAGACAGTTGGGTTTACGTGGCTGAACATGGAGTCATCTACAACCCCCTCCACGACCAAGGTTATCCCAGCATCGGCGACCAACCCATCACCACCAAAGTAGGTGAAGGCGAAGACGAACGCGCCGGACGCTGGCGGGGAAGCGATAAAACAGAATGTGGAATTCATATTTAGTCATTGGTCATTTGTCATTAGTCATTAGTCATTGGTCAAAAATGACAAAGGACAAACGGTTAAGGACTCATTTAGTCATTTGTAATTAGTATTAGACAAAGGACAAATGACTAAGAACAAAGGACAAATATGATTAAAATCCTCCATCTCTCCGACATCCACATGGGAAGCGGCTTTTCCCACGGACGAATTAATCCAGAAACGGGATTAAATACACGGTTGGAGGATTTTGTCAATACTCTATCTATATGTATTGACCGAGCGCTGAGAGATGCTGTTGATATGGTGATATTTGGTGGCGATGCTTTCCCAGATGCGACACCACCGCCTTATGTACAACAAGCGTTTGCTAGCCAGTTTCGCCGTCTGATGGATGCCAATATTCCAACAGTGCTGTTGGTAGGCAACCACGACCAACATTCCCAAGGACAGGGAGGAGCGAGTTTAAATATTTACCGCACTTTGGGAGTGCCAGGGTTTGTTGTTGGCGATACATTAACTACGCACTGTATCGAAACCCGTAATGGCAAAGTGCAAGTAATCACCCTGCCTTGGCTGACCCGTTCCACCTTGATGACTCGCCAAGAGACTGAAGGTTTGTCTTTGGCGGAAGTCAATCAACTATTAACGGAACGTCTGCGAGTTGTTTTAGAAGGGGAAGTTCGCCGTCTTGACCCAGATGTACCTACTATCCTTTTGGCTCACTTGATGGCTGACAATGCTAGCTTGGGTGCAGAAAGATTTTTGGCGGTGGGTAAAGGCTTTACTCTACCCCTATCTTTGCTGACGCGACCTTGTTTTGATTATGTAGCATTGGGACACGTCCACCGCCACCAAAATCTGAATAAATCCAACAATCCACCGGTGATTTATCCAGGGAGTATTGAGCGGGTAGATTTTAGTGAAGAAAAAGAAGACAAAGGCTATGTGATGATAGAACTGGAGCGGGGAAGCGTTGAGTGGGAATTTTGCCCTTTAACAGTTCGGACTTTCCGCACCATTGAAGTGGATGTCTCAAAAGCAGACGATCCGCAAGCGGTGTTAATGAAAGCGATCGCCAAGTATGATATTCAAGATGCTGTAGTGCGGCTAATTTACAAACTCCGCTCCGAACAGATGGATTTAATTGACAGTTCCTCTCTACATACTGCTTTAAGTCCCGCTCATACCTATACCATTCAAGCAGAATTAGTCAGTCAATTAGCCAGACCCCGAATTCCTGAATTGAGCGCAAGTAGTAGCATCGACCCAATGGAAGCTTTAAAAACTTACTTGAATAACCGCGAAGACCTTAAAGATATCGCAACTTCAATGATGGATGCAGCACAAAAGTTGCTAGCAGATGATGTGGAAGTTTGGCTGGAAGCAGCAACTAATGAGTAGGTGAAAATAATTTGTAATTAACAATTAATTATTATGGAATAACGTAGACGCTTCGGCTTGCCGCAGGCTACCGCAGAAGCGTAAAGGGCACGGAGAAATCAGAGTTTTACAGGTATTTTGTGTAAGCCCTATTTTCCACTCTCCAAAATATATGACGCAAACAATCCCAGCAAAAGTCATCGACTTACGCTATTTAATTGACAACTTTGGTATTGAGTTAGTTTTGGATGGCTCATTCTTCCGTGAATGGCAAGAAGATTTACCAGAAATCAATGATTTAGATAAACAACTTTTAGATAAGGTAAAAACGGGTTATTTTAATCTTCTTAATTACCCACCTTTCCTGGAAAATGTAGTTAGAATGGCAGTTATAGACCCATTGCTTTTTATTGGGGATTTTTATCTAGCTCCGTATTATGTAAAATCAGAAGAATCTATAGATATTGCTGTGCCAGATGAAGATGTAATTATCAAAGGTAGAATAGATACCTTAGTTTTAAAAGAGCAATTTTGGCTAATGATTATTGAGTCTAAAAGAGCTTCGTTTTCAGTCGAACAAGGACTCGCACAAATTCTTGCTTATCTGTTAGGAAATCGAGATAATGATAAACTTAGTTTTGGTATGATTGCTACGGGAAGCGAGTTTATTTTCGTTAAATTAGTGAAAGGAAATCCACCACGTTATGCTTTATCAAAGGGTTTTTTGATGCGTAACCCTGGAAATGAATTGTACGACGTGCTACGTATATTGAAACGCCTGACTCAGTTGGTGGGTGCTTAAACCCGATCGCCCGATCGTATATTCTCATAACAGGGGCGATGTCTGGCGACCAATAGCTACGCGTCTACGCTACATCAGTTAATCAGTTAAGATTAAGTAATGAGAAAATATCTAAGATTTGAATAGTAAAGATTACAGGAGTAAGCATATAATGCAAATTAGAGGAATCAAACGCGGCCAAACTATTGAATTATTAGAGCAAATTCACAGTATTCCTGATGGGGCAGAAATAATCGTTAATCTAGAACTACCTGCTACTGAACCTGTAGTAGCAAAACTAGACTTAACAGATGAACAGAAACTAGCAAAATTGAATCAATTATTTGGAGTTTGGCAAGACCAAACAGAGTTGATAGATATCTTTGCTGAAATTAACCAGCAGCGTCATACTTACCAAGGAAGGGTAATAAATTCAATAGATAAATAGAATCAAGACTAATGTATCTCTTAGATACTAACATTTGTATTGCACTGCTTAACGGTAATTCCAAAGTAGTACCTGTATTCAATCGCTATTTCAGCCAATGCTATCTATCTACAATAGTAGTTTCAGAACTTTACAAAGGTGTTTACTGTTCTAAACAAGTTGAAAAAAATTTAGAAACACTAGCACAACTAACTGAACTATTACCTATTGAGCCATTTGATATAGATGCTGCCAGACAATTTGGTAAGATCCAAAGTGAATTGAGGCAAATTGGTAGACCAACAGGAGAAGTAGATGCACTAATTGCTGCTGTTGTCCGTTCTCGTAATGATATTTTGGTTACAAACAATATCAAAGATTTTGAAAATATACCTAATTTGCAATTAGAGAACTGGTTAGAGTAGCAAAAAAGCTGTATGAGTATTTTTACAAGTGAGCGATCGCCCGATCGTATATTCTCACAACAGGGGCGATCGCTCTTTCAATAATGAGAGAATAATTAATATAGTATAAATTCAGAAAAGAAGAGTGATGAAGCGAGAGTTTAATGTAATTCTCGAACGAGATGCTGATGGCTACTTTGTTGCTTCCGTCCCTAATCTTCCTGGTTGTCATACGCAAGCCCAAACTTTAGATGAGTTAATGGAGCGGATTAGAGAAGCGATTGAACTTTGTTTAGAATTTGAGGAAGAACAGCAGGATTCAGTGGACTTTGTTGGTATTCAACGAGTCGCAGTTGAGATATGAGTCAATTCCCAAGTGTCAAAATAAAATCGAGCCTTCATTATTGTTTTGTATTAAAAATTACATATTTTTTAGTAAATATTATGTATGCAATCAGATTGTTTTGCTATCCAGCAAAAAAACTGTCTTCTAAAATGCCTTGGTAAATCAGATTTATTTGCTAGTTTTGATCGTTAATTGCTCATTGAGTAAAAAAAAATTAATCCAGATGATAAATATTATTCTATATACCCTATAATTCTCCTAATCACGGTATGCATGTAGAAATACCGTAGATTTAGGGGTGATTCTAATGAGCAAGTCGCAACAACCGACACAGTTAAGTAAATTTCTAAGTGAAGGAATACAGCCTTATGTCATGAAAGCTTTGCAGAGTATACAACTCCGGTATCAACACGCAATTAAAAGTTGGTTGAATGGACGCAGTGTACAAAGCTTTGTGAGTCTGTTTTTAACAAGTATTTTTTTGAGTATAGCAGTTGCCTCTTGTTCTGGAAGCAGTTCAGCTAGCAAAAATGATGTTAAGCTAAAACTTGTATCTTTCTCTGTCACCAAAGCCGCTCATGACCAAATAATTCCCAAATTTATCGAAAAGTGGAAGCAAGAACACAACCAAAACGTTACATTTGAGCAAAGTTATGGAGGTTCTGGCGCTCAAGCGGCTGCTGTCATTAACGGTTCGCAAGAAGCAGATATAGTACACTTAGCACTTCCTCTCGATGTCAGCAAAATTCAACAAGCAGGTTTGATTAAATCAGGTTGGGAAACCGAAGCTCCCAGAAATGGTATTGTTAGTAAATCGGTTGCTGCGATCGTCACCCGTGAAGGCAATCCTAAAGGTATCAATACTTGGGCAGACTTAGCAAAAGATGGCGTGAAAGTGATTGCCGCCAACCCAAAAACTTCTGGTATTGCTATCTGGGAATTCTTGGCTTTCTGGGGTTCGGTGAGTCTAACAGGTGGTGATGAAGCCACAGCGCTAGATTATGTCACCAAAGTTTATAAGAATATCCCGACTCTAACGAAAGATGCCCGTGAGGCTAGCAATTTATTCTTCCAAAAAGGTGAGGGAGATGTTTTAATTAACTACGAAAATGAGGTAATTTTGGCAGGACAAAATGGGACGAAGTTGCCTTATGTTGTACCTCAAGTCAATATTTCTATTGATAATCCTGTGGCGGTAGTTGATAAAAACGTCGATAAACATAGTACAAGAGAAGTTGCACAAGCATTTGTTGATTTTCTTTACTCTACAGAAGCTCAACGGGAATTTGCCAAATTACAATATCGTCCTGTTAATCCCACCGTTAGCCAAGAAGTAGCATCACAACATCCGCCAATTAAAACTTTATTCACATCTCAAGATTTAGGTGGCTGGGATATTATCCAGAAAAAGTTTTTTGGAGATGGAGCAATTTTTGACAAAGTGCAAGCTGCAAACAAAGCATGATCTGTATTTTTTAATGCAGCATTTTTTATTTGCAGATAGCCAAGCATAAGCAGCAATTTACAGTCATTTTACTGAAATTAATAATTTTATGAGCTTTCGTAGCCGATTTAAGGATAGCTTTTTCCTAACATCTTTAATGCTTATTGCCAGCAGTATCAGTGGTTGTAACGGTGGGCAAGAATTGAAAAGTCAAGTGAGTATTGATGGTGCAGCTGTAGGCTTTCCGATTTCTTTAGCAGTTGCAGAAGAATACGGTAAAGTTAAACCTGAGGCTCAAGTTAGCGTTGCCTCAAGTGGCACTGGTGGTGGTTTCAGTAAATTTTGTAATGGCGATATTGATATCGCTGGTGCTTCTCGAACCATTAGAGATGAAGAAATCAAAAAATGTAAAAGTAAGAATATTGAATTTGTCGAGTTGCCTGTAGCTTTAGATGGCATCGCCGTGATTGCCAACCGTAAAAATAACTTTGCCAAATGTCTAACTATTAAGGAACTGGGTAAGATTTGGGGCGGCAAATCAGACGGCAAAATATTGGCATGGAATCAAGTTAATCCCAAGTTTCCTAACGAAAAGCTAAAGCTATATGCTCCATCTTCTGATACAGGAACATTCGATTATATGACTCAAGCTGTGACTGGCAAAGCCAAGAATGGCCGTACAGACTACACTGCTACTCAGAATCAAAACCTTTTGGTACAAGGAGTGTCAGGTGATGTAACAGCCTTGGGTTATGTTGGGATATCTTACTACATTCAAAATCAAGAAAAACTGAATCTAGTTGGTGTAGAAAGTCTTACTGGAAAGTGTGAAAAACCAGTTCCGGTGGATAATGTAATTAAAAATATCTATACACCTTTGTCTCGTCCTCTCTTCATCTATGTCAGCAAAAAATCTTTAGATACAAAGCCAGCAGTCAAAGAATTTGTAGATTTTTATCTAGAAAATTCTTGGAAGTGGGTAGATAGTGTAGGTTATGTAGCATTACCTGATGAAGCTTACCTCAAAGTCAAACAAAAATTTGCTACTGGTGAAACTGGGACAAAGTTTAAAAAAGCAAAACCAGGTGAACCGATCACAAACTTTATTTAAATAAAGTCTCAGGCATAGTAGTTTAATTTTAGTGAGAAGTTAATTGTTTATGCAAAATACTAATTCTCAAGATGGTCTTTATCTACAATCCAGACAGTCTCTGGATAAAAATCCATCTGAAGATATATCTGAAAAGATTGTTGCGGTAATTTTATTTGCTTGTGCTTTAGTTTCGGTTTTGACTACTTTTGGTATTGTCGTAATTATCTTTCAGGAGACATTCAGTTTTTTCCAAGAAGTTTCCTTTGCCAAATTCTTTCTTGATACTAAATGGACACCTCTATTTGCAGAGAAACATTTTGGCATTTGGCCCTTAATTAATGGCACTTTTTTAACTACAGCTATTGCAATGGCGGTTGCTATTCCTCTAGGTTTGTCTTCTGCGATTTATTTAAGTGAGTATGCTCAACCCAAAGTAGCAGCTATTTTACGTCCGGCAGTGGAACTTTTGGCAGGAGTACCTACAGTAGTATATGGTTACTTTGCCCTGTTGTTCCTTACACCATTGATGCGAAATGTGATACCTCTGGAAATATTCAACGCTTTGAGTGCGGGGTTAATGATGGGGGTAATGATTACTCCTACTGTTGGTTCTATCAGCTTAGATGCTATCCGAGCAGTTCCGCGTTCTTTGCGAGAAGGATCTTATGCTTTAGGTATCACTAAACTGGAAACCATTTTTAAAGTAGTTCTACCAGCCGCGCTTTCTGGAATCATAGCCTCGATTATTTTGGGTATTTCTCGAGCTGTGGGTGAAACAATGACTGTCCTCATCGCCGCCGGACAGCAACCAAGACTAACTATCAACTTTGCAGAATCAGTAGAAACAATGACAGCCTACATGGCACAAATTTCTGGTGGAGATAGTCCGCGCGGTAGCCTCAATTTCAAAACATTATATGCTGTAGGCGCTGTTTTATTTCTACTTACCCTTGCTTTGAATATTGTGAGTTTCTGGATTGCTAATCGCTTTAAAGAAAAATACGACTAAATAGATATGGCTACAAGTTATCAACAAGATGATTCTCTCGATTCTGCGGCAGAATTTACCGATAATGTTGAAAGTAGAGAGACATTAGGGAAAGTATTTGAAGTACTTTTTTTGTTAGGATTGCTGATTGGTTTATTTGTCCTAGCGTTGCTACTTTTTGATATTTTGAAAGACGGATTAGGCAGATTTTTATCACCCGGCTTTCTCACGGAAACTCCTTCTCGTTTTCCTGACCAAGGTGGCATCCGCCCTGCAATTATCAGCAGTATTCTTTTAGGGTTGGTTGTGATTTTAGTTACTGTCCCCATTGGTGTTGGAGCAGCTCTATATCTAGAAGAGTATGCACCTAAAGCTTGGTGGACAGCGATTATTGAGATTAATATCAGTAATCTGGCGGGTGTACCTTCTATCGTTTATGGATTGCTAGGTTTAGGGGTTTTCAATTATTTGCTTGGGTTTGGCCCCGCTTTGATTTCCGGTGCATTGACTTTATCTTTGTTGTCTTTACCAGTAATTATTGTGACAGCTAGAGAAGCAATTCGCGCTGTTCCAGATTCTCTGAGAAATGCTTCTTACGGATTAGGTGTCACAAAATGGCGAACTATTAGCAATCATGTCATACCTTATGCTGTTCCCGGTATTCTGACGGGGGTGATTATCTCTGTATCGCGCGCTATAGGTGATGCAGCTTCTCTGATTGTTGTCGGTGCTGTGGGTTTTCTCACCTTTAACCCTGGTTTGTTTCAGAGATTTATGGCATTACCCATTCAAATTTACAGTTATATAACTCGTCCCGAACCGGGTTTTGCTAGTGCAGCAGCAGCCACAATTATTGCGTTGTTAATTTTGATTTTAGCTTTAAATGGTGTTGCAATTTATATTCGACAACGCTTCTCAATAAATTAGGTAATTAAATATCTAATTTGGATAGATTCATAGATATTGGAGTTCAACCAAATGACTTA
Source organism: Nostoc sp. DedQUE08 (assembly GCF_034530895.1). Taxonomy (NCBI): domain Bacteria; kingdom Bacillati; phylum Cyanobacteriota; class Cyanophyceae; order Nostocales; family Nostocaceae; genus Nostoc; species Nostoc sp. DedQUE08. The sequence goes on from NZ_JAVRCD010000018.1 coordinate 50,385, forward strand.
TAGCAATAGTAGAAGTAAATCAGATAGTGCCACAATTGACCAAGATAATGGTGTATTCAATGTTGAAGGGGTGAAGGTGTATTACGGTGGATTTCTGGCACTTTTAGATGTCTACTTAAAGATTCCTGATAAACAAATTATTGCTTTTATTGGGCCTTCAGGATGTGGTAAAAGTACTCTTCTGCGTTGCTTCAATCGGATGAATGATTTAATCCCTGGAGCTAAAGTTGAGGGTAGACTGAATTATCGCGATCGCAATATTTACGATCCGAAGATAAATTCTGTAAAATTACGCCGTCAAGTCGGCATGGTTTTTCAAAGACCAAATCCTTTCCCCAAGTCAATATACGAAAATATTTCCTTTGGGCCGCGGGCTAACGGTTATAAAGGTAACATCGATGAATTGGTGGAAGATTCCCTTAGACGCGCTGCTATCTGGGATGAAGTCAAAGACAAACTTAAAGAGAAGGGTACTGCATTATCTGGCGGACAACAGCAACGACTTTGTATTGCTCGTGCGATCGCAATGAAGCCAGATGTATTATTAATGGATGAACCATGTTCAGCTCTCGACCCAATTTCTAGCCGCCAAGTAGAAGAACTCTGTTTAGAACTCAAGGAGCAATACACCATCATCATGGTGACACACAATATGCAGCAAGCTTCTAGAGTCGCAGATTTTACGGCTTTCTTCAATACAGAAATTGACGAGCATGGTAAGCGTCGCGGCAAATTAGTTGAGTTTAATCCTACAGCCCAAATGTTCAGTTCTCCTCAAACCAAAGAAGCTGAGGATTATATCAGTGGACGGTTTGGCTAAAGAGGCATCACAGTAGAAGGGGAAAGGTAAAAGTCAAGTTCAGTTGTGAACTACTATTATTCTTTTGCCCTTTAACCTTTCCCTCCCGCACAAGCTGAGACTAGGTAATATATATACATCTAACTACGAATTAAAGGCATACAGTGGAAATTCAAGAATTAAAAGCATTGATTAAAGAAACGATGCGTGAAGTTCTACAAGAAGAAAGACTTCGACTCTGCCAAATTCTTATTCCTTACATAAGTGATGATGAGCAACGCGAACTTGAAGCCGAATTCGGTCTACCTTCAGATGATGCTGAAGATGAAGTAATTGATATGACCGATTGGGTAAGATATGGCAATAAAATTTCGCAAAAAAGCGATTAAATTTTTAGAAAAAGCAAATCCTGAAGATGTCGAAAATATTCGGGAGCAAATAAAGCAAATTTTTATTGCTGTCGAAGACCAAGGCATTATCCCGTTTACAGAATTAGATATCAAAAAGATGAAAGGTGATTGGGAGGGATTTTACAGACTACGTATAGGTAAAAACAGAATTATTTTTACAGTTGATATTGATTCGAGAGACATCGAAATTTACGCTATTGGTGCGAGAGGAGATGCTTATAAAAAATAATTCGTAATTAGTAATTTAATAACTGGGAATTACCAAAGTAATTTTGGAAAATATACTGAGGTTTAATGGTACTAAATTGAAGTAATATTTCAGTTTAGTACTTATACTGTGTATTATGTTTAAGCCTCTGTCATTTGCTTTAGTTGCAGCTACAATTCTAGTTGCATCAATCAATAATCCCAATGCTACTTTAGCTCGAACTTGTGCCTCTAAGTGTGGGTCGCACCCAATTCAGTTTACACCTGGGCAACACATCCGAGTTGAAGTTGTAAATAGCACACCTAACCCGATCAAAATTCAAAAACCCTCCGAGACTGATGCAATATCCTTGAGTCCAGGGCAGAAATTAAACTTAGGACAAATAGAAGGTACAGAACCAAATACATCTTTGATATTTTGGAGCGAAACAGGTTTATCACTACAAGCGATTGTCTCTAAACTTAACTTTGGTACATTGCGCCTGGAACTCCGTCCGACTTGGCGCTCTCCGGGCGATCGCTCGTTATATATTATGGATGATGGCAGAATAAACGTGTTTTAGATAGCAAATAATGTTATTAGTTATGAGTTAAGAAAAAATTTTAAATTCAACACTCCTAACTAATAACTCCTGACTTGTATTGTGCTACACCGACCTGTATCTGAGCTATCAAAACCTAGCAAGCGTTTACCCGATCAGCGCTGGCAAATTTATCCACAAAAACCAGAATTTGCCCAAAATCTGGCGTTTTTGACAAATCTTTCACCCATTATCAGCCAGTTATTAATTAATCGGGGGATCGAAACACCAGAACAGGTACAAGCATTTTTAAATCCAGAGTCTTTAGTTTTGCCTTCGCCGTTAGAAGATTTCCCTGATTTGGCGATTAGTTTAGAGTTGTTGGAAAATGCGATCGCTTCTCAAACAAAAATTGCTATTTGTGGTGACTACGATGCTGATGGGATGACTAGTACTGCTCTACTTTTGCGTAGTCTCCGCACTTTAGGCGCACAAGTAGATTATGCTATCCCCAGCCGGATGCACGAAGGTTATGGTATTAATAAACGCATAGTTGAAGAATTCCACAGCGAAGGTGTGGGATTAATTCTGACTGTAGATAATGGTATCTCTGCGTTTGAACCAGTTGCCAGAGCTAAAGAACTTGGTCTTGCAGTAATTATCACCGATCACCACGATATCCCCCAAAAATTACCACCAGCTAACGCTATCCTCAACCCCAAATTAATAGCCGAATCCTCACCTTATCGGGGTGTTGCTGGTGTTGGTGTTGCTTACATTTTGGCAGTGTCTCTAGCACAACAGCTAGGTCAGGCTAAGGGCTTGATCCAGCCGATGCTAGCATTATTTACACTGGGAACGATCGCAGATTTAGCCCCCTTAACTGGTGTAAATCGTCGCTGGGTAAAACGTGGTTTACAACATTTACCCAAATCCAACTTAGCTGGTATACAGGCGTTAATTCAGGTAGGTGGCGTGCAGGCGAGAGATGAGGGAACAGGGGGAGCAGTCCCTAGTCCCCAGTTCCCAGTCCCCAGTCCCAAATCCCTGAAGCCTGAAGATATCGGGTTTCGCTTGGGCCCGCGCATTAATGCTATTGGTCGGATTGGTAATCCCCAGACTGTGATTGAATTGCTGACTACAGATGATATGGGGGTGGCGCTGGAAAGAGCAATGCAATGCGAACAAGTCAACGCCTCTCGCCAAGAGATGTGTCAGCAAATTGAACAAGAAGCGATCGCTTATGTAGAGACGGAATTTGTTACGTCTCTACAAAAAGACCGTGTATTAATTGTTGTTCAACCCAATTGGCATCATGGCGTTATTGGGATTGTCGCCTCTCGTTTGGTAGAACGCTACGGTGTTCCTGTGTTTATCGGTACTTATGAAGATGAGGGACATATACGCGGTTCTGCACGCTCAATTCCAGAGTTTCATGTGTTTGAAGCTTTGGAATATTGTCACGATTTACTAGGCAAATTTGGCGGACACAAAGCAGCCGGGGGATTCTCTTTACCAGCAGAAAATTTAGAGATGGTGCGATCGCGTTTGATTGAGTTTGCTAACCAGTGTCTTGAACCCCAACATCTCAAGCCTCTGCTAAAAATTGATGCCGAAGTCAACCTCAACCATCTCAATCAACAGCTTTATCAACAGCTTAATGCTCTACATCCCTGCGGTATGGACAACCCCGATCCAGTTTTCTGGACACCTAATATTCAAGTGGTTGAGCAAAAAATCGTTGGTAAGGGTCACATCAAACTGACCGTTGCCCAAACTATAGATAATCAGGAGTATAAAATCAAAGCGATCGCTTGGCGTTGGGGCGACTACTTCCGTTTACCACCGCGAGTGGATATCGCTTACAAATTGCGAGAAAATTACTTTAACGGTAACACTAGCATTGAGCTAGAGTTAATCGGAGTCAGACTGCCAATTCCGATTCAACAATTTTTTGCTTCGCCACCTATCCAGTCAAGCACCACATTTGAATACAACCAGCGACAATATACTTGTGGTTTCTATAAAAACGGTATTGAAGCAGAATTAAGAATTAGAAATTCTGAAGGTAAAGTCTTAGCCATCCAGCCAGGACATATAATTGGTTTGCTGGGCACTAATCGTCAAAACGCTAAAGAAGTTAATATTTCTCAACCACAGTACGACAATATTATCCAAGCTGCCCTTCAGGCGTTATCAGTACTGAGTGCTGAGTTATGAGTTATGAGTTATGAATTCTTAATTAACTTCTCACTCCTAACTCTTAACTGTTAACTCCTTAGTCAGCACTCAGCACTCTTATAGGTTGCCGTTGCGAAATGCCAGCACAAAGATTACTGCTGGGCCAGCAATCACGATGAGCGCCACGGACAACAATTGGAAAATAACTTCCCAATTGATACTAGTAAAAGCGTTAAACAAGTCAGACACAGCGTCAAACATTTTTCCTTTTCTCCTGCCAATAGTCTTAAAAAATTCAATAACTTAAATTAGAAAACCCGAAATCGATCATATATGGCTATGGACTGTTAGATTTAATTTACTTAACAAAATTATAAGAAAAGATATAAAAACGTAAAATAGGGGGATTGGGCATTGGGGACTGGGGGGACTAGTTCGGTTAAGGCAAGAGACGCGATGAATCGCCGTCTCTACAATAATCAGTCTTTCATTTTGATAGCGATTTATTGCGTCTTTGCGATCTCAAATTTTCATCAAAAAACCTTAACCGAACCGTATTGGCTCCCAATCCCCAATCCCCAGTCCCCATTACCCCTTATCCCCAGAGGGGGCCCCACCTTCCCCAATCCCCAGTCCCCAATCCCTAATCCAAAATGTCAACTTGGCAATGTGTAAAGCAATGTGGAGCCTGCTGTAATCTCGATCCAGCAGAGCGTCCAGACTTGGAAGAGTACCTCTCTCCACCAGAACTAGAACTCTACCTCAGCATGGTAGGTGAAGGGGGATGGTGCGTTAATTTCGACCATACTACGCGAGAATGTCGCATCTACCCCAATCGTCCGCGCTTCTGCCGTGTGGAATCAGAAGTGTTTCAAGATATGTATGGGGTTGAACCAGAAGAAGTCAACGATTTTGCTATTGACTGCTGTCGCCAGCAAATAGAAGGAGTTTATGGCGATCGCAGTTTAGAAATACTACGCTTCGACCAAGCTGTTGGCCTTTGACATCCAACCCTGCTTTTTTTGTGTGAGATTGCAATTTATGACAAAAATCTGAGAAAATGATAGAAATATGAAAACACCCTAGCAACCAAAACTACTGCTTGTGAAACTTGATTCTGCACCTTTGGAGATTTCTGGCATATCTCACACTGAGATCGAGCTAGAACTGGAAGACAGCAATGATTTTAACTTAACTCCTGCGATCGCTCCCTTGGTTCAGCCTGTAATTGCCGATAGTCCTCAAAAGCAGCAATCAACGTTGGTAATTTTTGGTACGACTTTTGTAACCATTTTTCTAGCAGAAATTGGAGATAAAACTCAGCTATCCACTTTGTTAATGAGCGCACAATCTCATTCGCCGTGGGTGGTATTTATCGGCTCGGCGGCAGCCCTAATAACCACCAGCTTATTAGGTGTACTTTTAGGTAGTTGGATAGCCAATCGACTCAGCCCGAAAACTGTAGAAAAATCAGCCGGCGTAATGTTGTTGGTAATTTCCCTAATGCTATTTTGGGATGTATTTACTAGTTATTAGTCATTAGTCATTGGTCATTGGTCATTGGTCATTAGTCATTGGTCATTAGAAAAATTCCCCACTGCTCCTTAATTTATATGGATTGGCATTTATTAGGACTGAGCTTTATTACGGTTTTTTTATCAGAATTGGGTGACAAAAGTCAGCTAGCGGCGATCGCACTTTCAGGACGTTCTAATTCTCCGCGTGCAGTGTTTTTCGGTGCAGCAGGTGCATTGCTGTTGACAAGCCTGTTGGGATCGTTAGCAGGGGGTGCAGTAGCCGAATTATTACCTACACGGGTTTTAAAAGCGATCGCGGCTGTAGGATTTGCCATTCTTGCTGCACGTCTGCTGTTGTTTAACAATGAACCATCGGCAGATTCTGAAAAAACACCTTGAAGAAGAATCCAGAATCCAGGAATCAGAATTAGTCTTTGTAGGCGATTGGAACGCATCAAGGTTTTAAACCAATCTCACTCAGCCTGACTTAAATTTATACTGAATTCTGACCGGAGGCGGAGCGTCTCCGGCTCCGCTCCTGAGTTCTGAATTCTTTTTTACAAACGTTCCCAAGCAGTTCCTTTATAGCCGTATTGAAAAATTTCTGGATGCAAAATTTCTGCCAAAATTTCTAGAGAATCTACCAGTCGCGGCCCTGGACGATTGAAATAAGAATTGCCATCAGTAATGTAGACTCTACCAGTTTCGGTAGCATGTAGTTTTTCCCACTCTGGACGTTGAGTTAACAAATTGGCTTCTTTGCGAGTGCGGTTTAAATCAAAGCCACAAGGCATAAAAACAATTATGTCGGGATTAGTTGTTAATAGTGTTTCCCAAGGCAAGATCGGAGAAGGCTGACCTGTAGCGCAAAATAAAGACTGTCCTCCTGCTAAGTTAACTAATTCAGGAATCCAATTAGCGGCGATCATCAAAGGATCGATCCACTCGATACAAGCGACAGTAGGCAGTTCATCTAAAGAAAGTCCTTGGATTTTTTGCTGACAAATTTTGACGCGAGCTTCTAAATTTTCTAAGACTTTTACCGAGTCTACGCCAAAGGTGTTGCTGACTCGTTCAATGTCAGCCCAAACATCTTGGAGAATATTGGGTTGTAAAGAAATAATCTGAGGTTTACTGTCAATGAGTGTAGCAACTGCCTTTTCAACATCGTGTAAGCTAACAGCACAAACATCGCACTGGTCTTGAGTGAGAATATGGGTAGGCTGCAATTGCTCTAAAACATCTGTTTTGATTTCATAAATACTCAGAGCAGATTGCAATAACTTGTTCACGTCGTCGTGAATTTGGCTGCTGGAGGCATCACTGTTTAAACGTGCTTGGGTACAAATGGGGCGATTGAGGATTTCTGGAGGGTAATCGCATTCGTGCGATCGCCCCACAATAGCATCAACCAATCCTAGTGTCGCTAAAATCTCTGTTCCACCGGGAATCAGGGAAACAATTCTTACATCACTATCTGTCATCGCTCCACCTCCGCAAAAGCTGCCGTTACCTTAAGTTTGGCAGAATTTGAGCCATTAAGTATCTTTCTCTAGGAGAATCAAGGGTATTTTGCTAGTCAGTACTAAGCAAGAAATTGTACTAGGGATTGAGTATTGGGAAAAGTCTTTAGCACTCCCCAGTTTCAAATAAAAAATACTATACTACTTATACTACTTGATAGTAAAATTACTTAATAGTGAAATTACTAGAAATGCTAATTATCCCCTGGCAAAAATTATTGGTATGAAGTAACAGAAGTAATCAGCAAAATCTAGCTTATAACTAATTAGCCAGAATCATAAAATTTAGTTAGAAAAATTATATTTTCCGGTTATGAAAAACCATAGCAAGTAATTGTAGTTATACAAAGACAGTTCTACTTTTCCCGTAGAACTGCAAGTCCAAATTATTTCTTCTTGAGGGCAACTAATGCAGGTGGTGTCAGCTAGAAATATAACAGAGCACAACCAGGCCCAAGAGGCTTTACGAATCAGAGAAAATAGTCGGCGAAAACAAAGCCAGATGCTGGTGCAACTGGCAAGAAGCAAGACATTTCAGCAAGGTAATCTCAATGCGGTGTTGAGGGAAATTACAGAAACTGCTGCTCAGACGCTGTTAGTAGAGCGAGTTGGGGTATGGTTATATAATGAAGAACGTTCAAAAATTGAATGCATTGATTTGTATGATGTTAGGACTAAGAAGCATACCTTTGGTAACTCGCTTTTAAAAACAAATTTTCCTGTTTATTTCCAGGCTTTAGAAGGGGAACGTACTATTGCCGCAGATGATGCCAGAAACGATTCCAGAACCCAAGAATTATCCGAGTCTTATCTATCAGCTTTGGGCATCACATCTATACTAGACGCACCAATTTGGCTAGAGGGTCATTTGATAGGCGTAGTGTGTCACGAACACATAGGTGAAGGTCGCCAATGGACTTTAGAAGAAGAGAGTTTTGCTGGCTCAATTGCAGATTTTGTGACACTGGCTATAGAAGCGAGGGAGCGAAACGTCGTACAGGAAGCACTGCGACAGAGTGAGGCACAATTTCGGGCGATTTTTGAGCGTTCCTCTATCGGCATTGGCCTGATAGATATGAAAGGGCAGATAGTTGATACTAATCTGGCACTATGCGAGATTTTAGGATACAGCCGAGAAGAGTTATACGGCAAGAGCTTTACAGATTACATTTCCATAGAAAGGGAGGATTTAAAACTTTACAAACAACTGATGTCAGGAATTCGCACAGACTTAAAGAGAACTTCGAGGGATGGTTTACAACCCCCCAAACATCAGAAACAGCTTGTCGAAAGACATCGTATTGAGATAGAAAGATGCTGCCAGCATCAAAATGGTAACTTACTTTGGACTCATATCTCTGTTTCTGTTATACCAGGCAGCAATGGTAAACCTGAGTTTTTTCTAGCGATGATTGAGGATATTACTGAACGTAAACAAACAGAGTTGAAACTACGTGCCTCTCAAGAAGCAGCAGAAGCTGCCAATCGAGCAAAAACTGAATTTTTAGCAACCATGAGCCATGAGTTGCGGACACCTCTGAATGCGATTATGGGTTTGTCACAGTTATTGCAACAAGAAATAGTTGGTTCTCTAAATGAAAAGCAGAACGAATATGTAAGTTGTATATATAGTAGTGGCGAACATCTACTGGCAGTGATTAACGATATCCTTGACTTATCTAAAGTAGAAGCAGGTAAAGAGGATCTGTTATTATCATCTTTGTCAGTGGTAGATATATGTAATTATGCTATCTGGACAGTGCGCGATCGCGCCTCAGAAAAGGGATTGCAACTCACACATGAAATTGACCAAGAAGCTGATATTTGCATTGCTGATGAGCGGCGCATCAAGCAAATGCTACTCAACTTGCTCACTAATGCGATTAAATTCACCCCAGCAGGCGAAGTATCGCTGGTAGTGAAAAAAGTGCCACAAGGGATAACGTTTACAGTTTCAGATACTGGCATTGGTATAGACTCAAGTCAGTTTCAATTTTTATTTGAACCGTTTAAACAGCTTGACAGTCGGTTAAATCGGCAGTATGAAGGCACTGGTTTAGGTTTAGCCTTGACGCGGAAATTAGCGCGTTTACATGGTGGAGATGTTACCGTGACATCAACTTTAGGAAAGGGCAGTCAGTTCATTCTGTTTCTACCAAATCCAGAGCATCTGGAAAATAGGGAAGATGAGACAAATGAGATAGATAAGATAGATGAGACTGAAGAGGAAGCAAACTTTACCTCGTCCTCCTCTTCTTCAGTCATCTCCACAAATAAAACTATTTTGCTTGTAGAAGAAGAGGAAAACACAGCAACAGTATTGCAAGATTATCTCCACACAATTGGCTACCAAGTCAAGTGGATAGATAATAGTAACGACTTTTTGAAACAGGTACAAAGCTTCCAACCAGATTTAGTTTTTTTTGATTTGCAGTTAGTAAAAGATGCTCATATCTGGAATTTGCTGAATATCCTTAGAAAAGAGCCTTATCGGGAACATTTACCGATTGTAATGATGACCTTTAGCGAACCTTTAGAGGAGAAAATCGCCATACTACCAGGTAGTGTTGATGACTACCTTATCAAGCCAATTCGTATAGTTCAGCTAGAGTCAATTCTAATGAAATATTTTAGTTAATTGCTCATAAACATACATTTTCTTTAAAAGATTACTAAAAAAATACTACATAATTTTACTTTAACTATGAAAATATTTTTCTCATTTTCACATGGAGAATATTAGCTTCTTCAAATATTTCTCCTTCTTCTACAAAATCCAGTTTTTTGTATAAATCTTTCACATATTCTTGAGCATGAATTACGACTTCTGGAATATCTTGGTTAGCTATCACCTGTAGGGCATTTTCCATAATTTTCTTACCAATACCTTGCCCTCTAACTGTCGACAAAACAGCTAACCTTTCTATTTTGGCAGTTTTCTCATTTAAATATCTGATTCTAGCAGTACCTACAGCTTCCACATTTAAATAAGCAATTAGATGATCGGATATTTCATCTTTGCCATCGAATTCTAAAGCGGGATCTACACCTTGTTCTTCTTGAAAAACTGATTTTCTAATTGCTTGAATTGCCGGAAAATCTTTAGGTAATTCAGCAACTTTTATAACTAAATTACTCATTAAACTCTGTTTGATGTTACTACCTATTGTAGTTTAATGTGAGTTTGATGCACCTCTCCCTGCTTTGACCGAAAGTGCAAGCCTGTCCCTCTTTGAGTCGGAGCTACGGTGTACACACAAGTCCTTCTGACCCCCTCTAACTCGCCCTTGGTAAGGGGGAGAACCGGATATTTTCCCCCAATACATCGGGGGGATTAAGAGGGGTAAATCCAGGATTGGGGCTTCATTACCAAGATGTGTGTACACCGTAGGACTCGGAGAGGGAGGGTTTTACGCAGTAAAATCAGAGAGAGATGTTTTGATTGTGCTAATTGACGGACACTATATGAGCCGTGGAATTCACGTTAGTTTAATCTGCACCTTCAATTGGTGCAAAACCTTGACGTTGAATATTTTCTGTCACCGCGCGTGGTTCTAAAAATTGCAGTAAGTAGTCAGGGCCCCCTGCTTTAGAACCTACTCCCGAAAGTTTGAATCCACCAAAGGGTTGCCGTCCAACGATCGCTCCGGTAATATTGCGGTTGATGTACAAATTCCCAACTTCAAACTCTGTCTCTGCCTGCTGAATGTGCGAAGGTGTTCTAGAATAAAGTCCGCCAGTTAAGGCGAAGTTTGTACCGTTGGCGACTGCTAACGCTTCCTGGAAATCTTTCACCCGAATTACCGCCAGCACAGGGCCAAAAATTTCTTCCTGAGAAATTACCGCATTGGGCGATACTTCACTAAAGATGACTGGGCCAATAAAGTAGCCTTGTTCGGGTGCTGGTAATTCCAACGCCACTTCTGCTTCTGCCTTACCCTTCTCAATATACTCGCAAATGCGATCGCGGGCATTAGCATCAATCACTGGCCCGACTTGTGTACTCGGTAACTCTGCTTCCCCAATGTTCAAGGATTTTGTTGCTTCTACCAATCGTTGCACAAAGGCATCATAAATCGGTTCCAGCACAATCACCCTGGAAGCAGCAGAACATTTTTGTCCGCTGTAACCAAATGCTGACTGCACTATCCCCACAACAGCTTGGTCTAAATCAGCACTTTCATCAACAATAATGGCATTCTTGCCACCCATTTCCGCAATCACCCGTTTCATGTGCTTTTGTCCGGGTTTCAGCGTTGCCGCTTCTGCGTAAATTCGACATCCGACTTCTTGAGAACCTGTAAAAGCAATTACATGAGTATCTGGATGATTGACCAAATAAGCGCCAACTTGCGAACCCTTACCAGGTACGTATTGAAATACACCTTTGGGAAAACCAGCGTCTACCAAGATTTCTGTGAGTTTTGCGGCAATTACAGAAGATGTTTCCGCAGGTTTGAGGAGAGTGCAATTGCCCGAAACCAAAGCTGCAACTGTCATTCCACAAGCGATCGCTAGCGGAAAATTCCAGGGAGAAATCACTACAGCAATTCCGCGTGGCTGGTAAATATAATGATTAGTTTCGCCAGGTATGTCGTAATTCACACCTTTATCTAACCGTTCTATCTCATCAGCGTAATACCGACAGAAATCTATCGCTTCCGAAACCTCTCCATCAGCTTCTTTAACAGGTTTCCCAACTTCCAAAACTATCCAAACTGAAAGTTCAGCACGGCGGAGTTCCATCAAATCACCCGCTTTCCGCAAAATATCAGCGCGTTGTTTAGCTGGTGTTTTCTTCCATTCAGGAAACGCGGCTTTCGCAGCTTGCATCGCCTGTTCTGCTTGTTCAACGTTAATCAACCCAACTTTACCAATTACCTCACTGAACTTAGAAGGATTGAGAGAATCAACAAATTCCGGCGGATTAACATACTCGCCATTAATCAGTGGTAAATATGTTTTACCCAACTGTTGACGAACGCTTTGGAAAGCTTGCGCTGCCTTCTTTCTCACCTCTTCCTCGGCGTAATCGGTATCAGCAGCACCAGAGAAATGAGAGTTAGGAATGGAGTTAGGAGTTAGGAGTGAGGAGTTAGGAGTTAAAGAGTTTTCTTCTTTGACAATTGGCGGCGCTAATAATTCTTCAATCGGTCGATTTTCGAGATTTTGCCGTAAAAAAGAACTATTAGCTGTATTTTCCAACAATCGACGAATTAAATACGCCATTCCAGGTAATAATTCACCGTAAGGACAGTAAACTCTCACCCGATAACCCTTGTCAACCAAAGCCTTGGCAACTTTATCTCCCATACCGTAGAGGACTTGCAACTCAAAGCGACGACGAGGGACATTTAAACTTTCAGCTATGGCAATGGCGCGAGAGTGCGATCGCACATTATGGCTACCAATGGCAGAATAGACATATTGATGATTTTCTAACAACAATTGAGTGATGGTTTCAAAGTTAGCATCAGTTGCGGCTTTGTCGTTGTAAACTGGCTGTGGCCAATGCTTCTGCGCTGCTTTGATAGTTTCTTGATCCCAATATGCGCCCTTCACCAAGCGGATTGTCAGGGGATAACCGCGTTCTTTCAACCAAGAAATTACGTCTTTGGCATCTTGTTCGCTATCACGCAGATATGCTTGAATTGTCATGCCAATATCTGTGCGTTGCCGAAATTCTTCTTCTAGTAAGAGTTTTTTCAGAATACTGAGAGTTATATCCTTATAGGCATACTGTTCCATATCAAAATGGACAGCTGCGCCTAATTCTTTAGCACGACGTAGGAGAATCCGAATGCGATCGCTAACTCGCTCCTCACTACCTTTAGCATCTAATGGATCGAATTGGGAATAAAACGCCGTTAATTTCACAGAAACCTGAACTTTTGGTATCGGTTCGCCATCAGCCTCATCAATCGCCGGAATAACTGCCCAATTCTTCGATGCTTCCACCAATTGTTGCATTAATTCTAGATAGCGTTCTAGATAAGACTGCGCTTCCGCTTCGGTAATAACCGCTTCACCAAGTAAGTCGATGGTGAAAGCCATTTTCTCTTTTCGCAGTCGTTCAACTGTTTTGATGACTTGTTTAATATTTTCCCCAGAAATATATTTATGGGCAAGAGTTTCAACGGCTGTCCCAACGGTTGTAGCAGCAACTTGTCCAGGCATCGAGTCGGGGTTAGCAAAGTTTAGCATTCCCTTCAAAGCTGCCGGCAATTCTACAGATTCATCGCCTAAATATTCTTGTAAATGTGAGGCAATTTCTGATTTACTATGCAAAGCCGGTAGCGTATCTATAAAGCGAAATAGCTGCACCCGCAATCCAGGGTTACTCATTGCCCAAGCTAGTAATTTATCATCCCAACGCATTTGATCCCGCAGGGAAGAAAAAAACGAACGATTTTCCTGCGTTGCGGCGAGAAGTTGTTTAGCAATTTCTTGGGTTTTAGCTTCGTAGGTGCTTGTTTGTACTTGTAATACCACTGATAATAACTCCGTTAATCAAGGCAAGGCTTTTTGTACAAAGCCTGTGTCTTCTATTTTGACGCTTTCATTTAGCTGTCACCATTATGCTGAATTCGGAATTACTATACCGTAAGGATTTCATTGATTTTGAATGATGTAGTTACGCCGTGCGTTCTAGGAACTTGCAATTAAAAAATATTCCTTGCGGGACGCTTGGCGAACGTAGAGGCATTGTGCATTGATGTCAACTTAAGCCAAAACCCTTTTAAAATCTCGTTTTCAGCCTCTGGCTGGAAATGCTACTCTTGGCGGCTCTGCCGCGAGGAGAGGGAGGCGGAGCCTCAATCAGGGACATTCCCAGTCGGAGACTGGGAACGAGATAATCTGCTAAAAGCTTTTTCTAGACTGGCTTTAACCTTAAGTTGACACTAATGGGCATTGCGCCCCGACGACAGATGTGGATTAAATACATAAAAACTGCTATAAACTCGACTATGACAACGCACTTAACAATGCCCGCTTAAATTCGGCTGCACTCTTAAAGTGAATTTCTGGCTTATCAACCAACGCCAAATCAATCACCTGCGCTAGGGGTTGCATAATTGTTGCATCTCGTTGGCGAATTGGTATGGGATTATTCTGTAAAACTGCCAGAAAAGGGTCGCCTATGAAGTTGCGGGGGAAACAACCTGTTAGCATATTGTAGAGACAAGCCGCAACTGCCCAAATATCTACCTCCGGTTGGGCATATTTAAAGTTAAGCACCTGCTGTCGCGGCATAAAAACGGGACTACCAGCTTGAGTCCCAGTCAAAGTTTGACCACTTAAACCAGCTAAGTCAAAGGCCTTAGATAAGCCGTAATCACCGATTTTTGCCACCAGCTTTCCGTCAATCTTAGTCAAGAAGATGTTACTCGGTTTGAGGTCGCGGTGAACTATACCTTTACCTTTGCCAAACTTCCCATCAGCCAGTTTGACATAAGGAAGTTCAACATTGTGGGCATATTCTAAAGCGTCTAAAATTTGGAGAATAATCGGTACTGCAATATCAACAGACAATCGCCCACCCAGTTGTTGCATGAAATCCCATACAGTACCGCCCTCACAATATTCCATTGTCAAAAAGAAGATAATTTCCGAGAAGCCAGAATCCATCAGTTGCACTACATGAGGATGTTGCAAAGCCTTGGTGTTTTCAGTCTCCCGGAGAAACATCTGCACAGCAAAGTCATTCGCCGCCACTGCTGGTAACATAACCTTTAAGGCTATGAACTTGCCAGACTGATTATGCTTTGCTAAATAAACTTCTCCGAATTCACTCGTGCTGAGAAGTTTGACAATATTATAACCGCTAATTGCTTTGAGGCTGCGATCGCCACTCTCAGCCAAATTCAGAAAGTATTTGATGATGTCTAAGAAATAAGTTTGTTGTACTGGGTTATTTTTAACAGTAACATCATCAGGGATGAAGGTTGGTAGATTTACTCGATCTGGATGTATTTCTATACTAACTTTAAAGACAGTGTGACCTAAATTGATTTCGTCGCCTGTTCGTAAGTCATACTCTGGAAATTGGAATTTTACAGCTTCTTCAGCCGTTTGATTTCGTTGGCGTTGTCCAATATTTTTACCGTTAATGTAAGTGCCATTTTTACTACCAAAGTCCCGCACCCGAATATCAGGAGGATTAATATCTAGTAGACAGTGATAGCGGGAGATGCCCCGATGATTCTCATCATCTGGTAACTGAGGATTGCAATCTGGACTTCTACCGATTATGCAACTACTGCGGCAATCAAAAATATATTGCTGTCCTAATAATTGTCCTTGGATAACGGTAAGGATGATTTTAGCTGGCATCTTAACAATAAAAAATTAATGCCCACGATCATAACTTACCTGTATCAGATATCACAGTGGTGAACCACTCATATCCCGCTGATATTTGAAATTAACGGTTCCCCTTCCTGTAGGTGTGGTTGCAATACCCAGCAATTCTCGAAACTCCAAAGTTTCATTGATTTATAACTTGTAAATATATTCGCGTGAACTCACTCCTAACCCTTTACTACAAGTAAGGGGAAGAAAATTTTTCCTCTCTTTCTCGTAGCAAAGTTAGAAGGTGAGGTTCTACTTGAAGTCTTCTACTGCTGTTTTAACAGTATGTACTTATTTTTTCTAATACTCAGAATGGGTATACTGCCTCTATGCCTACAGAAAAATTTATGGATATTTTATTTTATAACTGGCAACACACACTCCAACCCTTTGGCGTCGATCGAGTAGCGGCTGAGAAAGCCTTTAATTTCTTGGTTGAAGCTTACTCTACCCCCGATCGCTATTACCATACACTGAAACACATCGATCGCGTCCTCAGCACAATTGAGGTTTTGCAAGGCTACACCAATAACCTAGCTGCTGTTCAACTAGCTGCCTGGTTTCACGATGTAGTGTATGACACTGAAGCCAAAGATAACGAAGAACGAAGTGCAGACTACGCTTTTGAGTTGCTAAGTAATTTAGGTATTCCAGAAAGTATTATAACTACTGTCACCCGTCTGATTCTGAACACTAAAAACCACCAAGCTGCGGTAAATGACTATGATAGCCAAGTCCTAGTTGATGCAGATTTAGCGATTTTGGCTACTAACCAAGTTGATTATCAAGAATACGCCCATGCTATTCGTCAGGAATATGGCTGGGTGGCAGAGGCAGATTATATCACAGGTCGTCAGAAAATTTTAGAACAATTTTTACAGCGATCGCGTATTTATTTTACGCCTTTAATGTCAGAGTTTGCCGAACCATCTGCTCGTGGCAATATCCAGGCAGAAATTCAATCTTTATCGCCTAGTTAGTTTGACATAACACCATACCGCAAGCGCAGTATGGTGTCTGGTGATTTACCGTCTGCCACCACCACGATGAGGTACTTCAGACACTTCAGTGTCTTCTAGCTTTCTTTTCGGTGCAAACATTTCTTGATGTTGTTGCTGTTGAATTTTTTGTTGTGCAAATTTTACGCGGGTACGAACTCCCACATCGGCATCGGTATCGAGTATTTGCTGAAGTTGATTTATAATCCGTGACGCTTGATCGGGTAAAGTTACTGCTATAGCGATCGCTAGTGTTTCTAAACTCGTCACTGCTGCATAACGCACTATCCACTCTGGATCTTGAGAAATTACTAATAATGCCTCTAATACCTGAGTCTGAACAGATTCCACTTTCTCAGCAGGTAGTTGCTGCCAGCGCAAAGTGCCTAATCCCCTAGCAGCTGCTCGCCGCACGCTTAAGGAAAAATCGTTTTTTGCTGCCTCTAACAAGGTATCCAGCGCCCGGACATCGCCAATTCCCGCTAAGGCGCGAATAGCCCAGGCTCTCGCACTGTAGTTGTAGTCATCAATTAGTTCCAATAGTGACGGTACTGCGACTTCCCCGATCGCAATTAGTCCATCTACTGCCGCCACTGCTGCCCCTGGATTGTTGTAGCCTAAAGCTGCAATCAGAGTGGGAACAGATTCCTCAATACCAGCTGCCGCTAACTCCTGAACTGCGTCTAATAAGCGATCCGAAGAGTCTGCTTCTTCCACAGCACGAATTAATATTTGAGCAAGGTCACTGTTATTCATAATAATTTGCCATGAGTCATTAGGGATCTGCCAATTGTAGCTTAAGCCCTCCGTAGTTGACATCAGACACAAACTCCCTAGCCCTTATCTCGCAGCTATGTTAGGGGTTTATCTGTGGTAAACAGTTGATTTAAGCGTATTAATAACAACTAATGCCTGGGAAATTATGACTACAATAGCGAGTCCATCAAATTTATCACTTTTATCGCACCTGCTGACAAAGTGCTTGTTGCTGTGTGCTTAACTTGATGTTCTAGTAATCCTTTAAGAGAAATTAGCTTCAGGCTATTTTCAGCAAGAGTTTCGGCGATCGCATCTGCTGCGGGTAGATAGCCAATCGCTCCCAAGTCTGCTAACACTGCTCGACGCAATTGCAATTTATCTCCTGCCAGAGCTTTTACTAACCGTTCTCCATAAACTGGTTCTTGGGTTAATTGATACATCGCTCGTGCGGCAGCATATTGCACCAATTCGATTGGATGCTCTAAAAATGGTTTTACCAAGGGGATACACTCAGTTGCCCTCAAGGCTCCCAAGGCTTCCAAAATGGCCTCGTAGGGTTGAGATAAATCAGGCTGCTTTGAGATCAGCTGCTCTCCCTGCAAACCTACTTGTAATAACTCGATCAGGGCGGGAATGCAAACTGGATCGCCCAGCATTTCTAAGGATTGTACCGCCGCTTCCCGGACATAAAAATCTGAGCAGTCTAAACACGCAATTAAAGGTGAGACTGCCTGGCGATCGCCTAGTTTCCCTAAAGCCCTAGCTGCGTTCCGTCGCAGAGGATATCCGCCTTCTGGTGTTCTGTCGGCTTCATCCTCTAACGCTTTAATCAATCCTGTAACCGCAGCTGCTTCACAGATCCGAAACCTACCCAACCACCAGGCAGCATAAAAGCGCAGACCTAAATCTGCACTCTCTAGATTAGCGATCGCTTGCTCTACTGTTAAAGATTCATCATCGCCAGAGTTACCTGTCGGTGATAAATCTTCAAATTTTTGCGGACTAGAATTCATTATGAAGAAGGAGGATCGCTTTGTTCGCTATTTGTTTTAGCTTCAGCGTTCAATGGCTGAATGCTGACTATTTTGCCACCCAAGCGAGTAATCCGCTGCATTTCTTGATTCATCCGGTTCTCAGGTACTGTGAAAAACACAGTAGCACTAGAACGAATAGGATAGTTGGTTTTTTCAGTTTCTTCGCTTTGGCGCAAACCCACTACTTCATACCGAAAGTAGCGACTACTCGTACTGCTAATTGCTCCAACCATAAAATTAATTCCCAATTCTAGATCGTCATTAGTCGTTTGCCCTTAAAAATGACTATTGACTAATGACTATTGACACTAAAGAGGTTTCACACTTGCTATTTTACCACCTTGTTTTACCACTCTCTGGAAGTAACTAGATAGTTCTTCATAAGGTATAACCACCGCTTGATTGACGCGGCGTGTGCTGGGATACCCAGATCCAAAAACACCTGCTACTTCAATGCGGTAAAGTCTGCCTTCTTTACCAAAGGTTCCCGCACCACCAAAAGTACTGTTGGGGGTAACGCCTTTTTCAGAAGCAACGTATGAAAAGCCTGAAGAAGCACCGGAGGGAGGAACAATGACGGATGCGCTATTGCGACCTAGTTCGCTGGCAAGGCGGGTGTCTTTGCCTTTGAGTTGGGAGGTATCGCTACTGGCATAGCCGCGATAAAGTTGAAATATCCGGGTAAATCCGACAGTTTTTTGTCCTGTTTGGGTTTCAAAGCCGCGATAGTAAGGCACTATATTTTCACCAAAGTTAGATTGATACTCTGGCGAATCAATATAAGAATCGATGTCGGCTTCATATCCCTTGGTTTGATACAAGTCTAAGTGATAGACGACATCAGACTCATCATAAGGGGCACGACCTAACAAATGTTTGTAGTTCAGTTCGATGACGCGAGTTTGGAAGTTGTCGTAGAAAAATTTGGTTTTGTACAGTTCCGATTTAGCTACTTGACGCACAAACTCTTGCACTGTAATTTTTCCATCGCGGAGGATCGATTCAGCACTTGTTAGGCGGTCAGATGCCAATATGTAGTTGTTGCCCAAAACTTGACGATAGACGGCAGCAATTACTCTTTCGATGTCTTCTTTGGTTGCATTCGGACGCAATTCCACAGGAGACTGATCGCTAAAAGGTTCTGTTCCCAGACGGGAAGCTGCTGTTGTAATAGCCATTGGTAATTTTCCTTTTGTAATTAGTAGTTGGAAAAATTAGGAGTTAGGAGTTAAGAGTTAGGACTTAAGAGTAGGGATATAGTTAGGAATTTAAAACTCATAACTTCTAACTCCTCACTCCTCACTTCTAACTCCTCACTCCTAACTCCTCACTTAATTCCCCAATTCCCTATTTATACGGCTGTAATGCTAATAACCTTACTGCCCTTGCGATTCAACTGCTGTAATTTACTAGAAAGTTGCTCGTAGGGTACGATCAATTCCGCAGTACCGCGCCGTACTACAGCTGAGTTTGGGGAAGCTGCTTGTAGTACTCTGATCCGGTATGTTTCGCCGCGACCACCTGTAGAGAGTCCTGTTAAGGCTCCAGCAGAGACTGGATAAATGGGTGAAGCTAAATTCTTAGCCACTTCCCAAGTGAGGCGTCCTTGTTTTTGTCCTTGAGCGCGATCGCTATTGGCATAACCCCGATAAAGTTGGAACAGTCGGCTATAGCCAACATTTTTCTGTCCTACTTGACTTTTAAAGCCTCTGTAGTAGGGCACAATATTTTCGCCAAAACTCTCTTGATATTCTAATGAGTCAATGTAGGAATTAATCTCAGCTTCATAACCTTGTGAGTTGTAAAGCTCAACATGGTACGAAATCTCTGACTCATCTTCTGGGGCACGCCCCAATAAATGCTTATAATTCAACTCGATAAACCGAGTTTGGGAGTTGGAGTAGAAAAACTTATCCCGATAGAGTTCTGATTGAGCAATGGCTAGCACAAATCCCCTTACGGTGATTACACCTTGCTGCAATAGTGATTCTGCACTCTCTAGACGGTCTCCTTCTAGTAGATATGCATTACCCAAAACCTGACGGTAAGCCGCCCGGATAACCACTGCCACATCGGCTTCTGTTCTATCAGGGCGTAGTTCTACTGGTGCTGAATTTTCAAACGCTGCAATCCCTAATCTTGCTGCTTGTCCCAAAGCTGCCATCTTTTACCTCCTCAGTTTTAACTGCAAAACTGAAAACTTTTTAGAAAATTTTTTCTAGTCTTTTAACAGTCTTTTTGAAATTGACACTCACCTTACTTTAAATCAGGTGATTTTTAAGACATAGCTGCCTTAATATCCTGTTTCCACAGGTTCCCAGGCTCACCTTATCAGTTTGGCAGTCCCTCATGGGAGAGAAAAACCTTCAGAAGTTCTCTGTCAGACACTACGCGTAGCTTCCTTCCCTGTAGGGGGCGCGGACTCGCTAACGTTGCACTAGCATCTTTCCTTCCTTACGGAACGTTCCGCCAACACGTAGCGTCTCCTAAGAGAAGGTAGAAGATTGCGCTCGCTGCCTCACCACATCTGCCACTAGGGCGTAGTGATATCTCCTTACGTTATTTCGGGCGTATACTTTCCCCCAGTCCGAGGGTAGGTGTTTAAATCTTGTACTGACAAAAATATTGTGCCAATTGACGGTAGCTTAAAAGAGGCACTGGGTTGTGAACTTTCCCAAATTTGTAGCAAATACCGTGCTACGTCGGCAGCTTTCATCCCTGTTCTAAAGCAAAAAATACAGAACTACGTTCCTCTTTCTCCAGGGTTTTCTGCTAGTTTTTCTTAAAAAACTGCCCGGAGAGATAAACAACTCATAGAACTTACTTGTCATAAGAGCTGATTTCCTCTCCGGGCTAAAGAAACACTCTAGCTTAGAGTATTGATTACATAGTCGATGTAGGAATTTGCTTCAACACCTGGATCGCCGCTTAGACCGTGGTTAGCTTTGATGTACTTGAGAGCTTCAATGTACCAGCTAGGAGACAGATCAAAAGTCCGGTTGATTTCAGCCAAGCCAGAAATCAAGAAGTCATCCAAGGGACCTGTGCCACCAACAACTAAAGCGTATGTGATAATCCGCAAGTAGTAGCCGACATCACGTACACACTTGCTCTTGCCGCGTGCATCAGCCGCGAAGTTGGGCCCTTGTTGTTGAGTGGTGTAAGGGTACTTGTTATACACCGCTTGAGCAGCACCTTCAGTCAAGCGTTGAGCATTGGCGCTTAAAGCTTTTGCTGCTTGTAAGCTAGCTGGAGCTTGACGGAAGCGACCAAAAGCAACTTGAATTTCGGTGCTGCTGAGGTAGCGTCCTTGAGAATCAGCCGATGCAATTGCTTCCGTTAGAGGTGTTTTTGACATTTTGCTATCTCCCTTTTACAAACTTTATGGTTGAAATTTTGTTTTGTCCTATGGACAATTATTTAGTCAACATCAGCAATGCTTGGCTTAAGCCACAGCAGCAGCAGCACGATCGAAATAGCTAGCTATTTCAGATGACAGAGCGCTGCAATCTCCTCTGGTGATGTTGTTGGTATCGTTGACAATGGCCAAAGAAGCTTGTTTCAGCTTTTGAATACCAACAGCAACTGAAGCTCCTGGGGTTCCCAATGCTAAATAGGTTTCCCGCAAACCATTGAGGGCACGGTCATCTAGCACGCTGGAATCGCCAGCAAAGATAGCGTAGGTGATATAGCGAAGAATGATGTCCAAGTCTCTGATGCAAGCAGCAGCGCGACGGCTGGTGTAAGCATTACCACCAGGAGTGATCAATTGGGGTTGTTCTGCCCACAAATCACGAGCGGCAGCAGCAACAAGAGCAGACGCATTGCTGGTAATCCGGTTAACGGCATCTGTACGCTTGTTACCATCTTTGACTAGTTCGCTCAACGCATCCAATTGTGCATCGGAGAGATATTCCCCACGTGTATCAGCTTGGGAAACTACTTTTGCAAATGCATCTAAAACCATTGCGTTAAATCTCCTACTTTGCTTGGTTAAGAATAATTGGACTCAAAACTGAGTGGTTCAGTTGATTTTTGATGTCAGCACTGCCTGACGAGTTACGAAAGGTTTAAAACAGACATCCCAGAAATAAGTTTACGATCTCCAGGCTTTCAGATTAAAACTTTTGTTAAAAAACTTCAAACTTCTATGAACGACTGGAAAACCTGATTAAGATGTTGTTTTTTACTTCCAAGTTCTCTTTATACAATGCTGCCGTATCATTATTTATTACAAATTATTGTTATGTTTGTGAAATTTGTTTACATAACTTCATATTGTGGTCTATGTTTAGTTTACGAGCCGAGCGCTGCTCTTGTGGGAGGGCAACAAGTGTTGTAGTTACTGTAACTTTGTAGTTATGTCTGATATGTCTTATGTAAAATTACTCAAATTTATTTTGGAGAAAGGCAATAACGCGCTTGAATGCTTGGGAGTCTTGGTAAAGAAAGCCGTGACCACCCTTAAAGAACTCTAAATACGAACCTGGTATCTGTTTGTGCATTGCCTCAAGATTGGCAGGAGGAGATATGCCATCGTGATGACCGCCGCAGATATAGACAGGAATATGCAGTTGAGAAAGTCGATTATATGTATCGTGAGCAGCACGAGCCTCAAGCTGGCGACGACGCCCAACTTCACGACTTGGTTGGTCTGTACCCGCTTGAAAAACTGCTAGTGTCAGCTTCACTAATTCCTGAAATTGTGTAGTTCGGCTAGAGAGCCAAGCTTCCTCTTGCCAACGGGTATCAGCAATTGTGATTTGCCGATGAGCTAGTTCTTCAGTAGGAAGGTTCGCGAGTTCATGTAGTGGATATGACGACCCACCAGCACCGCCACTACTGGTACAGGCCAAAACAAGACGTTTAACGCGGTGTGGATAGCGCAGTGCCAACTCTTGAGCTACCATACCCCCAAAGGAAATTCCGATGACATGAGCGTTCTCCCACCCGACTGCATTTAACAAAGAGTCTGCATCGGCAGCGTAATCTGCTATGGTGTAAGGAATATCAGGTTTTGAGGTTTGACCCAAACCGCGCTGATCGTAGGCTAAGATTTCAAAGTGTGGGGCTAATGGTGAGTCAAAAATAGTCGGCGATCGCTGCAAATCTACTCCAGTACCACTAATACTGAGCAGGCGTTCACCAGTGCCACGAATCTCATAATACATTTGCAGATCGCGAACAGATACAAATGGCATGAGTATTTTTCCTGATGCATTTCGGCTAATTTGGCTGAGGGAGCGATCGCAATATCTCTAAATAAGCATTTTCCTCGAAATATTGTATGTTATTATACACATTTTTGGGCAATCAGAATCCTCAAAGGGTGCGCAAGTATAGCACCCTTTAATATGTAGTATTTACTACTTTTTAATTCCTACCAAACACACTGCTAAGGGCACGCGCCATATTTTGCGGCTGCATTGCATCCATTGCGGCGGTGGGTTCGTAGCCACAATGAACCATACAATCAGCACACTTAGGATTACCACTCTTCTGGCCGTATTGACTCCAGTCAGTTTGTGCGAGTAATTCCTTAAAGGTAGAGTAATAACCTTCGTTCAGCAGATAGCAAGGTTTTTGCCAGCCGAGAACGCTATAACTAGGGCTACCCCAAGGCGTACATTCGTAGTCCTTCTCACCAGTGAGAAAATCTAGGAATAACGGATTGTGATTAAAGTTCCAATTTTTTTCACCACTTTTGTATGGAGCCAGAATTTCTCGGAAGAGGGCGCGGGTTTGTTCGCGGTGGAGAAAATGATCTTGATCTGGTGCCCACTCGTAACTGTAGCCAGGAGAAATCATCATCCCGTCAGTATTTAGTGTTTCCAGAAAGTTGAAAAACTCTTGCATATCTTTAGGTTCAGTACCTTCAAAGATAGTGGTGTTAGTTGTAACACGAAAGCCTTTAGCTTTAGCGGCGCGAATGGCTTTCACAGCAATATCAAAAACACCTTTACGATCGACGCAGCGATCGTGTAATTCCCGCATTCCATCTAAATGTACGCTGAAAGTGAGGTAAGGAGAAGGTTGAAACTTATCCAGGCTCTTTTCTAACAACAAACCATTGGTACACAAGTAAATATATTTCTTGCGCTCAATTAATCCCTGGACAATCTCATCAATCTGGGGGTGCAGCAGAGGTTCTCCGCCAGGAATGGAGACAACTGGTGCGCCACACTCTTCCACAGCGGCAAAACACTGTTCTGGGGTGAGATTTTGCTTTAAAATTTCCTTTGGATGTTGGATTTTACCACAACCAGTACAAGCGAGATTACACCGAAAAAGAGGTTCTAACATCAACACTAAGGGGAAGCGTTTGCGTCCTTTCAAACGCTGAGTAACAAGATACTTCCCAATATCCATAGCTTGTTGTAGATTAACTGCCATTGTTGCGATCGCTCCTCTTTTAAAGATAAATGCACCACTTTCTCAACCCCAAGATTTATCTGTGGGGTCTTCAGTTTTGAATGCGTGAATTTTGAATTTTGAATTTCCCAGAGGGGTTGACATATCCTTGAGCAACAAACCAATCCACAGCATCTTTGAGTGCGGCGTTTAGCGAAGATTGGGGTAGATCCAATTCTCGTACAGCCTTGGAAGCATTGTAATACATAGGTTGTTTCGCCATCCGAACGCCATCTAATGGTACTGAGGGCGATTTACCCAATGGTGCGAGAATCTTTTCATCAACCCAGGCAACACTCAGGGGCAACCAAGCGGGTACTGTTTGTTGAGGTGCGCTCAGACCTGTGATATCGGCGAGTTGTTCGAGTAGTTGCTTGAGACTGAGGTTTTGATGACCTAAGATATAGCGATCGCCAGATTTACCCCGTTGCAAAGCCAGTAAATGCCCCCATGCCACATCCCGCACGTCGATAAAATTTAGACCAGTATCCAAGTAAAAGGGCATTTTTCGTCGTAAAAACCGCAAGATTATATCACCCGTCGGGGTAGGTTTGATATCCAACGAGCCAATCGGACTGCTGGGATTGACAATAACTACCTCCTGACCTGTAGCAACGGCTTGCATCGCTTCTTGTTCAGCCAAAAACTTAGACTTTTTGTAGTCACCCACCAACTTTTCTAAGGGACTCTGATGTGTTTCATCCACAACTTCCCCTGACGCTCCTACCCCAATCGCTGCCACTGAACTCGTGTAGACGGTGCGCTCAATATTAGCTTTGCGAGCTGCTGCCAACACATTGCGCGTACCCAGGACATTGTAACGGTGGAGTAATTCTCGGTCTGTCTGCCAGAGGGAATAATGAGCTGCTACATGAAATAGATATTGACAACCTCCCATCTGTTGCCAGAGATTTGGATCGTTCAAATCGCCTTTGACAATTTTCACATCCAAACCGCGTAGATTCTCCAAATTGCTGGTTGAGCGTACCAGTGCTTTGACGGCATATCCTTCTTGTAGGAGCAACCGTACCAAATGAGCGCCAATAAAACCCGTCCCCCCCGTGACAAAAACCTGCATCAACTTGCCCCCTGCTCCTCTGCTTCCCTGCTCCCCCTCTTCTTAAACCGGGGAAACCAATCATCCAAAATGGTGTAGACTACTGGCACAACAATCAAACTGAGAATAGTTGAAGTTACTAGTCCACCTGCGATCGCTACAGCCATCGGCGATCGCAATTCGGAACCAGCACCCAAACCCAAAGCGATCGGCAGCATCCCTAAAATAGTGGAGGCCGTGGTCATCATAATTGGTCTGAGGCGCACTAGTCCGGTGTTGAGAATCGCCTCTGTACGGTTTAAGCCAGCATTGCGTAACTGGTTGATATAATCTACAAGCAAAATCGCATTTTTATTTGCCAGCCCCAGCAAAAAGACGAAACCGATCAATGAGATCATACCAAAGTCGCTCTTGGTAATTAGTAGCGCCAACATCGCCCCCACTAATGCTAAAGGCAAAGAGACACCAATAACTAAAGGGTCTACCCAGCTTTTGAATAGTAAAATTAGTACCACAACAATACATAGGGCAGATAGAGCTAAAGTACTGCCGAAACTGCTAAAAACCTTATTTTGGTTAGCAGAGTCTCCTCCTAAATTTAAAGAAACATTAGAGGGTAACACCGCGTTTGCTTCAGCTACCACTTTGTCAGTGGCATCACCCAAAGACAGATCCTTGCCAAGATTAGCACTGATGTAGGCCACCCGCTGATTATTCAGACGCTCGATCTGAAAAACTGTGCCTTGTGGATTTGTTTCACCTGTAACTGTGACATCAACGAATCCCGGTAGCCTTTGAATTCTTTCTTTAATTGCTTTGACTGCTTTGCTCAAAGCTTGGAGATTATCACCTTGTAATGCTATTTGCAGGGGTTTTTGACCGCCAGAATCGACAAATTGAATATCTTCAACACTAGTAGTTACCCCAGAAAGAACAGGTAAGGAGGAGCGCAACTGGTCTTGTAATTCCGCAGTTGCGATCGTGCGATTTTCCTTTAACTTTACATATAGTGTCCCTTTATTTGGTTCACCCTCACGAGAACCAACTGTGGTAAATACTGTTTCAACTGCTGGTGATTTTCTGACTACATTTTCTAATTTCTTCGCAACCTCAAGAGAATCATTTAAAGGGTTGGGGATTGGGGATTGGGGGCTGGGGACTGGGGATTGGGGACTGGGGACTGGGGATTGGGGACTGGGATTTATCCCTTCTTCCCCTGCCCCTCTGCTCCCCTGCCCCTCTGCCCCCCGGTCACTGAGCGTAGCCGAAGTGCTGCTCCCCTGCCCCTCTCCTCCACTAGGAATACTCGGCAAAGGAGCCGTATAAGCAATATTAAATTCGCCGCGATCGAGTTTGGGAATAAATCCTTTGGGAATTAGTGGAATCAGTGCTATACCTGCGATGAAACTGAGTGCAGCTAACCCGATAACTATCTTGCGGTGATTTAAAGACCAACTGAGCAAATTTCTGTAAGATTGGGTAAACGCCACCCAGATTTTTGCTTCTCGACG
Source organism: Nostoc sp. DedQUE08 (assembly GCF_034530895.1). NCBI lineage: Bacteria > Bacillati > Cyanobacteriota > Cyanophyceae > Nostocales > Nostocaceae > Nostoc > Nostoc sp. DedQUE08. The sequence continues at coordinate 77,665 of NZ_JAVRCD010000018.1, forward strand.
TGGAGAGAGTGAGGATTTAGGTTTGAGCCAGTAGATAGCTAGAACTGGAGATAAAGTCCGAGCAACTAGCATAGAAGCCAGCATCGCGGCTGAAACAGTTATGCCGAAAGGCTTGAAGAACTGACCAATTACCCCACCCATTAAACCTATGGGTAGAAAAACTGCTACTGCTGTCAAAGTGGCGGCGGTAACTGTCAACCCAATCTCATTTGTAGCTAAAAGCGCTGCTTGGCGAGGAGTTTCCCCATCGTCAACGTGTCGCATGATGTTTTCCACATCGACGATCGCATCATCAACAATACTACCAATCACTAAAGCTAAAGCCAGCAGGGTGATTGTTTCCAGGTTGAAGCCGAAAATCGCCATGACGATAAACGTCGCCAATAAAGATGTAGGAATCGCCAAGGCAGAGATTAGAGTTGCCCGCCAATTCCACAAAAAAGGAAAAATTACCACTATCGATAACAAAACTGCTTCCAATAAAGCATCGATTGTTGACTGGGTGGCTTGGCGGATATATTCTGCTTGGGTGGCAGCTAAGGTGAGTTTGACATCTTTGAGGGTACGTAGCCTTTGAACTTCTTTCTCAACCCGACTCACTACTTCCAAAGTATTAGCATTACCGCGTTTGATTACCTGAAATGCGAGTGCATCTTGACCGTTAAACCGGACTAATGTCGCCCCACCTTGGGGGACTGTTGCATTCGCATTCGCTGGATTTATCGGAGGAGTTGCCGTCGCAGCGCCTAGTAGTGAGACTTTTAATACTCCTGGTAATTTAGCGATCGCACTGACAATCTCATCTTGCGCCAACTTCGTCAAATCTTTGAGATTCCGTGTAGGACTCTCTATGGCATAACTAATGGCGGCTGACTCGTTTAGATTTAGGGGAATAATTTTAGAAGTCGCTCCTTGAGGTAAAGTTAGCTGCTTTAGGGCAGTTTCAACCTTTTTGGTCGATGTTTCTAAATTTGTCCCAACCGCAAAAGAAAGGGCAACAGCTGTTTGACTAGGATAGGTTGATGAGCGGATATTCTCCAGTCCTTCTAGGGAGCGGAGGCGTTCTTCTAGGGGTTTAGTGAGCTTCGCTTCTGTATCCAGGGCAGTTGTCAGAGGAGCTGTAGCATTTACAACCACCACTGGAAAGGTAATATCTGGAAACAAGGCATACTTAAGGGAACTGAAAGCTAGAACTCCAGCTACCGTTACGGCAATCCAAAAACTCACCGTCAGCCACGAAAATTGAATCGCCAATTTGGAAATATTGAAGAGTTCTCGTGCGGATTTGGAGTTATGAAGCTTTACCATCTTTGAAAATTATCGTGTGGATGACACAATTATTTAGTCATGCTACAGCAATCATCTTCGGTTTGCGAATTTTGGTTACTACTAAACGGTAATATTACTTATTGTCACAAAGAAGAATCGCGCCACGCCCGTCTACTTCAAACATTAATTGACCGTTAAAACTTGAAACTATCGAGACTAGTGCCTAATCTTTTGCCCATCAACACAATTCTGGTACCTCAAGGAGCAGAATATAAAGCTGTGTATCGCGGATTAAGCGGCATTACTGCCTCCATCCCAAAAGTAGTACCCATACCTGTTGGGATGAAACCTTTACTCAAATACCTGCAACAAGGACAATTTCTGACTCCAAAATCCAGAGTGCTAATTATGGGTATATGTGGTAGCTTGAGCGATCGCTATACAGTTGGCGATCTTGTGCTGTATCAAAATTGTATTTATCAGGGGAAACAGCAAGAATGCGATCGCACTTTCACAGCACAATTGCACTCTTATTTATCAGAAAAAGCCTTATTAGTCAAGTCACTGACAAGCGATCGCGTGATTTGGTCTGCATCCGAAAAACGCCATTTGGGTAAGACTTTGGCGGCTGATGTTGTTGATATGGAAGGATTTACCGCTTTAGAATTTTTCAATGCGGCTGAGGTGTCTGTGGCAATGCTGCGAGTAGTCAGCGACGATTGTCAGCATAATATCCCCGATCTCACACCAGCAATTAACTCTGATGGCTCTCTAAACCCTTTTCCGTTAGCGATCGCCATGCTTCGACAACCTTTTGCCGCTACTCGGTTGATTCGAGGTTCATTAACAGCATTAAAAGTATTAGAGCAAGTTACAAATCGGCTCTTTTCAGGCTCTAGCAATAAATAATCTGTTGCGTCTTTACAGCAATTTTTAGATAAATAACCATGCCGTAAGGGCACAGCTTTGCTATGCCCTTACAAAATATAGCAATCCAAAATCATTTGTGAAAATATCTTTTTACTCTCTTTGCATTTTCTGTGTCTCTGCCATTAGTTATAAAAAATAATTTTTTACTAACAAAATCGAATTTATATATTTTTTATTATTACCTCACCGGAAGAAAAACTAATAAAAATAAAAATGATGTGCGTATTTATTGTGAAATTGTTGACGGATAAGTTTTACATAAACTTTATGGTTAAACATATAAATAGAAACCTAGATTGGGAAGCATAATATATAACCTTATCAGGGTTGGGTTCCATGAGAGCTAATCGCACTGAATTGTAAATCAAAAAGACCTTTTGCCAAAATAGCGCGGAACTAATTTACCAACTATCAAACAGAATTTATGCAGCTCAATCACAAGCTCAATCTATACTCGTTTCTAGATAGTTTTCCATTACTCAAAAAAAGTTACACCGCTAAAATCATGTTGGTGGCATTTTTGGGTACTCACATACCACTTTTAAGCTTACTCTTGAGTTTCGTTATCTCAAACTCCTATTCCTTGGAGATGGCGATTCGAGTTATGCTTATTGCTCTGTTGGCTACTTTAGCGGGTACAGCCGCCACTCTCTACGCACTACACCACCTGCTCAAACCAGTTATTTTGACATCTGCGGCATTGCAAAATTATCTAAACACCAAAACCTTACCTGAATTGCCCACAGATTTTGCTGATGAAGCCGGTACATTGATGGCGGATACTTCACAAACTCTTTACAAATTAGATGAATTAATTCATTACATCAGTAATTATGACGATCTAACTGGATTGCCCAATCGCGATTTATTTCGCGATCGCCTCCATCAGACTCTATCTCAACCTGAAAATAACCAGCGCTTTGTAGCGGTCTTTTTACTCGGTATTGATGATTTCACTGCTATGAGTCATGGTTTGGAGCATGAAACAACAAATTTGTTGTTAAGAGCAGTCGGTCAGAGGTTATCACTCTGCATGACACAAACAGATATTCTTGCCCATTTGAGTGGAGATGAATTTGCAATTGCCCGCATAGACATTGTTTCTTTTGAAAGTGTGATTAAGCTATCTCAGATGCTGTTAAGTACCCTGAGCAAACCCTTTTCTATACAGGGTAATTTGATTCATATCACCGTCAGCATCGGCATCACAATTAATGGCATAAATGAGCGTAATAGCGTAGATCAACTTTTGCAACAGGCTCATATCGCACTGTACCAGGCGAAGCAACAAGGGCGTAGCAAATACCAATTCTATTCCCCGGAGATTAATGCTCAGTTGCAGGAGCGAATAACTTTAGAAAATGAATTACGTGGAGCGCTTGAGCGCAATGAAATGCTGGTTTATTATCAACCTCTGATTGATTTACACAGCGGACAAATTACAGCTATGGAAGCGTTGGTTCGCTGGCAGCATCCTACATTAGGTTTGGTTTCTCCAACAAAGTTTATTCCCATTGCTGAAGCCAATGGTTTGATCCTACCAATTGGTGAATGGGTCTTGCGAACTGCTTGTGCCCAAAACCGTGCTTGGCAACTTGCTGGATTTAACCCAATTCGGATGTCTGTAAATCTGTCAGCCCGACAGTTTGAACTACCGAATCTGGTTGAGATCGTCAGTCAAATTCTTGAGGAAACTGGACTCCAAGTATCTTATCTGGAATTGGAAGTGACAGAAAGCTTCTTGATGGGTGATATGGAGCGATCGGTTAAAACCTTAAAACAATTACGAGAACTGGGTATATGCTTGGCTCTAGATGACTTCGGTACTGGTTATTCCTCCCTCAACTACTTGAAGCGCTTTCCCGTGAATATGCTCAAGATCGATCGGTCATTTGTACAGGATGTCACATCTAATCCTGATAGTGCCGCCGTCACGAATGCGATTATTGCCCTGGCAAAAAGCCTGCGGTTGAACATCACAGCAGAGGGTGTGGAAACCCAAGAACAGCTTGACTACCTGAAAATGCAAGGATGTGATGAAGGTCAAGGTTACTACTTCAGTTGTCCTGTGCCCGCCGATATAATTACCCCGATGTTACAGAAAGTTTCTCAGCAGATGGAGAAAATTTCCGCATAAGTGGATGCCTAAGCCAGAAAATACACCCCTGATAACGTATCACTTGAATTTTGCTAGACATGGTTATCAGGGGGCAGGTTAAGGAGCAGCTATGCTGAAGGAATCCCCATAAATAAATTTAGACTTCCACATGAGCCTCAGCCGAACGGCAATTTAAGAAGGAAGCTGTATTTCTTGTATCCAGTTAATAAAATACATATTTTTTTATTTTTCATAAATAAATTTAGTTGCTCTCAGGCCATTTTGCCTCCAGAGAAAATTCTTTTCTAAAACCTCCTGCCTCCTGCCCCCTGCCTTTCTCCAGTGACATAAGCAGAGAAATCCAGGATTAATGAGGCCAATAAAAGGTTATTTATTTTGAAACTGTGGAAAGCTTTGCAACCATCTGAGTTCGAGATGAAACTTCAAGTTTGCGAAACATCCTTTTTAAGGCTTGCTTGACAGAGTTTTCAGTAATCCAAAGTTCAGCACTAATTTCTGCATTGGTTTGTCCTTGAGCCACCAAGTCAGCAATTTGCATTTCACGAGGCGTTAAACGCTCTGTCTGTAATATTAGTGGATATTGCCGCGCCATTGCCACCCAAGTAGAAAGATGCAAACAAAGCGCACTCAAATCTGTAAGATTTTGTGAATCAAATGCAGGCATTCCTTGCTGACGAGTAAAACCTACCACGCCTACTAACTGACCATTGCTGACAATTGGCCCTCCCATAACGTGCCAGTGATCGGCACGAGGACAAATCAACCTCCACGTCTTAGGTTCTACTACTAAAGCTTCATGAACAGGGGCATGATGTTCTAGCAAGTAGCGTGCAACTGGGTTGTGTTGGGGTGATAATGCGGTTTCCACTGCTTTTTGGAGCTTGCTGTTAGCTAGAGGAATTTGAGCAAAGAAAAACAGCCCACATCGTGTAGCTGAAAAATATTCACTCATTTCGGTGCGTATGTGCGATCGCAATGTCTCTTCATCTTTAGCTTGAGCAATTGCATGAAACAGAGTTTGTAAGGCAATCATGATTGGCAAATTGTACCCTTTCGAGGTCTAGGCGCAGTATAGCAACCAGACTTATCTTAGCTTTAGTCATTTGTCATTTGTCATTAGTTTTTTTGGGCACTCTCTTGCGAGGTATGTACCAAAAAATTCTTTATCAATGACTAATGACCAATGACTAATTTATTTGCTTTTTTTGGGATTACTTAACCATGACTCTAAATCCTGGGATTGATGATACACAGATATCCGGGCGCTGGATTCAAATTAGTTTTTTTATCGCAGTAGTGTTTTTTAATCTCTGTTTAGCAATCCAAGTATTCAGTGTTGGACTGGCTTACTTTTACAACTCTGATTGGTGGAACCTACATATCTGGCTCGTGCGAGGATATAGCGGACTCTCGCTAATTTTGTTGATATGGGTGTTTCTGATGCCGTTTCCTTCAAGAGTCCAGAACCTTACTGCAAGTATTCCAGTGTTGTTGGGACTACAATTTCTCACAATTCACTTGAAGACTTCTTTTCCTTTAGCAGTCTTCCATCCACTTATCGGCTTTTCTTTATTCTCTATTTCTACAACCCTAGTTCATCGGACATTTCGCATTGTATTTCCTAACCACAACCAAGACTAAATCCTTAACTTTCAATTCTTTAAGGATAGATTTCATAGCAACTTTCATCAGGAGATTGATTCATGACTTACTCACAAAAACATATTATTGGCTTGGTACTTTATCCTGGCATGACAGCACTTGATATTGTAGGGCCCCAGACAGTTTTTAATTCGCTTCCTAGTGTCCAGATCCACCGCATCTGGAAAGCTTTAGACCCGATCAAAACCGATGACGGAATGATGATTTTGCCCGATACCACCTTTGAAAATTGCCCACCTTTAGACGCAATCTGCGTCGGCGGCGGTTTAGGACAGAGTGCAGTAGTAAACGATCCAGAAGTGCTTGAGTTTTTCCACAAACAGGGGAACACGGCAAAGTTCATCACCTCTGTGTGCGGCGGGTCTGAGTTTTTAGCGAAGGCAGGACTACTACAAGGCTATCGAGCGGCGACTCACTGGATGATGCGCGAACAACTCGCAACGTTGGGCGTTGAGGTCGGAACGGAGCGAGTTGTGATTGACCGAAATCGCATAACTGGTGGGGGGGTTACGGCAGGCATTGATTTTGGTCTAACGATCGCTGAAGTCCTTTGTGGTGAAGAAGCCGCCAAGATCGCTCAACTATTAATGGAGTACGATCCAGCTCCTCCATTCGATGTCGGTTCGCCCGAAAAAGCGGGGGCTGAGTTAGTCAATAAAGCAATGTTATATGCTACGGGGACATTGGGTTTAAACGTAAAATAGGCAGTCTGACATGACCACAAATTCGGAAATTGAACGTGTTCCCACACGTTGGATACAAATCCGTTTTTATACGACTTAAACTGTCTTTAACCTCTGCTTGATTGCTCAGTTATTAACGATTGGGGTTGCCTAGTTCAACGATCCTGCCTGGTGGACTATTCATTAGACCTCTTGCAAAAGTCCCTAACACCCCACCCCCAACCCAACCCCTCCCCGCTCTTCGGGAGGGGAGACAAAGCGTAGCTTTGGCGGGGTGGGGTTCTTTCTTATTTTTGATTTATGCAAGAGGACTATTCATGTTTGGCTCGTGCGAGAGTACAGTGGACTGTCCTTTTTATTACTAGGAGGGTTGTTGAGCGCCCCATTTCAGACAGAAGTTCTGGGTATAAAGCAGCATTCGTACAAAAAAATGTATCGAAATGTGCTATCGACGCGATCCAACGTTTCTCCTGCTTCCTGAATTTGGATGCTCTCAATATTCCCAATAACCGCACCTTTACCGACGGACACCACTACCGCCATCAAGATTAAAATCTCTTAACCTTTCGTTACAATAAATACATCGAGAAGGATGAAAGCAAACCTCTCGAAGCTGAAATCAAAGGTGAACGACATGAATGGCACAATTCGCGTTGGTAATCTCTTCGGAATTCCCTTCTATATCCATCCATCATGGTTTTTAGTTCTGGGTTTAGTAACTTGGAGTTATAGCAGTGGACTGGCGGCGCAATTTCCCCAATTGTCTGCGGGATTAGCTTTGGTACTAGGATTGATGACAGCGCTGATGTTATTTGCCTCTGTCGTCGCCCATGAATTAGGCCACAGTTTTGTTGCGATTCGCCAGGGAATTGATGTCAAATCCATCACGCTGTTTATATTTGGCGGTTTGGCTAGCTTAGAAAAAGAGTCGAAAACCCCAGGTGAGGCTTTCTGGGTAGCGATCGCCGGGCCAATGGTAAGCTTACTATTGTGCGGTATCGTTACAGCTATTGGTGTTACGACTGCTGCATCAGGGCCGTTAGCTGCAATTCTTGGTGTTCTCGCTTCTGTTAACTTGGCATTAGCGCTGTTTAATCTAATTCCTGGCTTGCCCTTAGATGGCGGAAATATACTGAAAGCCATCGTTTGGAAAATTACAGGTAATCCTTATAAAGGTGTCACCTTTGCAAGTCGAGTCGGGCAAATCTTTGGTTGGGTAGCAATTCTTTCCGGTGTACTTCCCCTACTATTATTTGGCAACTCCGGTAACTTCTGGAACTTGTTAATTGGCTTCTTCTTGTTGCAAAATGCTGGTAATTCGGCTCAATTTGCCAGAGTCCAAGAAAAACTTACAGGTTTGACAGCCGAAGATGCTGTAACTCATGACAGCCCGATTGTATCTGCTAATCTTACCTTAAGAGAGTTTGCCGATGAGCGAGTCATAAGTGGGCAAAACTGGCATCGGTTCTTAGTGACTGATGATGATGGACAATTAATAGGTGCGATCGCAATTGATAATTTAAGAACCATCTCTACAGCACTGTGGTCAGAAACTCAAGTTAAAGAAGTCATGCGACCAATTACCGAATCTACCACAGTCCAATCAGATCAACCTCTGCTGGAAGTCATGCAGTTACTCGAACAACAAAAACTATCTGTACTTCCCGTGATTCGTGAGAATGGCGTCCTAGTTGGAATCTTAGAAAAAGCTGCAATTATCCAGCTACTTCAAAGCCGAACCCAACCTAACCCTGCATAAAGACGCAATTCATCCCGTATATCAAAAAACGCTAAACCCTTGTAGAGACGCGACAAATCGCGTCTCTATATTTTTATCGCCCAAATTTTTGATTGCGTGAAAAAACCCCATACAATTGAAAGAACCTTCTTGAGCGTTGCCTCTTATCTGTCCCCGTAAATAAGTTCAAAAATCAAATCGGATTGTTATGTAGCACTCCTATTTAATTTTTGAATAAAACTCAGTATATATCTATTCCCTATTTTCTATTCCCTGTATTTATTTTCCAAGGATTTTTACGAGATATCAGGTATATCCCTAGCAATGATAGACCCAACACTGACGCAGGTTCGGGTATAGTTTTGATTTTGGCATAAATAGCTGTTGTAGTTGTAGCTTCTTCAAGAGCCTTAATACTTATCTGGCGACCTTCTAGATTAAAACCGATTAACTCAAGGGTATATTTATTACTTCCAAAGGTGAAACTGCGATTACTCAAATTTGTGTCTAAAAATACCAAGTCTGCACTATTCTCACGATCTTTTGGGTCATTAAGTGTATTTACTAAACGCAAGTTAAAGTCAAAAACTTGGCTGGTTCCCACAGGTGGGCTGAAAGATAGATTGAGATTTAAAGGTACAAATCCAACGCTTGAATCAGTGCGTACCTTACCATTGAAGTAAGTTAAATCAGCTATTTTGAATACAGAGTTAATGTCCGCAGAAAATGAAGTTCCATTAGAGGTTAGTTTATTTGGAAGTCCTGGCGGCAAATTAGCTTGACCCCAGGTAAATGTGTTACTTCCCACACCTGTATATATGGGATTAGTATCATTGATTCCTGGAGTTGGATTTCCCCATGTCGCACTAGAGATGCCAGAAAAAGTTAGAGCTTGTGCTTGACCAGAGAAACTAAATCCTGTGGCCGAACTCACAAAAAAACTAGATATAGCAGTAGCGAAAACAAAACTTAGTTTCATAATTCTAGGTTTAAACGTTCATTCTGGAGCTTCTTTCAAGTAGGTATTCAGTCTACCTTAGTAAATTTACGGAAAATACGCCAATGTCTTCTTGTATTTTTTATAAAATATTTATGTGTATTTCAAAATAATTTAATGAATAATTTATATTTATGAAGTTAAAATTATGACTAGTGAAAATATATTTCACTAGTTTGTAATTAGTAAAACAGTAAACCGATTGCAAAATCTCCCTAACACGCTACCTCTCAGCAAGAGTGGAGACTTTAAGGTAAGTCAAAGGCGGATTAGGGTTCTTTTTTGATTTATGCAAGAAGTCTAGTAATTACGTAGGCAATTACGTAGACGTAGCCCGTCGTAAACATCGCTACCTTACTTGACTTACCAATAAATTGTCAAGTTGATATGAAGTTACAGTTTTTTGACATTCTCCGCACTATGGAGAGCAATGGGATTCATAATTTTGACAAAATCTCTGGTAACAACTGGCTAGGAACTTTAGATAAAGCTAGATTTTGTCCCTGTATCCCTAACTCATTATGAAAAGCACGAATAGTTTTAACCACATAAGCAAAGGTTGTTTGATAAGCCTCTGGTTGTTTACTTAATCCGTTTAAGGCTTGCAAATGGTTATCTAATGCTACTTCTAAGTGTTGAGAGCGTGTTGCTTTGTCAACATTAAAAGACTTATCTATTGCTAGCTGATAATGTGCTAGTCCCAGGTTATTGTGAGAGGCAAGCAAATCAAAACTTAAAGAAGTACCGCTAAGTGAGTGAGCCAAAGCTATAGCTTCTTCGTAAGCGCTGATACATAGTTGCAGATATTTTTGCCGTGCCTCTTTAGTAGTTTCAGATAGGTTTGCTAAATGCCAGTAAGCAGTACCCAGATTATTTTGTGTAGCGGCGCAGGCACTGGGAACATTAGCTGGAGTGCGATACTTGAGAGCTTCGCTATAAACATCTATGGCTAGCTGGAGATTTTGGGCAGGTTGTTCGTATTGTGCCAGATTCCAAAACGCAGTACCGATATTGTTTTGAATCATCCCATACTTGAGCGGTTCCTCTTTTGGGTTGTAGTGTGCAAGTGCTTCATTGTAAGCTGCGATCGCTTTCTTTAAATGCACAATCGGTTGGTTGTATTGCCCTAAATGCCAGTAAGCAGTACCCAAATTATTTTGGCAAGCCGCATACTTTAATGAATCCATTTCAGCTGTACGGTAGCTGAGTGCTTCACTGTAAGCCAAAATTGCTTGCTGCCAATTTTCCGATGGGTGAGAGAAACGAGCTAAATCACCATAGGCTGTCCCCAAATTATTTTGTACGCGAGCGTAAGTTTCCAAATGTGTCTGAGGCGAAATTATCTTTAACGCCAACTGATAAAATTCTATTGCCTGCTCTATATAAGTTTGTCCCTCTTCAGAATTGGGTGGTGTGCGGTATAGCATCCAGTAGAGTGTACCCAAATCATTCAAGATATCTGGGAGTTGCGGTGAGCTTTCGTCATAGCTAATTGCCTCTTGATAGGCAATAATTGCCACCATCAGGTTTTCTAGAGTTGCCTCTCCTTGCTCAATCCGAAGACGGTATAAAGTACCCAAGCGATGATAAGCCTCTGCCAGTATCTCCTCTGAAACAAGATTTTCGTGTAATTCTTCAATCTCCAACAAAATCTGCTGTGGTTGTAAAGAATTCTCAGCATTTTGAGCAATACTTGTATTAATTGTTGCTGTTACTAGCTCCCTTAACTCACTGCTAATATAAGATAAAGATGACAGCGATTGATTATTACTCCCATTACCAGACCGATTTGTAGATTCCTGTTGTTGTGGCGTAGCCTTCAATAAATCCGCTGTTGATGGTGAAACTTCCTCAGTTTTGTGTACGCGATTTTCTTGTATCTCTACTGGGAAATCAGAATTATTATCAAACTTGAACTCGGTGGTTGCGGTTCTGAGTTCTGCTTGGTTAGCTGATTCATCTAGAATCGACTGCTCAATATTCCCTAAATCTAAGCTTCCTGAACGTGAAAAACGTTCTGGATAGGCCAAATTCTGAGTTGCTGGTGTGGGTTCTCCAGCAAAGACAAATACGCCAGTACGACAACGCCAAAACTGTGGTGCTGATTGCTTAATAGCCGCTAACCAAGGACGTGGTATCCACAAAAGCAAATTAGATTCTAGAAATCGGCTGGATTCTTGTGTAGAGAAATATTGTTCGCTTAAGCGGAGATAGTGCAAAAATAAACGCTGTGTTGCAACTGGTTGCTTCGTAAGATGTTCCACGCCGACAATCTGAAATGCTGGTACTGGAAAAGGTCTTCCAGGAGTATCTTTTGATGCCTCAACAATTGGCGGTGGGTAATTAGTCAACCATTGATTAATCTGAATTATGGGATTGGGATCGTTTAAATTCAAACGCAACGTGACTAATCGCGGATAAGCTGGAGTGCTATTTTCCTGAGCATTTGATGATTGATATAGCACCTGTCCAACAGGATAAGCCAATGTAGAATGCAAACGGGCTGCTACTTGATTTCTTAAGTATAAATCATCACAAACTGCCAAAAGAATTTGTCGTCGTAAGCCAAGACTTAAGGCAAGTTTCAGGCGGTGGTATACTTGCCGATTCCAAGTAGAATTATTGTTGTGTGCAGTATCATTCACGCTCATAGCGGCTAAAAAGCCAAAACATAGTACATATCACCTTTCTGGGTGCATTCAAGTGGACTAAAGTCATAATAAAAATGATTTTTAATAAGTAGATGTTGTGCTGCTGTGGATATATTGAGCCTTCAATTATAGTAGGAACAATAAAGTATAATTATATACTTTCATTCCTAGTTCAATTTTAACAAAAAATAAAAAAGCAGGCCCCTCTTAAAATCGGAACCTGAAAAACTATAAAAAAGATGAAGTTTTCTTAAAATGTTTTACGATCAACTGCTCTTAGAAACAAAGAAGGCGACTAGAATCAAGCCGGCAACCAAAGCTGTAGCGGCAATTCCTAGTATGATATAAGTTCGCTTTTGCCCTTCCGTGAGAGGTTCTGCTTGATAAACCTTTGGTTCCCGGGCAAAATTATTCAGAAGACCGCCTTCTTCATTGGTATAGGGCATGAATGAATTCCTTTATCTTTATCGTTAATTTAATGTTACATAAATGCTAAATCTGGTCTTAAACTGCTAGATAAATCGTTACATTTGTCATTTGTCATTTGTCATTTGTCATTTGTCATTTGTCATTTGTCATTTGTCATTGGGCATTGGGCATTGAGAAGAGACAACGTAGACAGCGAAGATGGGGAAATAAGGGAGAGACTTGTAATAATTCCCCCTTGTCCCCCTTGCCCCATGCCCCTTAACTAGTAATCGTCCCAGTTAGAGGTGAACTAGGACTGGCGTAATCTTTAATAGGCATTCTGCCAGCAAGGTATGCTAGACGACCGGCGACTGTTGCTAAATTCATCGCACGAGCCATTGCTGCTGGTTTTGGAGAAAGAGCGATCGCACTATTAATTAACAAGGCATCTGCTCCTAATTCCATTGCCTGCGCGGCTTCTGAGGGTGAACCAATACCAGCATCTACCACCACTGGCACACCTGCATTTTCGATGATTATTTGGATATTGGCAGTTGTTTTCAGTCCTTGTCCAGAACCAATGGGTGATGCCAAAGGCATGACTGTAGCACAGCCTACTTCTTCTAAACGCTTGGCTAACATAGGATCGGCGTTGATATAGGGCAATACTGCAAAGCCTTCTTTAACTAGTTGTTCTGCTGCTTGCAGTGTCCCTATTGGGTCTGGGAGTAAATACTTAAGGTCGGGTATTACTTCTAACTTTATAAAGTTATTATCTTCTTGCCCCAACAATTTCGCCATTTCTCGCCCTAAACGCGCCACCCGAATCGCCTCTTCAGCAGTTTGACAACCTGCGGTATTGGGTAACATCCAGATTTTCGTCCAATCCAAGGCTTCAGCTAAACCTTCATGTCCAGGAGCCTTGGTTTGTACCCGTCGTACTGCTACGGTGACAATTTGGCAATCGCTGGCGGCGACGCTTTGCTGCATTTCCTCAATGCTGCGATACTTACCAGTTCCCGTCATCAAGCGGGATTGGAAGGTTTTGCCAGCGATAATCAATGGGGAATCGGTAGAGACGCGATTAATCGCATCCGTGGGGAGTGGAGATATAGCAGAGTGATGTCCGTTAGAGAAATTGGCAGAGTGAGTCAGCATTGGGGTGGAGGTAGATGACTTGGACTGAAAACGCGAATAGTGAAAATCAGCAAGTAGGGGGTGAGACTTTTGCTCTAAGATTAAATCGGCAATCAAAGCGGCGGTTACGGGCGCAAGTAGAATTCCGTTGCGGTAATGACCCGTAGCAAAGGTTAAATTTTGACAGTGGCTAGTGCCCAGGATGGGTAATTCATCAGGGGTGGTTGGGCGAAATCCCCACCAAAATTCTTGGATGGGATAATGCTTTAATTGGGGATACAGCCGGATGGCAGCTTGTAGTAATTTTTGAATACCTTCTGGGGTGTTGTTGGGCATAAAGCCAACGTCTTCACTGGTTGCGCCAATAACCAGGCGATCGCGTCTTGGTACGATGTAAATATCCTGCCCAAACAAAACCCGCTTTAAGGGCAAGTCCGGCGCAAATTCTGGTATCCGCACACTCAGCATTTGTCCTTTTCTGGGTAGCACGGGTAGCGGTAACAATTCATTTGACCAAGCACCCGAAGCTAAAACATAGTGCGCGGCGCGAATTATTCCAGCATTGGTTTGCACGCCAACCACTTGTCCTTGCTGCTGTAAAAATCCTTCTACCGTAATACCATCTTTAAGTTCAACACCAATAGATTCAGCCGCCGTCCGCAATACGTGAGCTAGAGCTTGATTATCAACTTGGGCGTCTTCAGGATACCACCAGCCACCAACTACCTCGGCTCCCAATCCTGGCTGATATTGATGAATTGCCTCCTTATTTAACCAGTAACAGGGGGATGAGGGAGATGAGGAGGAAAGACTTTCCCCTCTGCTCCTCTGCTCCCCTGCTCCCCTGCCCCCCTGCCCCCCTGCCTCCACAAAGACGGGTGCAAGGATACCACAGGCACGATAGCCAGTATTTAAACCTGTCAGTTCTTCTAATTTGCACGTCCAGTCGGGATATAAGGCACGCGATCGCCAACACAAAGAACGCATTGCTTCATTAGCGATGTTTTCTGCATCTGGTGCCAACATCCCGGCGGCGGCGTGGGTAGCGGCAGCCTGAAAGTCACGACAAAGCACGGTGACGTTTGTCCCGCGCAATTTTAGTTCAATGGCGATCGCTAAACCAATAACGCCGCCACCAATAATTACAGTCTCACTAATCATTAGTCATTAGTCATTAGTCATCTGTCATTAGCCATTTATCATTAGTACATAACTAATAACTCATAACTCATAACTCATAACTTATAACTTATAACTTGTAACTAAAGACGGGTCTGAAGAAGGATCTGCTCGTTACCACAAGGCGCGGATTGGTTCGTTGCTTTGATTTGTATCGCTGGATGGTGTGCTTGTTCCTGAAGAATCTGTATTATTCTCTGTTGTAGTGTCAGCAGGTGATGTTGAGTCATCGCCAGAATTCTGAGCAACGTTACTCCTGTTGTCAGGTCTTGGAGCTACAATAGAGCGTCTGTTTTGGTTGGTTTCAGTTGTTTCGTTTCCTTCTGTTGCAGTTTCTTCATTTTTGCTGCCAGCGCTGCTATTAACATTGATATTAGCTGGCAGGACTTCTGATTTCTTGTCACTAGGAGCGTTGGCAGTTTGTACGCCCATCGGAAAGTTGATGCCCAGTAATGTACCAAGCAGAATGGCTAAACCTCCAGCCATTAAAATTAAGGGTGTCCATCTACCCATCTTGTCTTAACTCCTTTTTAACCTTTTGGTGTCCACACTATTCGAGAACCTTGTCCCCAAAATCCATCAAACTTTGTCACTTTCACATCGCCTAAAACCTGAGTTTGACAGGCTAAACGTAAGTCTGTTGTAGGAGAATGGGGAGGAAGCGAACGCCGTGTTCGATCGCGCCAGTTCGCTGCTGAGACTTTGCCCTCTACCTTAACCGCGCAGGTACCACAACTGCCAATGCCCCGACAGTTTATTACCTTAGCACCGTCATTGTAGAGGTTAATACCATTTTGCAGCAAAATCTTGCGCAGATTGCTTCCATGCTCGCAATCAATTGTTTTACCTTCAGCTATTACTTTAGGCATTTTTAAATTGCCAAACTGGCTTTTTGTTGTATATTGACACATTGCCTCGAAAGTTGTCTCGTCGGTCCCAGTTTTATGACCACAAATTCTTCACCTCAACTTTGGCTCTATGACACTACATTACGGGATGGCACTCAGCGCGAAGGGCTATCTGTATCGATAGAAGATAAGTTACGCATTGCCCGTAGACTCGATCAACTGGGAATTCCTTTTATTGAAGGTGGTTGGCCTGGTGCCAATCCCAAGGATGTACAATTTTTCTGGCAACTCCAAGAAGATCCGCTTAAACAGGCTGAAATTGTCGCTTTTTGCTCGACTCGACGCCCCAACTCCACTGCCGCCACCGAACCGATGCTACAGGATATTTTGGCGGCGGGAACTCGCTGGGTAACGATTTTTGGCAAGTCTTGGGATTTACACGTGACAACAGGACTCAAGACGACATTAGAAGAAAATTTGGCGATGATTCGCGACACCATTGAGTACCTCCGTTCTCAAGGGCGTCGCATTATCTACGATGCCGAACATTGGTTTGATGGCTATAAGCACAATCGAGATTATGCTTTACAGACATTAGAGGCTGCGATCGCCTCTGGTGCGGAATGGCTAGTCCTCTGTGATACCAATGGCGGCACTTTACCCCACGAAATTAGCCAAATTGTTCAAGATGTCATTAGTCATTTGTCATTGGTCATTTGTCAAGAACCAATGACCAAGGACAAAGGACAAAGGACAATTCCTCAAATTGGAATTCATACTCACAACGATTCGGAAATGGCGGTTGCTAACGCAATAGCCGCCGTGATGGCAGGGGCAAAGATGGTACAGGGCACAATTAATGGTTACGGTGAACGTTGCGGTAATGCTAACCTCTGTTCGTTAATTCCCAATTTACAACTGAAGGCGGGTTACAGTTGTATCACAGAAGACCAGCTTACACAACTTACAGAAGCTAGTCGTTTTGTGAGTGAGGTGGTCAACCTTGCCCCAGATGAACACGCTCCCTTTGTGGGACGTTCGGCTTTTGCCCATAAGGGCGGTATTCATGTATCAGCAGTGGAACGTAATCCCCTAACTTACGAACACATTCAGCCGGAACAAGTCGGGAATCGTCGGCGCATTGTGATTTCGGAACAGTCTGGACTGAGCAATGTTTTAGCCAAAGCCCGCAGTTTTGGGATTGAATTGGATCAACAAAAAGCAGAGGCTAGGGAAATTCTCCAGCGCCTTAAAGATTTGGAAAGTGAAGGATTTCAATTTGAAGCAGCAGAGGCCAGTTTTGTGTTGCTGATGCACGAAGCTTTGGGAGGCCGCCAAAAGTTTTTTGAAGTCAAAGGTTTTCAAGTCCACTGTGACTTGATTGAGGGGAAAGAAACTAGCAATGCCCTAGCTACAGTCAAAGTCGCTGTTGACGGGAAAAATATTTTGGAGGCGGCGGAAGGTAACGGGCCTGTGGCAGCTTTGGATGCAGCTTTACGCAAGGCTTTGGTGAACTTTTATCCTCAGATTGCAACCTTTGATTTGACAGATTACAAAGTGCGGATTCTCAACGGACATACGGGCACTGCGGCAAAAACTCGTGTGTTGGTAGAATCAGGCAATGGTCGTCAACGCTGGACAACGGTAGGGGTTTCTACCAATATTTTGGCGGCTTCCTATCAAGCAGTGGTAGAGGGCTTGGAATACGGTTTGTTGTTACATTCCCAAGCAGAAGCAGCTTTAAAAGCTTCTAGTTGACAAAAGGGATATGTAGTGTAATTAGAGTTTGCGTTTTTCGATCAAAAGGAGAAGCGATCGCTATTTGGCGATCGCTTCTCACGATCTATTAAAAATTTTTCTGCTTATATAGCCAAAAAACGGTTGTCAATAGAAGCTCTACCAATTGCGCCATCCACCTTTGGGTGCAACTTCATTATTAGTAGACTTTAGTCCGTGACTGTGCAACAGAGTTTGATATTCGGTGCTGCTTGCCCAACGGTCAATTTCTCGCGCCCGCAGTACTGGTACTGGATGGGTTAATTGGGCTGTACGGGCAGCTTTGACCATTTCACCTAGTTCTGTCTTGCTAATATCATCGTAAGCGCGGGCTTGGGCAACAAAGGCATCGAGATTCAGTTGGGGCGCTAAGGTGGGAGAACCACCAGCCAACTTCATCAACACGGACATGACCACTTTCGGATCTTGAGTTGCTAGTAATGCAGCGCGATCGCAGGTAAACTCAGCACAACGTACCCATTCCAAAAGTTGCGCTTGTATGGCTTGAGCAACGATTGTACCGACATTGGGCACAATCGCCGCAGCTAATATTAATAAATTTACAGGAGTCAAGTAAACGCTATGGTCACACTTGAGATGCCCTAACTCGTGGGCGATTACTGCCTGTATTTCTTCTGGTGTAAGGATATCAATTAGGGAAGTATGTATCACAACAAAAGGCTGCTTACCCCGCACAGCAAAAGTATAGGCATTGGGAGCCGGATGTTGCCGGACGTACAACTGGGGAGGATCTATATCCAGGATTTTACAGGCATCTAACAACAGCTTGTATAAATCGGGTAGTTGCTTTTCACCCACCAGAATGCTAGAGGCAATATTTTCTACATAGAAAACCTGCTCTGCCATTGGGCCGAGCCAATTTCGCACCAACATATCTATGCCTGGTATCTGCTTGAGCGCTCTGGTAGCTTCCAGGTCTAATGGATGACGAAATGAGTCAGCTTTTAAACCAATCAGCGGGGTTTTGAAGAAGGACATAGTGTAACAAGCTATAAAAAAATACAACTATGGAATCTGGCTGGATAGATAAACAGCCTCCCACAGTTAGTATAACGATTTCAGTTGGGGGTTTCCTTTATGCTACGAATGGTTTGGTGTAGACTACTTTGCGATGGGCTACATCCCGAAGTTCGCGTTGGCGCAGTTTGCTGTAGGTAATCGCCAATGGTCATGATCCCCAGCAACAGCAGCATAGGCTGACTTTTCTAATAACCACTTGACATCACAAGACAGTTGCGTACAATATCAAGCAGTTTAAAGCTGACTGTTTGCTAGTTTTGATGCTTTTGCAATTCTATGTTTAATAATCAAGTGTCTAACCGTCTTAAGCAAAATGTTGAAAGAATTATGCAGAGGTGGGAGGAGCGGGCGCGTGATGAAGTCGGTGCATCAATGCATCAGGACTCTCTTCTGCTACAAAATTCCCTACCTGAGTATCTAAACCAATTGGTGGATGAGCTGTCAACGAAGATTGAAAGGACACCAGCCAGAATAAAAAGCGATAAGCTAGAAAGCACTCGGATTGGGAAAAAGCATGGACATGAGCGGGCAGGTTTTGCCGACTACTCAATGACTCAACTCATTTTTGAGTACCACATTCTCCGTCAGGTCATATTTGAAATTTTAGAAGAAGAAGCGGCTTTAGAGGTAAGGGAACGAGATATTATTATCGATTCCATCGAGCAAGCTGTTAACGATGCGGCGACTCAATTTTCCCAGACGTTGCGAGATATTCAAGAGTTATTTATGGTGACACTGACTCACGATCTTAGAGGCCCACTCAATGTTATAAAAATGGGTATTCCCTGACTCTGCGTCGACTTGAACAAGGAGACACCCATGCGAATATCGCGGCGAAAATGCTAAAAGCAGTCGAGCGTTTGAATTCGATGATTCAAAATCTGCTCGATGCTAGTCGGCTGCGGGCAGGGCAGAGCTTAAAGTTTGAATTTGAAGAATGCAGTTTAGACAGCCTTGTTCAGGACGTAGTAGAGGATTTGAACTTTGCTTATGGAAATCGGTTTGTTGTAGTTTGTGATACTGCTATCAGGAGCAATTGCAGCCGTAAAGAGATACGACGGGTAATTGAAAACTTAGCTATTAACGCCGTGAAGTATGGTGCTCCTGATACACCAATTACACTTACGCTTGAACAAATTGAAACGCATATCAGCCTCACTATCCACAACGAAGGTAATCCGATTTCTTCAGGAGCTCAATCAATCTTATTTCAACAATTTCGTCGAACCATCTCTGCTGAGGATCAAACAGGATGGGGGTTAGGATTATTTTTAGCAAAGAGTATTATTGAGGCTCATCAGGGGACGATTGAAGTTGAAAGTGCCCAGGGAAAGGGAACAAGCTTTATCGTTAAGTTGCCTAAACTTCCCTATTAGAAGTACAAGTATCATCAAATACTGTTGGCGCTGATTTTACCTCTTTGCTGCATTCGCCTACCGGGCAAATCCTGCCCTTTAGTGTCCGTTGCAGTTAATCTTGATTGGACACACTAATTCACGCTTGGAGAATTGAATGCGCTTTGATTTTTGTACTTTAACTTTATGTGTTCTCGCACTAGCGGCAACAAGTGGGCACGCCTCTGAGTCTGCCAACATCCCAGCACTGGTGATGACTAGCCCAAATTCAGCTTTTGCCAACTACGAAGATAAATGCAGCAACGGCGGCAACCTTGACAACGTAAATCGCGAGAAGTTTCTTAAACTTATGCTTGCCGATAAAAAATCAAAGCTATCTCAACTGAAAGTAGCTCTCCTCAATGAAATTAAACAAAGTGGTGATGAGCCACGAGGCGAGGGTGTCCGTATTGGTGAATGGAATCAAACCTTCCATGACCGGAGTGGTTGTGGCACAAACACTAACAGTTACTCAGCATTTGTTCTCACCGTGACTGGTGGAAATGCAAACCATACGGTCGTGAAATCTCTGCTAACAATTGATGACGACGATAACGCAGGCAAAAGAACCCTCAAGATCCGCGACATCCGCCCAATCAAACTACGAAATGATAACTGACCAAGCCACTTCTTTTCGCTTCCTAGTTCCAAGTCTCTGAAATTTAGAAGCTTCAAAGTCATGTTGTGCCGTGAGAAAACTAAGTACAGAATTTCATTAATTTATAGCGAATTCATGAAAGGCAATACCGTGCAATGCCAATGCGTTGGCTTGTATTGTGAATGCGGCCGCGGCCTTGTTAATACATCGGCTTGTATTGTGAATGCGGCCGCGGCCTTGTTAATACATCGGCTTGTATTATGAATGCGGCCGCGGCCTTGTTAATACGTCAGCTTGTATTGTTAATGCAACGGCCGACTTGTTAATGCATCGGCTTGTATTGTTAACATGAGTTCGACGAGTGCTATTTTGACCTCTCCCCCAGCCCCTCTCCTGGTAGGAGAGGGGAGTAAAAACCCTCCTTACTCATTACTCCTCCCTCTCCTTAGGGAGACGCAACGCGTTCGCCTTTTAAGAGAGGGAGGCTGTCTGGGAGAGGTCTGTCGAACTCACATATTGTTAAGGCTACGCTTTTACGCAAGACTGTACTAAGCATGAAGCTAGAATTAGTGACACGATCAAAAGAGATCGTCTTTTTGTGTTGTCACTATGAAAATATTGGTGCTAAATGCCGGATCGAGCAGCCAAAAGAGTTGTTTGTACGAAATTGCAGGTGAAACTCTGCCCACCCAAGCACCCCAACCCCTTTGGGAAGGAAAAATCAACTGGACTCAAGATCGGGGTGTGGCAGAAATTGAGGTGAAAACTGTTACGGGTGGAACGCTACAAAAATCAATCTCTGGTGATTCCCCACAGGCGCACCTCACCTATATGCTCAATACACTCGATCGTGATGCCACCAAGGTAATCGATCGCTTGTCAGAAATCGATGTGGTAGGGCATCGGATCGTACACGGTGGAGAAGATTATCGAGATAGTGTAGTAATTACGGAGGATGTCAAAAAAGCGATCGCCGATCTGTCTAATCTTGCTCCCGAACATAATCCAGTTGCTTTGGAAGGCATAGAAGCAATTGAACACATCCTAAAAGATGTCACTCAAGTAGCAGTGTTTGATACCGGATTTCACGCCACTTTACCCGATGCAGCAGCAATTTATCCAGGCCCGTATCAGTGGGTAGAGCAAGGTATTCGCCGCTATGGGTTTCATGGTATTAGTCACCAATACTGTTCTCAACGTGCTGTCCAAATTCTCGGTCGAGATGTTGCACCTAAGCGATTAATTATCTGCCATCTGGGGAATGGATGCTCTTTAGCAGCGATTAAAAACGGTCGCAGTATTGATACTACTATGGGATTCACGCCCTTAGACGGATTAATGATGGGTAGCCGTTCTGGTTCAGTCGATCCGGGGATTTTGATTTATCTGTTGCGACACTGCAATTACTCTATCGAAAAGTTGGATGAGTTACTAAATAAAGCTTCTGGGTTAAAAGGAATTTCGGGTGTATCTAGCGATATGCGTGAAGTCAGAGAAGCGATGGCTCAAGGTAATTCTCGCGCTCAACTGGCGTGGGATATCTACGTACATCGCTTGCGTTCTGGTATTGGCGCAATGCTTGCTAGTTTGAGGGGATTAGATGCTTTAGTATTCACAGCAGGTGTAGGTGAACACTCTGCGGAAATTCGCCAAGCCGCCTGTGAAGCCTTTGGATTTATTGGACTGAAAAT
Source organism: Nostoc sp. DedQUE08 (assembly GCF_034530895.1). Taxonomy (NCBI): domain Bacteria; kingdom Bacillati; phylum Cyanobacteriota; class Cyanophyceae; order Nostocales; family Nostocaceae; genus Nostoc; species Nostoc sp. DedQUE08. The sequence continues at coordinate 99,786 of NZ_JAVRCD010000018.1, forward strand.
AGACCTTGAGAAAAATCAACAGCAGCCTGTAGATAAAGATATTGCCACACCTGACTCAACAGTGAGAGTATTAGTCATACATACTCAAGAAGATTGGGCGATCGCCGGACATTGTTGGCAAATATTAACAAAGTAAAAATCATCAAAAAGCCAACCCCTTTTAGAAGTTAGCTAAATTGCAGCAGATTTCAAGGAAAGTGTTGTACAGTATTTAGGTCTTAAAGCTAGACAGAGAGATTATTCTAATTCTTTTAGCGCACCGGGGCGTAGCCGATTCAGAATTCAGAATTCTGAATTCTGATTAATCACTTTCGGGAGAGAATATTCAAAGCTCAATTCTGAGTAAGAATTTTGGATTTTACTCTAGCGATAGTGAAAAAAAGAGAGTTAAAAGGATTTTATTTAATTGAAATTTCTTAATAAGGGACGCATAATCAATTTAACAACTCGCCCCCATGTAAAGCTTAAAATGTACTTTACAAGTTTTGGGGCGATCAGTGAAAAAAGCGGTAATAATAAGCCAGTAATGTTACTAAAGCTAGTAGTAGCAACAACACTAGGAATGAAACAAATCAGCGTCCATATCAACCTATTTATAAATTTAGAGTTTATGGAAGTACGACTTTGAAGTTGATTAACAACTATATAGCGAGTAGTAGCAAATAATATAGTTAACCCTAACCAAGCAAATATTACTAGCATCCAATTTGCTGGATGAAGATTGTAAACTAGAAAACCAGCAGGAAAGAGAGAAGCTATCTCCCAAACTAGCAGATTTAATTTACTCCGAAGACAGCTTAGTATTTGTTCAATAAGCCAATAATGAACAGAAACAATATTTAAACACTGAGGATTTTGGATAACATCACTCCTAATTTTGTGAATTATGTCGCCATAAAATAAGATATTGCTTTGTAAAATAATATCTTGTTCTTTCCAAAAATATAAAGCTGATGTATCTTCTCTATAATAAGAATTAAAAGTAAGTCCATACTGTAATTTTGATTTATTTTGTAATGCTTTACTCCAGAATAATTTGATAAAATTTACGATAAAAGTATTGTCAAATATTTTAAAGTTTTTTTTATTAACTACTAATTGAGTGTATAACGTAGTGTTAGTACTAAAGCAAATCTTATCGCTAAAACAATTGTAGTACCAAAGATAAGCTAGTAATTTTGGTGGAATGTATAAAGAGCAGCCTATTTCTCGTGCTTCTTCAATTTGTTTTAAAACGGTTTTATTTAGATAAAAAGTATACTGTCCTGGTTCAACCTTAATTTCTAGTTCAATAGGAGTGCCTTGAGGTATTTGTACAAAGAAAGAGAGTTGAACATCAACTTCGTTATCTGTGTGTGTTTGTTCGGCGTTCATTGTCGGGATAATTTTGCGATATTTTGTACAATACCAATCAGAAAATCTAGTGTTCCACGCCACTGTTTCTCTCCAGCAACTACCCCTTCATTATGTATTTTTAGAATTAAATCTCTATCTCCTTCAGGTAATTGAAATAGTTTTTTATGATAACGACTAATAATATCTCCATCTAATTGCATAACAGTTTGAGCATAAATAACATCAATATCTACGGTGGTAATATTGCCACTATTAAGTGCCGCTTTTAGTTCAGACATTTTCCGCAAAGTACGAATAAATTTATCATTATTTAAAAGTTCTTCAATCTCTTTCCATCTTTGCTGCAAACTTTTTAGATTATTTTCTTCTCGATCTGCAACAGGAGTGGGAGCAGGCAATATTGGTCGAGCTAACTTTATGTATACCTCGTCAGTTGGAAGAATATTCGCTTTATGTTCCACCTGATATTTAAGACGCTCTTGATATTGGATTATTCTGGAATCTGGCTCACTACTCTCATTACTTTTTTCTAGGAGAATGTAAAAATATTCTCTTTCAAGTTGCGAAAATAGACTTGTATAACGCTTGCGTAATTCTTGAGCTTGAGTTTTTTCTGGTTCTGGTAAATCGTCTGGATTTGGAATTCCTTTGACATCAAAGTAGTCTTTGTCATTTATTGAATAAATCTCTTCATACGCTTGCCAAGCATTAAACTTTGCACCAGTAATTTGATCCACAACCATTGTATTTATTTCTAAAGCTGTAATATCATCAACTAATTCATGTACAGATGAGACTACTTTCTCTAGCAAATCTTTGGCTTGTTCTTGAATTTTGTTAGGCATAGTCATAATTTTCTTGATTTATTTAAAGCAAATTAACCTACAGGTTTGGATAAATTCCTATTCTGTAGGTATTTTAGGTTTACTAACTATTAATTAATATTAATAATTACTGTGGACGAGATAGCGATTGTTGTGAAGTTTTACGAGATTTCATAATTTCTATAAAAAATCCATACAGCTTATGCAAACTTTCTATATTTTTTTGCATAATTTCCCGACTTTCTTTGATTTGAGTTAGATGAAATTCGCGAAGTTCTGTATATGGCCCGCTCCCAACAAATTGACTACCAACTTCATTAGTTATATCACCATCAATTAGATTGATTATAGTGCGCATTCGATTACCTGGTTGAGCAATTTGCTGCTCTTTTAGTTGTTCTAACTGAGTAGATGATTCTGGAACCCAAGTGGTAATTTCTAGTTCGATAACTTCAACTATTGCTGTTTGAATAGCATCAATAATTTCATCAATATTGAATCCTTCTTTATTACTATTCAGCTTCTTAACTTTGATTTTAAATTCACTACTTGGTTTGCTATATTGACTATTGTTTTCCGAATTGTCTATGGCTTGACCATTAGTTTCTGTGTTTTCATTAAGAGTATTATTCACCATGATGTTTTAGAGGTTACAGACAGATTTAAATATAAACAAGATACAACTATAGGTGATGTCAAAAGTTTTCAGGCTTTTACTACAAAAAAGTAATTAAAGTCAAAACAACTTAATATTTTAGAAATTTTTACTAAAAAAAATTATGATTTCCTAGAGCAAAATTTATCTTAGAAAAAGAATAATACCATTTTAGATTTTGGAATAACTGCGTTGCAGTGAATCCAGCACTATCGTAGGGTTTCCCCATTGTCCTATGTAGCGTGATTCTGAAATAATTATTTAATTAGCTTTTGGACGTTTCCTTCAAGTCAGTATAAATTAAATATAATTTTATACAAAAATGAATTAAGTATATGTCAGACCAAAGATAAAATTGAAGTATTAACAGGCACTTAATAATAAAATTAGTTTATTTAACTTTTTTATCTTACCTAGCAAAGCTTAGACACACAAGTAGTCCTGACTTTTGCTATACCACTGTGTATACAATGATATGACTGCGATCGCAAAGCCAAGGAAAATATGTTGTTATCTCGTCAAGCCTTTGCTACACCTTGTTTAATTTCTATGTGTATTTTAGGAGTTGGCTTGATTCAATTCCCCCAATTGCAAAAACTAATAAATAGAAAACAATCTGCCTCTTTAGAAAGTTTAAAAAAAGAAATAAAAGCTGAAAATATCCGTCTAAATTTTCTCAAAAAAACACCTAGTTTTGGTTATGATAACTTTGTTGCAGATTTGGTATATCTCAATTTCCTCCAATATTTTGGAGATGATGAAATTCGGGATAAAACAGGTTACAGTTTAAGTCCAGAATATTTTGAAGTTATTCTAGAACGTGACCCGCGATTTTTAGCAGCCTATCACAGTCTTTCGATCAGTACTTCATTATATGCTGGTATGCCAGAACGGGCGATCGCAATATCAGAGAAAGGCTTAAAATCAATATCTCCCTCAGTTCCCAAAAAGTCTTATTATATATGGCGTTATAAAGGAGTTGATGAGTTATTATTTTTAGGCAACGCGAAAGCTGCCCAACAGTCTTTTGCAACGGCGGCAAACTGGGCAAGTAAATTTTCAGATTCAGAGAGTCAGCTTATCGCTAATACTTCCCAAAGGACTGCGGAATTTCTGAGTCGAAATCCTAACAGTAAATATGCTCAAATTTCTACCTGGTCAATGGTTTTAAATAATCATGCTGATGAGAGAACTCAAAAACGCGCAATTAGGGAAATCGAAGCTTTGGGAGGAAAAATAATTACAACTCCTGAAGGGACTAATAAAATTATATTTCCCCCTAAAGATTAAATTATTGCAAGTCTAATCGAGGATTAGATTCACTCAATAAGTTACAAGTTTCTCATGTAGGATTGAGTAGGGTAATACTGATGTCAATACAATTGGCAGAATCTGACTTTCAAATATTAGGGTGTTTTCCTGTTATTTCTCAGTTGCGCCCGCACCTTGAGCAGGATAATTTTGTAGAACAAGTTCGATATCAAATGAAAGAAGGATATCAACTTGCATTCTTGGAGGTAGAAAAGCAAGCTGTAGCGATCGCTGGATTTCGTATTTCTAATTGTTTAGCATTGGGAAAATTTTTATACATTGATGATTTAGTTGTTGATGAGTTGAAACGGTCACACAGCTATGGTCAACAGTTATTTCAGTGGCTAATTGAATATGCCAGAAATCATGAGTGTAAACACCTGAGTCTGGATTCTGGCGTTCAGCGATTTGCAGCTCACAGGTTTTATCTCATGCAGCGTATGAATATTACAAGTCATCACTTTTCAATGGAGTTGTAGCAACAAGCACTTTGGTTGTGACAAAGATTTTTTGGTATGACGGCAAATTAATTCACTCTCAAACCCTAGAATTAAACATTAACGATCCAGGTTTACTTTATGGGGCAACTGTTTTTACAACACTGCGGGTTTATAAGAACTCCCTAGATAGTAATTTAACTAATTGGCAAGCACATTGCGATCGCTTACTCTTCTCACTACAAACTTTTGGCTGGCAGCAACCCGATTGGAACCGTCTGCGTCAAGGCGCTCAAATTCTTCTCCCACACTTTCCCGTTCTCAGAATCACCCTGTTTCCCGATGGACGAGAATGGATAACTGGTAGATTATTACCACAACATTTGACAGAAAAACAAAAAATTGGTATTTCATGTGCAGTTGCGAGTCCTGAATTTTCTCGCTCTCTCCCCTCTCATAAAACTGGAAATTATTTGAGTGCTTGGTTGGCAAAAACTAGCTCAGATGCTCAAGAAGCAATATTAGTCGATGCTCAAGGAAATTGGCTAGAAACCAGTACAGGCAACCTTTGGGGATGGTGCGATCGCTGTTGGTATACGCCACCGTTGACAGCCGGAATTTTGCCGGGAATTGGGCGATCGCAACTTGTAAACTGGTTGCAAAACCACCAGCAGCCAGCACGAGAAGAAACTTGGAGCGTCGAGTTAGTCCAGAGATTTGAAGCGATCGCTTACACTAATAGTGTGGTAGAAATTATTCCCATTCATACAGTTCATCTGCCTTCAGGGTCGCTACAATGTAATCCCTACCATGATAGTTTTCAGCTAATAAGGGAGCTTTTTTTAGCATGACAACCACGCCAAATTTGTTATATCTTAAGATAAGTTAACATAATTCTTAATAATCACATTTGCGATCGCAGACGCTAGGCGATGGCGCAAAGCACCCGCTGAAAGCTAACGCGCAAAAAGTACCGGAGGATAGACCTTAGTGAATAAAAGATGGAGAAATGCAGGGCTGTACGCGCTGCTGTTTATTGTCGTAATTGCGCTGGGAACAGCATTTTTTGACAAACAACCCCAAAGCAGAGAAACATGGCGATACAGTCGCTTTATTCAAGAAGTTCAGCAAGGCAGAGTAGAAAAAGTCAGTTTGAGTGCAGACCGCTCTACAGCACTGGTTACACCCAAATATGACCCTGCTAAACGGATTGTTACCTTAGTCAACGATCCAGACTTGATTAATACTCTGACTTCTAAAGGCGTTGATATTTCTGTTTTGCCCCAAACCGATGAAGGATTTTGGTTTAAGGCACTGAGCAGCTTATTTTTCCCTGTATTGCTTTTGGTTGGCTTATTCTTCTTACTACGTCGCGCTCAAAGTGGCCCAGGTAGCCAAGCAATGAACTTTGGCAAATCCAAAGCCAGAGTGCAAATGGAACCACAAACTCAGGTGACATTTGGCGATGTCGCTGGTATTGACCAAGCCAAGTTGGAATTAAACGAAGTCGTAGACTTTTTGAAAAACGCCGATCGCTTTACCGCCGTTGGTGCAAAAATTCCTAAAGGTGTATTGTTAGTTGGCCCTCCTGGTACAGGTAAAACCCTCCTAGCTCGTGCCGTAGCTGGTGAAGCAGGTGTACCCTTCTTCTCAATCTCCGGTTCAGAATTTGTGGAAATGTTCGTTGGTGTGGGTGCATCCCGCGTCCGCGATTTATTTGAACAAGCTAAGACCAATGCTCCTTGTATCGTCTTCATCGATGAAATTGACGCCGTAGGTCGTCAACGGGGTGCAGGTTTAGGTGGTGGTAACGATGAGCGGGAACAAACCCTCAACCAGTTGCTTACAGAAATGGATGGTTTTGAAGGTAACACTGGCATCATCATTATTGCCGCTACCAACCGTCCTGATGTTCTAGATGCAGCCCTGTTGCGTCCTGGTCGCTTTGACCGTCAAGTTGTGGTAGACCGTCCCGACTACGCCGGACGCAGCGAAATCCTCAAGGTACACGCCCGTGGCAAGACCTTGGCGAAAGATGTGGACTTGGATAAAATCGCTCGTCGTACCCCTGGATTTACTGGCGCAGATTTATCCAACCTGTTGAATGAAGCCGCAATTTTGGCAGCCCGCCGGAATTTGACTGAAATTTCGATGGATGAAATCAACGACGCGATCGACCGTGTATTAGCTGGGCCAGAGAAGAAAGACCGGGTAATGAGCGAAAAGCGCAAAACCTTGGTGGCATATCACGAAGCTGGTCACGCTTTAGTTGGTGCTTTGATGCCAGATTATGACCCAGTACAAAAAATTAGCATCATCCCTCGCGGTCGTGCAGGTGGTTTAACTTGGTTTACTCCTAGTGAAGACCGGATGGACACTGGTTTATACAGCCGCGCTTATCTGGAAAATCAGATGGCTGTGGCTTTGGGTGGTCGGCTTGCTGAAGAATTAATCTTTGGTGAAGAAGAAGTTACCACTGGTGCTTCTAATGACTTGCAGCAAGTAGCACGGGTTGCGCGTCAAATGATTACTCGATTTGGGATGAGCGATCGCTTAGGCCCTGTTGCTCTTGGTCGTCAACAAGGTAACATGTTCCTCGGACGCGATATCATGTCAGAGCGCGATTTTTCTGAAGAAACCGCTGCTGCTATTGATGAAGAAGTTCGCAAACTTGTAGATGTAGCCTATACACGCGCTAAAGAAGTGTTAGTGGGCAATCGCCACATTCTAGATCAGCTAGCGCAAATGCTGGTTGATAAAGAAACAGTAGATGCTGAAGAGTTGCAAGAAATTCTGTCGAACAACGATGTGACAACTGCTGCGTTTGCCTAATTTAATGAATAGTTAGGAGTAGAGACGCGATTCATCGCGTCTTTACAAGAGTTAGGAGTTAATGGCAAAAGCCCGGTCTTCACGATCGGGCTTTTACCGTAATGGGGTTATATTCCCCGGAGGTTCGTTATAAAGTTTCAGTATAAATCGCTAACGCTAATCTGATGATAAAGACTACCACGTGACTATAATCAGTTCCGGAAAATTAGAAAAATTTTTTTAGATACACCAAAATCAAAAGAGCTATAACTTTGACTTCACAAGGTAAAAGATACAATCTAGCTACAATTTAAGAAGTCTGGATTGTGAAAAAATCCCCGAACCCATTATGTTAGAGTACAATCCATTAGCTTGCTTGCCCTCCTCTGAGGAACTGCCCGACTCTGACGATACCCCTGTGGATAATGAACTACAAGACTTAATTCCTAGTTTACTTAAAGCCGTACTGGCAATGGCATGGGCAGATCGAATGGACTGGTTTTTCGGGGCTGATATGGCTGTTTACTATGACCCCAATCTACCAGCGATAGTGCCAGATGCATTTTTAAGCCTGGGAGTCGAGCGATTTTTTGATGAAAACCTGCGTCTAAGTTATGCAATTTGGGAAGAAGAAAAAGTTCCTATATTGGCACTGGAAGTAGTATCTCAAACTTATCGCGGGGAATACACTACCAAAAAAAACGAGTACGCAAAGCTCAAAGTCTTGTACTATGTTGTTTATAATCCTACTCGCCGCCGCAAGCAACACTTAGAGATCTATAAATTAGTCAATAACGAGTATCAATTGCTGTCAGGAAATCCTGTTTGGCTACCAGAGGTAGGTTTGGGAATTGGCATAGAACGAGGAGTATATCACGGTATCACGCGAGAGTGGCTGTACTGGTATAACGAGCAAGAACGACGTTTACTAACGCCAGAAGAACGTGCCCAAATGTTGGCACAGAGGTTACGCGAACTTGGTATCGATCCTGATTCTCTCCCGTAATCACTCGAAATCAGGGTAACTCGGAGATTTTACGAATTACCTTGATTGCGATCGCTGCAAAATAATTTATGCATTCTGTCGCACACCCCTTATGGCATCAAATAGATAACTTTCTAAATCTCGATCGGACTAGCATCAAAAGTGACTGGATACTAATCAGTTGGTTAACTTAAACTCTAGATGTCGGTTTCAAAAATAGCCATGCCACAAAGAATGTAGCTGCCGTAAATAGTTGTGTCAAATCCAAAGCAGATAGATAGCCATCTGCAAATGAAGCAATGCTGCGATCGGTAATGCCAAATACCCAAGATGACAGGCCAAATAGCCAAATCCCATTCTTGAGATTTCCGACAAATTCTTTAGAGTCCGATCGTTTTTGATCTTTCATAATCTTCTGTTCCGTTGGTGAACAATCCGGTGATTGATGCTCAATACCTGCCATTAGGAATTTTTTCCGATTCCTGACGCTGAATTTAGATTTACTATCTATTAACAATATTAATAAATATTTCACCTACTTGACATCCCTACCTAAAGGGACATCTCCTAATGATGACATTCCTCTTTTGGTTCTGTTACCTCCGATAGACGGCAATAGGTTGAGTTCTCAGCTTTACAGCGTCAGGTTTGAATACTGAAATTACATGATTTTTAAATAACCATATAAATATTTATTTATGCTTTGCATAAAATACTTCATAGGATAGATGCGTTTGCAAAATATCTTTATATTTCAATTCTGTAGAGACTTCGTAGGGGCGCGCAGCTAGCTATGCGCCCCTACAAGGAAATGAAATACTTATTTTGGAGTAGATTAATCCCTTCACCCCAATACTTTTCGGATAAATCCAACAATCTCTCTTTTGGGCTGGGAAAAGGTTAAAGGCCAAGGGGTAAAGGTAAATATCAAACCCTTTCCCTTTCACCTTTCCCCCTTAACCGAAAAGTATTGCCCTTTACCCTACTCAGTACTCTTCACCTCACCAACTGCGCGGCGGAATTAAAAAATTGACGACACAACCCTTTCGTGACTAAAACTGTTGTCAACAAATTAGCAAAAGCAACCATAAACATAATCAAAATTTCGTAGGAGACAGCATCTAGAGGTTTGACACCAGCTAATAACTGTCCGGTGGTAATTCCTGGTATTGCGACCATACCTATGAGTATCATTTGATTGAGAGTAGGAATCAATCCGGCTTTGATGGCGTCTTTGCGATATTGACTAACTGCTTGCTGTGGAGTTGCACCTAAGCTTAAATGGGTTTCTATTTCGAGATGGCTGGAATTAATGGTGCTGACAAGGCGATCGCCTGCGATCGCCGCTGCATTGGTAGCATTACCTAAGACTATCCCTGCTAGGGGAATTATATACTGTGGTTCGTACCATCTCTCTGGTTGAACGATTAAGAAGTTGATGTAAAACACTGTCACGGCGGTACTAATTAAAATTGCACCCCACACCAAAGGCAATAAATGAGGAATTTTTGGAGTAATGCGATTTCGTGCGACAATCGCCGTAATTGTCAGCATTATTGCTAATAGCGCCAAAACTGCCCAAGCATTGTCTAAAGCCAAGATGAAATCTAAAATGTATCCCAATACAAGAAGTTGTAAGATGGTTCTCCCAGTAGCAAGGGCTAAGTTCAACTCTAATCCTAATTTTTCCCAGGCAGATAAACCAATGGCGATCGCCATCAATCCCACAGCTATAGCTAAATCCACGAAATCCAGCTTGATCAGATCCTGCATGGGTTCTCTATTTCCTAATGTTTTCTTCTCCAAGCAGTCTACACAAGAGGAACTTTGATCCGATGTGTTGGATCTTGGTTGATATATATCACTTTCATCAATTCAAAATTCCAAATGGTACGACCTTAACATGGCAAACACCTAGTATGCCTACTATCTGTAAATTAAATGTGCGGTGGTTTACTGCACCACAATTTAAGTAAAAACCCTAATAGATGCGTATCTTGGGCGATAGTCTTTTAGTAGCTCCTCTTTGATTAACAATTCAATCAGCAAAAATTGACTGTCGAAGTGCATCCTTTGTATCTCCCGATAAAATGAGAACTCATGATCCAAAGTGTAAATCCCATCCCTGCCTTTGATATCAAGCAGCAATACACCACCATTGAAGCAGAAGTAAGTGCGGCTGTTTTAGAGGTTTTGGCTTCCGGCCGCTATATCGGCGGCCCCTTAGTCGAAGGCTTTGAACAACAATTTGCCGCTTATAATACTGTTACTGAATGTGTGGCTTGTAATTCTGGTACTGATGCGCTCTACTTAGCGTTACGAGTCTTGGACATTGGTGCAGGCGATGAAGTGATTACAACGCCTTTTACCTTTATTGCAACATCTGAAGTAATTAGCGCCGTCGGTGCAAAGCCTGTTTTCGTTGATATTGACGCGACTACGTTTAATTTAGATGTAGAGCAAGTTGCAGCAGCGATTACACCCCAAACCAAAGCGATTATCCCAGTTCACCTCTTTGGACAACCTGTGGATATGACATCATTAATGGCGATCGCTCAGTCTCACAATTTGTCCATAATTGAAGATTGCGCTCAGTCTACAGGCGCGATTTGGGCCGGTGAAAAAGTCGGAAGTATTGGACATATTGGTTGCTTTAGTTTCTATCCTACCAAAAATCTTGGTGGTTGCGGCGATGGTGGAGCAATAACGACTAACGATCCAGCGATCGCCACTAAACTGCGAATACTACGAGATCATGGTAGTAAAATTCGATATTTACACGAAGAAATCGGTGTAAATAGCCGATTAGATGCTCTCCAAGCAGCCATTTTGCAGATTAAGCTACGTTATTTGGATATTTGGAACGATCGCCGCCGAGATATTGCCAACTATTACTATCAGTTCCTCAGTCAACTTCCGGGGATTGTCCCGCCGCAAGAATTACCTGGGGGTATCGGGGTATGGAATCAATACACTATTCGTATATCCGGCGAAGGGCGCAATGGTTCCAGTGCCAAATACAGAGATTGGGTGCGTAGTCAATTGCAAGAACAGGGCGTGAGTTCAATGATTTACTACCCCCACCCTTTACATTTGCAGCCAGTTTATCAAAGTCTGGGCTATGAAATTGGGGACTTACCAATAGCAGAGCAAGCTTGTCATGAGGTTATATCCTTGCCTATGTTCCCAGAACTGACACAACAGCAGCAAGACCAGGTGATTTATGCGTTGAAAGAAGTTATGAGTTAGAAGTTAGGAGTTAGGAGTTAGAAGTTAGGAGTTTGAAATTAGAAGTTAGAAATGAATAAGTTCCTTCAACTCATAACTCATAACTCTTAACTCTTAACTCCTAACTCTTAACTCACTTAATTACTGCATTTGCAGTTGCTAAGGCTTCTACTAGTCCACGCACAGCGGCAATCATGGCGACTTCGCTATTGAGTTGGTTGATGGCGGAACCAACACCAACACCAGCAGCACCAGCCGCGATCGCTAATGGTGCGGTAACGTTAGAAATGCCGGAAGCACACAATACGGGCACTGACACTACACGGGAAATCTCAAAAGCTGCTGCCAAGGTGGGAGCAGCTTTTTCAATTAATCCTAGAGTTCCGGGGTGAACTGGGTTACTGCTAGTACCGCCTTCGGTTTGGATAATGTCTGCTCCAGCTTTCACCAATTCTTCTGCTAGCTGTACTTGTCGATCTAGTTCCAGGATGTGGGGAACGGTGACAGATAGGGTGATTTCCGGGAGAAGAGCGCGAGTTTGCTTAGTCAGTGCTAGCACTTCTGGAGCTTCAAAACGGCGTCCTTGAGCATAAAAGGAATCGAAATTCCCGATTTCAATTAAATCAGCACCAGCTGCCACTGCTTGTACAAATTTATCTGGCTCTACTGCTGATACACAAATCGGTAAAATTGTCAAACTTTTAGCTAGTTGGACTAAGGCTACATCGGCGGCAATATCGACAAAAGTAGCACCGCCTAATTCAGCAGCTTTGACTGTAGCAGCGACGCTAGTGGCGTCGAAGTTATTCAAGCCGCTAATCACTTTGAGAACGCGGCGGTTAGTAAATGCACGTTGGAGTGTGGAATGCATCGTCATAGTTTGGCTTTTGAAGCTACGAAAATTAGGTATATTCTACCGTCCCTCATGTTGATGAGAGACTAAATCAGTATGGTAGTTGCCAAATATTGATAATTTTATCTTTATTGCCACTAATCAAAATTTTGCCATCTGTACTGAAAGCGATTTAAGTCTGTAGGGTTTTTACCACTATCCTAGTCAAACTCTGGAGGCCACAAATCTGCAATTGGTACTTCCCATCCTGGGAGCAGTTCGGGAACTGTTAAAATATCGCCATCATGAAGTATTATTGGCTCTTGTCCAAAGTTGTAAACTTCAACAATCCGCTCATCTGGATTGAGCAAAATTCCTACCTTAGTTCCCAAACTCAGAAATTCTTGAATTTTGGCTCTCAGATCCTCTAAATTATCGCTAGGGGACTTCACCTCTACAGTCAAATCGGGAGCCAATTGAGCAAAAGACTTGGGACTACGACGTAAGCGTTCGGCTAAAACAAATGAAGCGTCCGGTGCGCGCAAATCGGAATTAGGCAACCTGAAACCGGCGCTAGAAGCTGCTGTTCGCCCCAGTTTGCGCGGTCTAACCCAGTTACGTAGCTGGGCTACCATTTCAGCTGCAACTTCATCTGATTCGTATCCAGATGGACTCGAAACAATAATATTACCCTTGACTAGTTCCATGCGGAAGTCGGGATGCTGTTGCTGCATTTGTTCCAAGTCTTCAAGCGTTAGGGACATAAAACCTCTAATGATCGCACGCCTTGTATTTATATTATGGAGACAACAGACCTTTCCAGATGCGATCGCTCCATGAATTACCTTGACTTTTTACGGAATGTAGAAAGGGTACATTGATTTTACTAAATGAATTTCCTAATTATTTTTCGCGTTTACAATCAAACTTTATTTTCTGCGACTATGATTTCAGATACCAAAACCATTTTTGCTATCTTGACTGATAAAAGGTCTACCATCGACTGGAACCGACTGCTTACCGAAATCTTGACTGCTTTCGATTGCTCTACAGCTACCATCCATACCCTAGATAAAGACAGCCAGTTATTACACCTAATGGCTTACCAAGGCATTCCAGAATTGCTTTTGCCTAAAATGACGATAATTCCCACTGGCAAAGGGATGGCTGGTGTCGCCGCCGAACGCAAGCGACCCGTACAGATTTGCAACCTGCAAACCGACGAATCAGGAGTGGTTAGACCCTCAGCAAAAGAAACGAAGGTAAAAGGTTCTATGGCAGTGCCGCTGATGCTGAATGGTCAATTGCATGGTACTTTGGGCATTGCAAAGCCAGTTCCCTACGAATTTACTGCCAAAGAGGAAGAGATACTGATGGAGATTGGAGAGGCTATTAGCCGGAAAATCGTCAGTTAAAATCAAATACTATTACTATTTTTCAAAATACTTCATTGCTGTTTGTACTTTTTCAACTTGTCTGGGTGCTTGCATTTCGTTAAAGAGTGCGTAGGCGTAGCCCGTCGCAGACATCGCTTGCACAAAATTTTCCTGACTATGCTCAATTTCACCCATTTTTTTATAAGTTAATGCCAACTGATAATAAGCCTCGGCTAAGTCTGATTTAGCGCCGATTTTCTCAAGAATTTCTATTGCTTCTGAATGATGAAAAATTGCTATAGTAAATTCTCTCTGCTCTCGAAAAATTTCCGCAAGACAACTTATAGCTTTAGCTTTAATCTGGGTAAAGTTGTTTTCTTCGGCATGAAATATAGCTTGTTGGCAGAACTTAAAGGATTTTTTAAGATTACCTAAATTTTTATAAGTTAAGCAGAGAGTTACTAAACTATGCCCGATTCCCCATAAAGTCACTCTACTTGACAATGACATAGCATAAAAGGCATCTTCAGCAAGATAAAATGCATCTTTTCTGCTACCATAGCGTGATTTTATCAAAGCTAAACAGCATTAAAATATTTTTTGTTGGTACTATTTGGCATTGCGATCGCTTACGTTTTCTCAAGTGGTTTGGGTATCTTACAAATCATACCCATACTGCTATACCTTTTACAACAGTTTTTGCTTCCATTGGGAATTATCCTGTTGTGTTTAATGACAATAGCAGTCATTTTTGAATCCCTGCGTTAAAAATTGGGGGAGTTAGGAGTTAGGAGTTAGGAGTTAGGAAGTTAGGAGTTAAAAGTTATTTTCTGCCCCTGCTTCCCCTGCTTCCCCTGCTCCCCTATCTCCCTAATCTCCCTCACTTTCCCCTGGCATCTAAAAACTTCAACTGGTGGTATAAACAGCTAATCTGCATTAAATTCACACCCTTTACTTGGGCTTTCCGTAATGGGTTGCCGAAAATTGCTTCTATCTCCAAAGGACGATGTTCGTCGTAGTCAATTTTCATGCTGGGGCGGTAAGGTGTCATTTTGACAGTATAATCGAGCATTGTTTGAATGAAGCGATCGCTAATAATCCGCCCATAACTTTTTGCCCCCGCCGCTACTTCATACATCAATTGTTCAACTAACTCGCGGGTGTACTCATACGCCATTAATTCATCAGTTCTAGCGTTGAGAATCACAGAAAGCCCATTGTAGGGGATATTCCACACCAGCTTTTTCCAACGTGCTAGTAGTAAATCTTCAGCTAATTCAATTGATATACCAGCGCTTTCAAAGTCATCAGCAATTTGCTGCATCCTCTGAGTTATCCCACTAGGCTGATAATTAGGAGTATATTCACTGAAGGTAATTTGCCCATAGTCTAGGTGGTGTATATGCCCTGGCCCCACTTTATTAGAACATAAAAAGCACAATCCACCGATAACCGTTACATTACCAACAATTTCAGCAACTTCCTCTTCTACACCAAGTCCATTCTGTAATACCAACACCACACCATTATCTTTAACTACAGGTGGCAACATCTTTGGTAGTAAATGGTTTTGCGTCGTCTTTAGTGCCACCACCACCACGTCGCATTGTGGCATCTTTTCTACGTCGTTGTAGGCGTGGACTTCAGGAAGGGTAAAGTCACCGTCTTTGGACTCTACCACTAAACCATATTTCTTTACCTGTTCGTAATCACTCTTGAGCAAAAAGTGGACATCTAACCCAGCTTTTTGCAGTCTGGCACCATAGAACCCACCTAATGCTCCAGTTCCCAGAATGGCATACGTGCGATCGGACATTTCTTTAGATAACGGAATTTTCCTAGAAACATCATAAGGTGATGTCTGGCGAGGGTACGCGTCTAGGTGTAGTTTATTCAACACCTGATTTTAAATTTATTTTGTTTAATAAAACTTAAAATAGGTTTATTATCCTTTAAAATCTTTTGCAGAGATTTAGGTAAGATATATGGCTGATATTGTTGATATTGCAGTTACGTCTGAGTCGTTTAAAACACTGGTAGCGGCTGTACAAGCTGCTGGTTTAGTAGAAACATTAAAAAGTCCTGGCCCGTTCACTGTTTTTGCACCAAATGACGATGCTTTTGCCAAGTTACCACCGGGAACTATCCAAACTTTGTTACAGAATATTCCCCAGCTAACACGGATTTTAAAGTATCATGTCGTTCCCGGAAAGCTGCTAGAGGCTGATTTGGCACAACTCGGTACGGTTAATTCTGTGGAAGGTTCACCCATTAAAATTCATTCTTCTGATGGTTTTGAAGTTAAAAATGCCACAGTTTTAGCAGCAGATATCGAAGCTGATAATGGTGTGGTACACGTTATCGATACGGTGATTTTACCAGGTTAATTCTGGCTAGGGTGGGTATTTTCCACCCTACCGATCCAAAATCTTTATAATTAACTAACTATTGGTACTATCAAAACGCAACTCAAAAGTTTAGTTTGTGTTATGTTTGCAATGTGAGTACTCACTGTTATGTTAATGTAAATTTCGTTGTTTTAAAATAAATTAAATTCTTAAAAAGCCAACATCTATCCCAGGAAATTAATGCTCGATTTTACCACCTTAGCTGAGTTCTCTCGTGGCAACTGCGTAAGCATTTGTACATTTCTCGTACCAGCGAACTTACTTGTCACAATTTTAACGATGAGCCTAGTTGCCTTACGTCGTCCATCGCCTCAAGTGTGGCAATCTGCTGGAATCGCTAGCTTTTTCGCTTCTGTAATGATACTGCACGTATATACTTGGTTCATGATTGGTGTGGTGATGGCTCCTACTTATATCTTGATGTGGCTAGCAATCACCTGCTTAGTGACTAATTTTGCAGCAATTCTTTTTCAAAGACGCTACAGCAACAGCCCTAGTCTTTCCAACTGAAGTCTATCAGACATCTATGGATGATATTTTCAGCAAATCAATCATCATTCGATCGAATAATTACTAATTCGTAATTCATAATTATGAAGTTAAATTACGAATTACGTTAGCGTAGCGGTAGCGAGTCTGCGAGCGTCATTATCAATTACGAATTATGTTGTCGCCTCTCCATTCATGCTCAAGGATGGCATATAGCCAAGAGTCTCGCCATTCTCCCTTAATCCAATGGTGTTCTCGCAAATACCCTTCCTGCTGCATTCCGATTTTTTGCATAACTCTTGCTGAGGCAATGTTTTCTGGGTGACAAGTGGCAAAGATGCGATGTAAGCCTAACTCATGAAAACCAAATGATACAACTGCTTTTACAGCTTCAGTTGCATATCCTTGTCCCCAAAATTCCTTAGTAAAAGAGTATCCAATAGAGCCTATTTGATTGTCAGTATCCCGAACGGATATACGACAGATACCAATTAATTGCTTTTGGGGTTTTAAAGTCACTGCCAAGGCAAAATGCTGACGGGGTTTTTCGCCTTGTAATGAAATCTCTTTTTGCAAAAAGTTTTTGGTATCTTCTTCAGTATTCGGGCCAAAAGTCAAGTAACGCACAACTTCAGCATCAGCAGCATATTGATGAACCTCTTGCCAATCTGATTCTACAAAGTCTCGCAGTATAAGACGTTTGGTTTCTAGTGGTATCATTTGGGAAATTCTGCACGTAACTGACTGACTACCCGATCTAGTCCCACGGAATGGGCGGCTTTGAACAATAAACGATCGCCTGCTTGCACAAATGTCTTCAATCTAGCCACCAACTCGGCATGAGTTGCAAAGCACTCCGATGCAATACCCTCTGCACTAAGAGCGATCGCTTCGGCATCTTGTCCATCTACCAAAACCAACAAACCGTCTAAATTCAAGTTACGTACTGTTTCGCCCACTCGCTGGTGCAACTGCTGCGATCGCTCTCCCAATTCTTTCATTGCACCCAATACGGCAATCTTCCGTTTTCCGGGTGTATCTGCCAATAATTGCAATGCTGCAATCATAGCTTCTGGTGCAGCATTATAAGTTTCATCTAAGATTACCACATCGTTGGGTAAGGTAAATCGCTGCGATCGCCCTGTGGGCATATCCACCATTACACCTGATTTGAGGGTTGCCCAATCGATCCCTAAAACCTTTGCCACTGCTAAAGCTGCCAAGAAATTAGTGGCATTATGACGACCAGGCAAAGGTAGAGGTAGTTGGATTCCTGCGACTTCCACCTGGTCGTTATCAATTAACTGCCCTTGAATATCTCCACCAGAAAAGCCGTAAGTCAAAACTTCTCCGTGCCAAAATTTCGCCGCCGTGGCCATTAATAAAGGATTGTCGTGGTTGAGAATTGCCACACTATCAGCAGGCATTTCGACTAACAACTCACATTTTGCCTCAGCGATCGCTTCTTCGGAACCTAGTAACTCAATATGTGCTGTGCCTACATTGGTAATCACTCCAATTGTTGGCCGCGCTATTTGCGTCAGTTCGGCAATTTGTCCTCTACCGCGCATCGCCATTTCAATCACGGCGTAATCATGTTCTGCGCCAAGTTCTAGGAGAGTTTTCGGGACACCGATTTCGTTGTTGTAATTTCCATAAGTTTTGTGAACTCGTCCCTTTGTTCCTAAAACTGCGGCGATCAATTCTTTGGTTGTAGTTTTACCCACCGAACCGGTTACACCAATTACAGGAATATTAAAGCGATCGCGCCACCATCGAGCAATTGTTTGATATGCCTTGAGAGTATCTTTTACTTGTAGTACAGGAAAACCAGGATTTTCGTATTCAAAATCTACGATTGCAGCTATTGCCCCCTTTGCGATCGCAGTTGGCACAAATTCATGTCCATCAAACTTATCACCTCTCAAAGCGACAAATACTTCACCCGGCTTCAAGGTACGGCTATCTGTTTGGATACCGCTAGTGACTTGTGTTAAAGCAGTTTCAGATAAGTTTACAGAATGAGCCAAAATAACTTCAACCAGTTGGGTTAGGGTGGCAGAACAACGCATAAGCAATTGATAATTTAAAGTTCAAAATCATAAAAGCAAAAAATAGTGGCAAAGAAGCTTAACTTCCGTGCCACGCTTTATTTATAAGCTACTTATACAGTTTAATCAAGTAAGGACAATGGGCATAACAAGTTATGTTCGATCGCCCTATGCACGATTTTTAATCAAGATTACTTGCACAATTTGTATTGCTATCTCACTCGAAACCCCTAAAGCTTGATATAAATCAATTAAGAAGTTTTTTTCTTCTTCAGGTATAATACCTTCAGCTAGGACTAAATCGGTAGCTACTGCAAAGGCTGCTTCCCGCAACTCTTGAGATAGAGAATCTTTGGCTGCATTAAACAAAGCATTAAAGTCATCGCCTTGGAGAATGCCCAAAATTTTGTCAAACAGCCTGTTCATCATTTCATTGGGATAACTTTTAAAAAGTTTCATCCGAGACAGCACAGAAATGATAGAATTTGTTTGCTCAACAGAAAGATAACCGTCTGAAGCAGTTGCCGTCAATATAATGACAGCAAAAGCTTCCGCTGGATTGAGTGCTGCTTGGGTTTGGCTATCTGTACCCAACACAGCGTCGAATAGACCCATTGTAGTAGCTCCTTGGTTAGAGTCCCAATAGCGTTACTGTTACCTGTATGTTTGGTAGATTTACAGGTAAGACTGTGACGCTTGAGACTTTCATCCTTTAGTGTTCCCAGGATTTATTCACGGCGAACACTTGTATCCAAAGGTTTTTGGCAGGAACTACATTGCCATCTTTAAACTTAGCGTTCTCCGGTCTTTTCTATTGTCTCAATTACCGCCAGACCTATACCAGAAGCTGCCATTAACAGTACTACTGAGATCAGATAGGCGTTGGTCAGCATTCGTAAGGCTTCGTCGAAAAAAATATAGGTGGTCATTGCTTCACCTTTGGGAATTTGTGCTGCTTGTGCTTTTTATTTCTCCACACCCCGATAGGTGAATTTCGCTGAGAAACTGCTAGCAATTGCATCTTAACAAAACTTTAGCTCTTTCAGAACCCCGCTGAAAATTTTTCTTTCTGAAGATTCTATGAAGTTTATAAAAAAGGGAATGGGGCATGGGGCATTGGTCAATAATCAATGGTTCTTCATCTGCTTCCCTGAAGTCTCAACTCGGTATTGGTTCAGGTTGATGAACTGGTATTTCAATCACAAATTTGGTGCCCTCTCCTAGTGTGGAATCACACCATATCTTGCCACGATTTTTTTCTATGACTATTTTGTAGCTGATGGATAAGCCCATACCAGTACCTTTGCCGATAGGTGTCGTGGTGAAAAAAGGATTAAAAATGCGCGATCGCACTGTTTCAGGTATCGCACAACCATTGTCGGCGATCGCAACCGTATCAATTACAATTTTGAATAAGGAAACACCAACAAAGCTTGCAACCAGTTTGTGAGAAATTTTCATAACTGTATGTCAGCTATAACCACGTCAGTATTCAGTGTTCCCAAATCTTCGCAGAGAATTTAGGCTATTACCTTGGTAATTGCGATCGTCGGTGTATATATCAGGTATTTCGTGAAATGGGATAAACAAGACAAGCTTAAAGTAAACAGCGTTCAATCGTCGCTACAACTGATTGAGAAAGAGTATCAAAGTCGTAACCACCTTCTAAGCCAAACAGAATTTTACGAGTTAGCCCCAAACAATAATCAGTAAATAAAGCATAGTCTTCTGGCTGTAAATTAATACTTGCCAAAGGATCTTCTGCATTGGCATCGTAACCAGCACTGACAATTAGTAAATCTGGCTGGAAGTTGGCTAAAAACGGTACTACCTGTTTTTCAAATAGTGGCTGATATATTGCAATATCACTACCAGGGGGTACTGGTAAATTTAATACGTTATTGTGAAAACCCCGTTCTGTCGATCTTCCCGTACCGGGATAGCATGGGTACTGATGTAGAGAACAATAGGCGATACGTGCTTCAGTTTCAACGATCGCCTGAGTACCATTACCATGATGTACATCCCAATCAAGGATGGCGACGCGGTTAATTCCAGGTTTTTCTAGAGCAAATAAAGCGGCGATCGCGGCATTAGAAAATAGACAAAAGCCCATCCCTGCATCACTTTCAGCATGGTGTCCTGGGGGACGCGCTAATACAAAAGCTGGATTAGCCGACTTTAACACAACCTCAACTCCATCCAACCATCCACTGACTGCTAACAATGCCACATCATAACTGCGTGGGGAAACTGGCGTATCTCCATCCAAAGGGCCGCCGCCACTAGAAGCGATTTGCCACAGTTTTTTGATGTAGGCTGGGCTATGTGCTTTAACCAACGAAGACATCAGTGATGGTTGTTCTGATGCTGGTGTAGGCAAGCGCCAGGTGATTTTATCTGCGAATGTAGCTGCTTTGAGGGCATTTGCGATCGCACTTAAACGTTCTGGTTTTTCGGGATGGTATTTTCCAGTCTTGTGATCTAAAAATTCGTCGGAATAAATGACTGGTAGCATAGGACGAAAAAGGTTGGCAGCAAGACAATGAATTTTATTGTATCCTCACTGGTACAAAGAGTTTCCCTTGTACTAGATCGTTGGTCGTTTACTTTCGAGGACTTCTGTTGCTTTCTGTTCAGAAAGTGGGCGGTAGAATAAAAAGCCCTGTACCTCCTCGCAGTTGATAGATTTCAAAAACTCCAATTCCTCTTCCTTCTCTACCCCTTCGGCTGTTAACTTTAATCCCAAACTGTGTCCCAAGGTAACTATGGCCTGGATAATATGAGCTACTTTGGCATCCTGCGTCAAATATTGAATAAAAGATTTATCTATTTTCAGATTGTGGAGTGGCAAAAGCTGTAGGCGCGAGAGCGAAGAATGACCTGTACCAAAGTCATCGATGGAGATATAAACACCCATCTGCTGTAGCTCCTCTAACACCCTTCTGGTAAAACCCAAGTCCTCAATCGCTGTGGTTTCCATAATTTCTAATTCTAAAAAGCGCGGCTCCAGACCGGTTTGTTCTAAAACCTTAGCTATAGTCTCTACCAATTTGGGTTGACGGAACTGCTTCAGAGAAAGATTGACAGCGATCTTAATCGGTGGCAATCCAGCATCTTGCCATGCTTTATTTTGGTTACAGGCCGTCTGTAGAGTCCATTCGCCGATGGGGACAATTAATCCACTTTCTTCGACTAAGGGAATGAATACACTGGGGGCAACTAATCCCATCTCTGGGTGCTGCCAACGCAACAGAGCCTCCATACTAGTAATTTCTCCTGTGGCAATGTTCACACGAGGCTGATAGTAAAGCTTAAATTCATTGCGTTCTAGGGCATAGCGCAAGCTCTTTTCTAAAGTCAGGAGTTCAGGATTTTTAGCACTCAGGGAAACACTGTAAAATTGATAGTTATTCCGCCCTTTGTCTTTGGCGTAGTACAGAGCAGCATCTGCGTGCTGGATTAGTGTTTCGGTGTCAGGGCTGTTGCGATCGAGTAAGGCAATACCGAGGCTAGCAGTTACATAAAGTTCATGCTCTTGGAGATGAAAAGCATCCTCTAAGGCTTGTAAGATTCTCTGCGCCACCAAAGTTACCTCTTCAATATCATTGATTCGTGGAAGTAAAATAGTAAATTCATCGCCTCCCCAACGGGCTACAGTGTCTCCATCTCTGAGTGAGTTTTTTAATCTTTGAGAGACGCTTTGTAACAATTGGTCTCCCAGAGTGTGACCCAGAGTATCATTAATCACCTTGAAGCGATCCAAATCGAGGAAAATCACAGCTAAACTTTCGCCATTTCGAGTGGCGTTGGGCAGAGTTTTACTGAGCAATTCGTTAAATAGTAGACGATTTGGCAATCCTGTCAGCAAGTCATGGAGGGCCTGATGGCGAATCTTTTCTTCTACTTGCTGACGCTGCCGCGCCCCAATGATACTGGCGGCCATGGTCAAAAGAGTAGATTCTTCATGCTTTGACCAATGACGTTCAAAGGTGCAGTCTGCCAAGCCAAGATACCCCCAGAAATGATTATCCAAGCGAAGAGGTACCAAGAGAAGGGATTTAATGCCATCTCGAATCAGGAATTCTTGTTCGGCGACAGGAAATTTTTGAGTGATGCCGCTAATCGACTGGCTGCTAGAGAGAACTGTGTACCAACGGGCTAATTCAGGAGCTTGATAAAGCTGATTCTGCCAATCGTGGAGGGTAGATTCAATCCCAGATTGTGTCCATTCAAAGCGTAGGCTGACTGCCATTTCCTCTGTAATAGGATGGAGATGGTTCTGAAAGAGATAGGCACGATCTGCCTTGGCAGCTTCACCCACTACAGCTAGAGCTAGATCGATACCAGTTTCGTAATTCATTTCTCCTAGCAAATAATTAGCAGCTTCTGCAACTGCTTGTAGCAAGCGATCGCGCTGGCGTAGTTCGGCTGTAGCTTGCTTTTGCTCTGTAATATCTCTAATAATAAAAGTTCTAATTAAATCACTTTCTGGAAGATAAAGTACGGATTGTTCAAAAACTTCTGTACCTACTTCCACCTCGCGCACAAAAGAATTGTTTTCTAGATTTTTAGCTCCAATCAACAGTCCCGTTAAAATTGGGTGTTCTGTTCCAACTTCCCTAAGATTGGGAAACTTGATCGCTGCGGCTGGATTGAGATACGTAATTCTTCCCTCGAAATCCATTTCAATAATTGAATTGGGGATGAGTTCAGGGAAGGATGCTAGGCGAGCTAGAGCAGACTCACTAGCTGCTTCAAAGCTGGGATCGATGGCTAAGGTTTGAAAAGGATTGGCAGGACTGGCTTGCTCTGATAAAAAACCAGATAAGTCTTCAACATCAAAAGATTCAGAAAATGCTTGTTCGGAAATGTTGGAAATAGCATAATATTTAGCCTGAGCTTTATTACTGCCAAAAGCGATGATATCTCCATGCCTAAGATTATGAGAAAAGCATTTAGTGCCATTTACAAATAACCCATTAGTGCTTCCTTTCCCCTTATAGTTACCATCAATAATCTGAAAGCCGTATTGGTCAGTTTCTGGAACAGTGACTCGCAATAAAATTGCATGTTGCATTGATACCGAGCGGGAAGCCAAGACAATAGTGTTTGCAGGATGCCGCCCCAGAGAATAAGTAGTCTCTCGTAAAGGGACAGTTCGCCGCCCTTCTAGGTCTTGGATGACCAACAGATGGCGTATTTTTTCCCGCTCATTTCCTTGCATGGCTGTTCCTCAAATTTCTCATATAATTAATATTTATGTCTTAGTCTGAAAAAGACTGCTCCTATAAGTCCAGAATTTCAGGCTGCACTTATGGGAAAACTTGCTCAATCAAAGTTCTCACCATCTGCGTAGGCGAGCATTTACCGCAGGCATCGCAAAATTGGTATGAGGGTGTAAACGAGCCTTTACATTCATGATTGACCGCACTCAGCCCTAACGGAATTTAGCACTCTTCTTTTTATAGAATGAGTTGGCTAATTGTTCAATCAGTTTTTGTAGTAGAAATTATAGTTTTTTCTCTACTCATAGATAAGTTATAAACTTTGTTCCTTCGTCTATATCATCTAACCTTGTCTTTCTTAGGATACCCAGATTAACAATTCAAAATTAAAATTTCTAAATTGTACCCTTATAGGGAAGCAAGCTAGGCGTAACGTGATGTTGCGGCAGCCTCTTGTAGAAAAGAGAGTTACATAATAAAATTTCAAAGCCGACTAAAACTGAATAAAGTCGGAGCCAATGCGCCTTTGATCTCAGTGTAGATTTTGGCGTTAGTCTTTCTTTGCAGCTATCCATTAGTCACATATTTCTTAAGATTTATAAAATACTTAATCTCCGACCTCATAAAGTTAGAGACTTTTTATGTCCTATATATAGATTATTAGTCCAAGAACTTAGGGATATAAAATAGAGAAGTATGTTTAACTTTTCCTTCCCCTGATAATGGGGTTGAAAAAGTGAGCATTGATTAAGTATGGTTAATGAGTACGAATTCATACCTATTATTCACAATCGAATGCTGAAAGTAAGTGTTTTGAGCATTGGATGAGCATTTTAGAGAGAGTGAAGGCTGAAGCGTTGATATTATGTCGGTTTATCGTAATCTGCAAGAAACTCACTTAAATCGTGCCCGCGCCAGTCTCAGACAAGGGCTTTCTTGGTATGGATATCTTCGCAAGTCAGGACAGTTATCATCTAACCCAGAATTAGCAGGTTTGATGAAACCAGAATTAGAAGCTTTGAGAGCCACACTCAACAAGCTAGATTCAAACGTCATTAGAATTGCTGTCTTTGGTTTAGTGAGTCGGGGAAAGTCAGCAGTTTTAAATGCCTTGTTGGGAGACAAGATTTTGCAAACTGGGCCTCTGAATGGTGTCACCCAATGGCCCCGTTCCGTGCGGTGGCAGCCCAGCGATAAGGTACTAGTAGAGTTAATTGATACCCCTGGATTAGATGAAATTGAGGGGGAGTCACGGGCGGATATGGCACGAGAAGTAGTACATCAAGCGGATTTGATTTTGTTTGTCGTGTCTGGTGATATCACACGCACTGAATATCAAGCGCTGCTGCAATTAAGGCGATCGCAAAAACCCCTGATTTTAGTGTTTAACAAAATAGACCTTTACCCAGATACAGACAAAGGAGCAATTTACCAAAATTTGCAACAACTGGGTGCTGGACATCCTCAAGCAAAACCTCTACTACCTGATGAAATTGTCATGGTGGCGGCAGAACCAGCGCCAATAGAAGTGCGGGTAGAATGGCCTGATGGGCATGTCACTTATGAATGGGAGACACCACCACCGCAAGTAGACGAACTCAAAGAGATAATTCTGAATATTCTGAATCGGGAAGGGCGATCGCTTCTGGCTTTAAATGCACTGATCCAAGCACGGGATGCAGAAGCCGCGATCGCTCAAAAAACCATCGATTTACGCGAAAAGGAAGCTGAAGAAATTATTTGGCAATTTACCAAATACAAAGCTTTGGCAGTAATGCTCAATCCCATCGCCTTCTTAGATATCCTTGGCGGAACTGTTGCTGATTTAGCTTTAATTCGCGCTCTCGCTAGATTGTATGGTTTGCCGATGACTAGCTATGAAGCCGGGAAAATTTTAAAAACGATTTTATTTAGTTCTGGCGGCTTGCTACTTGGAGAACTAGGTAGTAGTTTTCTTTTGGGTTTAGGTAAGAGTACTGCCGCAATCACTAGTGGTGACAATCCCAGCAATATTACTGCTTTTGCTGGCAGTGCGATCGCTCAAGCTGGTATCGCCGGTTATGGCGCATACTCCGTTGGCAAAGCTGCCCAAGTCTATCTCGAAAAAGGCTGCACTTGGGGACAATTAGGCGCTAGCAGCGTCATTCAAGAAATTCTCTCTCAAGTTGACCAAAATACAATTCTGTATCGTTTGCGACAAGAATTAAACATAAAGTATTGAGAATAATTAAAAACTGCTATCTTTTTGTTACCGTTTATAAGCGTTTATCAACTTCTATCAAAGTCTTCTGACAATTAACCGACATTCTCAATTTGGGATGCAAGATTGAGAACATGACCACCTCTGCTTGCGATCGCAACTAGTAGAATTCCCATACCTTTTTGAATTTAAAGATGACAAGAGGGTAATCCCACTCAATTTTGCGAAAAAGATGGCGGTGTTTACCACTACTTATTGTGGGAAGCCTATCTAAACTAGAAATGTGAGCTGACTGAGGTCATTAAAAGCTCGCAGTTAATAACTCTGTCTGTAAATTAAAGGTGAAAGTATCATGACAACTACCCTAAAAATTGAAATTGCTGGGGCGGCAACTCTTGAAGAAGCCATTACTAATGCCATTACTGAAGCTCGGACAACTTGCGATCTAGATGGCAGCAATTCTGCTGGTTGTGCTGTAGCGTGGGACATTGTAGAAGAATTGCAGGCTGAAAAATCTCACCAACATCAAGCAAAATCCAAAAAAACCTCTTTGGAAAATTACTGCGATCGCCATCCAGATTCCGTAGAATGTCTAATCTACGACCTTTAATAAGAAAGAATTCAGGAGTCAGGAATCAGAATTCAGTAAGAATTGGAGTTCGAGTGCAGACTTCGGCGTGAGCGCTCAGTCGAACGCGGAACATGTGGGTTTAAGTCCCCGACTAATTGATTTCTGAATTCTGCATTCTTATTTAACTCTTGCGTAAATCAGTTGTTGCTGATTGCGTTATTCGCTTAATTGCTTCTAAATCAAGTGGTGGTGTTTCACTTTCCATTGCCAACCACAAAAGATATTCGATATTCCCAGCAGGGCCAACGATCGGCGACCAAGTTAAGCCTTTGTATTTCCATCCTAATTCGTGGGCAGCTTGCAAAACCTGGAAAATGGCATCAGCTTGGTCGTTTGGATCGCGTACAACACCTTTTTTACCCACACGGGATCTGCCGACTTCAAACTGTGGCTTGACTAACAATACAGCTTCTCGGTTAGCTTGAGTTAGTTGCCACAAAGCAGGCAGAATCTTAGTTAAAGAAATAAACGATACATCAACCACCGCCAAATCAGGAATCGGGTCATTTTCACCATATAACTCATCTGGTCGTAGTTGCCGTAAATTGGTGCGTTCCCGTAAAATCACCCGCGAATCATTTCGCAACCGCCAGTCAACTTGTCCGTAACCAACATCAATACCGTAAACTTGTTTTGCTCCAGCTTGCAAGAGACAATCAGTAAAACCACCAGTAGAAATCCCACCATCTAAACAAATGCGCTCTACTACGGGAATGGCAAATACTGATAAAGCTTTGGAGAGTTTTTCACCGCCTCTAGAAACAAAAGGCGATCGCTCTTTAATATTTATTTGAGCTGCAATATCAACTTCTGTTCCAGGTTTATCAACTAACTGTTGATTAACAGTAACTTCCCCCGCCTGAATTAGTCGTTGTGCTAAGGCGCGAGAAGAACATAAATTTAGCTCTACTAATAGTGTATCGAGTCGCTGTTTAGCCAATTAATTAGACTCTCCTGGTAAGATTAAAGCCAAAGCACGATTGATAATTTCTTCTTGGTTAACCAGCTTTTCTAATTCTTGGGCTTCATAACGACCTTCTTCTACTTCTAAGGAAGCCTCATCGATGGCATTTAAATAGGCTTCTGCTAAGATTTCTAACAATTCCTCTGGCGCGAGATAATAGCCTCCAGCTTTACGCCGCTTATTTTCCCGCTGAATTTCCAGAACCGAATTCCGAATTGAGACTTCCCAAGAGCGAGCCGTGCGATTTTCAGCTTGTTGTTTAATTAAATACAACAGCAAAATCACTGCATAGCTACGAATCGTCTTGATGATGTCATTTCGGCTCATTTCTGTTAATTCTTCAACTATAATCAATGCTCCTTGAACATCGCCTTTAACAAGCAAGTCTTTTAGAGTTAATAATTCTTCCATCATCAGTGCCTCAAACATCGGCAACTTCTATTGTGGCTTATAGAGGTTCTAGTTCAGATAACAGAAGCTAATGCGTTTCATCTATGAGCGATCGCTACTTAAATGTATTATTCTTTGCAAATACACAATATTCAGATAATTAAGATACAGCAAAATCGGTGTATTGCCGTAGTTCAGCAGGATGGAAACCCAAGACAATATCTTCGCGCAAAATACCCGCTTCTAATAATGCCTCTGCAACTGGCTGAGAAGTACCATCATATTGAATCCACACTTTATCATTAATAATATCTATATGTACCACCGAACCATGTACGCGGCGCACTCCATCCCAGCCAATGTGTAACACTTCGTAGTCGTTTCGCTCCGAGTCAATGACTGCTTCTGTGTCTATTTGACCGTTAGCAGGCTTGTGACTAGCATAGTCAAATATCAACTGACGAATAATTTCACGATACCGAGCTAGCTTATCCATCTGATAATCCTTTCTAGTTGCTCGTCAAAGACAATTAGGTTTATTCTTATACTATTAAGAATTAGCTGACCAAAGCGTTCGGAAAATATACCTTCGTAAACCCGCTTGGGAATTGCTGGTTATGATTTTGCCCTTTGCAGGCAAAATCTTGAATAAAGCCCTTCTCAACGTCTAGAGTTCACAAAAAAGCGATCGCTCCATTAAACCAAAGTGCGATCGCTATTTAAGTTTATGTCGGGGCAGACACCTTGCCCACCTAAAATCTAAATATCTATCTCGCTCAACTCACGTGTAATGTGATCGAATGGTTCATCTACAAAAGCACTATTAACCACACCTGCTGCTGCTACTTGCTCCTTAATTAGCTCCTTGAGAATCTGGATACCGCGAACTGTAGGCCCAATAGGTACTCCTAAAGAATTGTAAGTTTCCCGCAGCCCTTGCAGCACTCGTTCATCCAACACATTGGTGTTCCCAGCAACCAGCGCATAAGTGGCGTAGCGCAGATAGTAGTCCATATCGCGCAGACAAGCTGCATAACGACGAGTTGTATAAGCATTTCCACCAGGGCGAATCAATTCTGGCAGTTCTTCAAATAACTGTAAACCAGCTTGCTTCACAAGTCCAGCCGCATTAGAATTGATTGCCGCCGCCGCTTGTACTCTTGCTGTACCACTATCAAAGTAAGACTTTAGGCTATCGATCGCATTCCGGTCAAAATAACGACCAGCTAAGTCATAATTCTTAATTAAACTTGTTACTGCATCGCGCATTCCTTCTTCTCCCAATCATTGCTATTTATGGTTTGATATTTATTTGGCTGCACTTATGCACCAGTAAATTTTTGTGCTATTAAAAATAGATTCGGCACAAAAACAATCTATCCACTACATAAGGATTTTATGTCAAAGTTGACCCTATATGATGAACTTTCCAGTTTTGTACAGATGATCGCCGAAAGGTTAATATAACCTGATAATCCAGATATCTGTAGCACAAGCTACAAAATCAGCTAATGTCTAGTATTTAAGATATTTCTGGTGTGTCACGGCCTGATTGAGATCGGTAGGGTTAGGATGCAATGTAAGATTTTGGTTTACTTTAGGAAATTGGTAGAGAAGGAGTAACAATGACAACACCACAAGAAGTCTTGGAATTGATCCGAGACCAACAAATTCAGCTGATCGATCTCAAATTCATCGATACAGTAGGGACTTGGCAGCACCTCACACTGTACCAAAACCAAATCGATGAGACTGCATTCACTGATGGCGTTCCGTTTGACGGTTCCAGCATCCGGGGTTGGAAAGCGATCAACGAATCGGACATGACGATGGTACTCGACCCCAACACTGCTTGGATCGACCCCTTCATGGAAGTGCCAACGCTAAGTATAATTTGTAGTATTAAAGAACCCCGCACGGGTGAATGGTACAACCGTTGCCCACGCGTTATTGCCCAAAAAGCAGTAGATTACCTAGTTTCTACTGGTCTTGGTGACACAGCCTTTTTTGGCCCTGAAGCTGAGTTTTTCATCTTTGACAGTGCTAGATTTGCCCAAACCGCCAACGAAGGCTACTACTTCTTAGAGTCCGAAGAAGGTGCTTGGAATTCCGGTAAAGCTGGTACAGATAACAAACCCAACTTGGGTTACAAACCACGCTTCAAAGAAGGTTACTTCCCAGTTTCACCGACGGATTCTTTCCAAGATATCCGTACAGAGATGCTGTTGACGATGGCACAATTAGGTGTACCCATTGAAAAGCATCACCACGAAGTTGCTACTGGTGGTCAGTGCGAACTAGGTTTCCGTTTTGGTAAGTTGATCGAAGCGGCTGACTGGTTGATGATTTACAAATATGTCATCAAGAACGTTGCCAAGAAATACGGCAAAACCGTTACCTTTATGCCAAAACCAATTTTTGGCGATAACGGTTCGGGAATGCACTGTCACCAGTCCATTTGGAAAGACGGCCAACCTCTGTTTGCAGGTGATAAGTATGCTGGTTTGAGCGATATGGGGTTGTACTACATTGGTGGTCTTCTCAAACACGCCCCAGCGCTGTTGGCAATCACCAACCCTAGCACCAACTCATACAAGCGCCTAGTACCTGGTTATGAAGCTCCTGTGAACTTGGCTTACTCCCAAGGGAACCGTTCTGCTTCTATCCGTATTCCTTTATCTGGTACTAACCCCAAAGCCAAACGTTTGGAATTCCGTTGTCCAGATGCTACTTCTAACCCCTATTTGGCATTTGCTGCAATGCTTTGTGCTGGTCTCGATGGCATCAAGAACAAAATCCATCCTGGTGAACCCTTAGATAAGAATATCTATGAACTCTCTCCAGAAGAACTGGCAAAGGTTCCTTCAACTCCAGGTTCTTTAGAGTTGGCTCTGCAAGCACTAGAAAAAGATCACGCCTTTTTGACCGAATCAGGCGTCTTCACGGAAGACTTTATCGAAAATTGGATTGACTACAAACTAGGTAACGAAGTCAAACAGTTGCAGCTGCGTCCTCATCCTTACGAGTTTTACCTCTATTACGATGCTTAATTAAGAGTCGTATCTAACTAAAAAGTAATAAGTAAGTTTTGCCACCCTAGAGTAAAGGGTGGCTTTTTTTAGAGTTGTCGGTTGAGATATTCACTCAAAAAATCAACCTTAAAACTTAGCTCATGGAAGCATGACTCGGCCCATAAATCATCCGAGTGTTAGCATCAACCTTCCCTTGAATCGGGTTCCAGTATTGGGATGCTTCTTCAGGAAGACCAAGTTCTTGTGCAGCCCGCATCAGCATAGATTGTTGGCGATTCTTGACTTGCTGATGTTCGCGCACCATTAACGCACGGGATTTATCTGCGATAGACATAACCATAGTCCTCTCTATTTTGTGAATATATAATTTTTGGTTTTTTACTTACAAGACTAATATAACAAAAATTCTGTAACATAAGCTACTTTTTGCAAAAGTTTATATTTGCCTTTGCTGACAATATCAACTATTTGTTTCCAAAAGCCGGAAAAATCTTCCCAATCTACTTTTGATAACTAAAATCATCTAGCTTCAGATTGGTCTAACCTAAAAAAACACACCTTACCCAAGGCTGAACATTTATTCGTTACTTTTTTCTACACTTAAGGTCAACTCAAGTGATTAATTTTTGTAACTTTGATTTTTTTTTCGGTGAAGCGACACGAATACAGCAGTTGCAAAAAATTAAGTTACGATCGAATAAAGATTTACAAAAATTTACATAAACTATGGCAGTTACCTATCCGCGTAAATTTCAGAATGTTTTGAGTGCCAGAGATATATTAAAACGGGTGGTATGCGATCGCGAAATCCATCTAATTACTCTCAATCGCTACCGTTACAGCGAACAACGCAGTTGCAAAGACCTAACTGAGGTAATTGAACAACTGAATGGACAGCCACGGGAACTGATCCGGGATTTGTCTCATCACGTCTCAGATGAAGCTCGTCATGCCATGTGGCTAACTGACTTGTTGATTGATTTGGGAAGCGATGTGGGAACTCCCCCCGGAACTTCCTATATTGATGAATTCGATCGGCTGCTCGACAAAGACACCTACGATCCAAAACACAACCTAGAGGACGGCATGATTGCTGCCTTGGCCGCAATTAACATTACCGAAAAGCGGGGTTGTGAGTATTTCTCTGCTCACATTCACGCGCTTAAACAAGCACCGCAGACAGAAGAAAACATCAAAATTCGGGAAACTCTTGAAAAAATTCTCCCAGAGGAAGCAGGACATGTCCGTTGGGGTAATCGTTGGCTAGGAGAACTTGCGCGTAAGAGTCCAGAACATCAGCAAAAGGTAGAGCAAGCCAAGCGAAAATATACTGCAATTGAACAAGCGGCCTTTGAATCAGGAATGGATATCACCTTGGGTGCAGAACTACGGGGAGTTGCCAACCTGGTGGAAGTCGCAAATACTATGCCGCTTTGGCAACGTCCCCAATACTTGATGGAACGTTTACCCCAGACTTTGCTAGCGCCGGAGTTGCAATTTACTAGGATTCAGGCTGCACAAAAGGCTTGGCAGCGAGATCCACAGACATTCATCGAGAAGTTTGTGCCAATGTTCCTCAACGGCATCCAGGGAAGAGAAAGTAGCCGCAAGAACACAACGGTGTAAAAAGGCATTGGGCAGAGGGGCACAGGGGAAAAACTTACTGCAACTTTTCCCCTGCTCCCCACTCTCCACTCCCTTTTCCTTAAGGAAAATTCATATAAAAAGACCAGATGCAAAGTTTTGCATCTGGCCTTGGGTGTAAAATAATTAAAAAGACTAAGATGATCTGGCAGATCCTTCTTAACATTTATTTTGTCGGGAGCTATCTACGAAGAGAACAAACTAAGGAACAAAAGTAGATTTACATTAGTAAATTTGTTAGCAAGCGTAATAAACCTATACTACTTGTGTGAATGCCTACCTAGATAAGCAAGAGATGAAACGAAAGGGATTTTATGCTTCGGGAAAAGACGCTAAACAGATGTCAGAGCAAAGATCGGTTACTTGCTTATGTAGATAATCGGCTACTGGATGTATGAGAAGAAAATTTATTGGGGAATAAAGTGAAGTTGCCCTAAGGCTGTTTGTTCAACAAGCAAAATGTTTGAATTAGATGTGCTTTAGATTAACTCATAGCCTAAGTAACATCTATTTCTAGAGCCGTTGAGGATTGAGATGCAAAGCTTTCCATCGAATATGAGCAACAGTTGTAGAGCTTTTGAGGAATTGGTAATGCTATCGATCCAAGCACTTAATTTGATTTGCTTTTCGATCGGCAGGATTGAGACCAACTATATATACAAAGTTTGCAGTTGAAATACTAAGCGATCGCTGAAGACTTTCGTGTGTCAACTGTATATATCTTTGCCAGAAAAGCTGTGTAAAAGACGTTAGCCCAACATCCTGTTTTCTGGTAATTCTGTTCCTTTGAGAAAAGAGGCATTACCTTACAGTAGTTAAACCACAGCATACATAGTTCGGACTTTTTGTGTCACTTCTCTGCGCCCACTACCGCGATGACGTGGCGCATCATCTGAAGCTTGTTCAGATGCCGCCGAGAGCCACTGTTCCGAAGTAGGCGTGGAAGGCAGCCCTGTTGATAAGTGATTGACCATTGCTTGGCAGTTAAAAGCTAAGGGGCCGAACACCAGACTCGAGACTAAAAGTGAAATGGCAGCACGCATAGCAAATGTCTATTTTGGAACTCTCCACTTCACTGATACTTAGCTTTTTGATTAATATCCGGACAATTCATCAAAAAGTATTCTGTTTTACTGAAAATAAACTCTTCTTATCCTCCGTTTAAATGTTCGACTAATAACCAATTACCAGAGCGATTGTAACGACCCCACAATGTAACTAATTGTTCGTGGGGATAAGCGCGTAATTGCTCGTCAATATGCGATCGCAAAGTCACAAGCTGCCAATTTTGCCCTTGATATGTGGCGGGGGCTGTGACAGTGAATTTGTATTCCTGCTGTTCCAAGCGGTAAAAAATCCCTTTGAAACAGTTACTTTCCTGAATTAATGCTTTGTCAAAAGCAGAGTCAGGGCAATCGCCACTAACTGGATAGGCTTGTGGGTTATCTAAGTAATACAGTTGCCAGTGCCGCCAATCCGAACGATTGGGGGGAAGATTAAACAAAGGAATAATTAGCGCTTTTGAGCGATTATCTTCTAATAAAGCCGTTTGCAGCTTTCTAATAGGTAAATCCCTCGGCTGGCAGTTTAATTCAACACATATCGCCGCTGCCATCCCTGCTGCTTGACCAATGCCCATAACCACAGGTTGTAATCTGGTAGCGCCATTGGCAATGTGGGAGACAGAAATATTCTTTTCACAGACCAAGAAACCATCTGTTGTGGCTGGAATTAGACAACTGTAAGGAATTGTAAAAGGAGTTCCAGTCCAACGCCCTCCCCAGCGGATGGATTTAGGTTGCAGTGGGAATTGAACACCAGGATAATGATGGTCATTGGCGTAATTACCAACTGCGATTGCATCATTAAATATAGATGCAACTCTACCTTTTGCGATCGGCAAAATATCCTGTTCTCGGACAGTAGTTAGCCCTACCAAGCGGCGGCTTTCCCGGTAATAGGGATGCAGTGCAAAAGCTGTAGAAGTGTGAGGAAATACTTTTTCGGCTAAACCATAGCGACGACCAAGCCGTTTTTGGATGAAATGAGCAAAATTTTGGCTGTGCCAGCGAGATTCTTGGATGAATTCACCTCTGGATACATCTGACTCTATCAACCGTCCTACCCCTTCGCTGTAGTCATTGCCACAGATTGGCCAATTCATCATAAACAGGCCACTGGGCAAACGTCCATAATTTAAAAATGTCTCTGCTCCATAGTCATCCCAAGCACCTGTAAACTGTGATTGATTATAGTTAGGCGCAGATGGAATCTCTGGTGCAATCGCTTCACCAAAATCCTGCATAATCACTACATAAGTGGGCGCTTGCACAGGATATTTTTGGGTTAAAGAGTTAAAAGTTACTGGGGCGCTGGGTTCTCCCCACTCTGATTGCAATTCCCAACCCCAACGGTAAGGTATGTCAGCTAAAGCTAATAAATCTCCTAATTCTGTGCCATCAAGAATAATCTTGGCTGTGATAGCAAAATCAGCAAAGCGAACACCAATTATAGAATCACCTTGTCGGAACACCTCTAAAGGCACTTGTCCAGAAATCCAATGCAAATTGGGCAATTCCTGCACCCAATCTGCAAAAATCTCTGCTCCAATTCGGGGATCGTAACTGAAAAAGCTTACCCAACTGTTATCTAATCCTCCAAGCTGTCGTTGTCGCAATTCCTGCAAAAACGCACCCCATAACCCTGTTTGAAAGGCTTCTAATTCATTGCCATCGGGTGCAGACACTCCAGACGAAGTTAGCATTCCTCCCAACCAAGGAAATTCACTCACCAAAATGGTTTTGGCTCCCCGTCGTGCCGCTTGAATAGCAGCCGCAGTTCCTCCGGTTCCTCCACCAACAACTAAGACATCAGCTATGTATGTCTGATGAACCATGACCAAGTCCTCCACCAGGGTTAGCTATCTAGCTGATTTCGGTTGATCCTTGGCTCTACTTTTATCAGCTGAGTTTATAATTCACCTCTAGAAATCAGCTTTTGTCAAGTTTAAGAGGACTTTTCTAAACACTAAAGTGCTTACTACAAACATTTAAAATGTACTATCGCAATTACGTATGAAATATTACATATTTGTTTTGGTAAGTTACAGGGTCTTGCATTTTACACATCTGTATGCAAAGATAATTTTACATAAAATACTGTAAATCTATCGATTTACCGGATTAATAAGTTTTAGTGCTTTTAAATCTAACTGATTGCAAATAAAGGCATTCAGCAAGTATTCATTTGGCAATTAGCAATGAATAACTAAAATTTAAATAATAATTTCCTTTAATGTAAATCGCACTGACAGACTAAAGAAAAAAGAAGACTTGAAACTAAAAAATAATGTGGATTGTTAAACTTGCTCTTCGTCGCCCCTACACCTTTGTAATTACTTCCATACTTATTTTTGTTTTAGGAGTAGTTACTATTACGCGCATGGCAACGGACATTTTTCCAGAAATTAATATTCCTGTTGTCAGTGTAATTTGGTCTTATGGTGGTGTTTCACCAGAAGAAATGGAACAGCGTATCGTGACAGCGAGCGAACGCTCTTTTACAACCACTGTTAATGATATTGAACACATCGAATCACAATCACTCAATGGTGTTAGCGTCATTAAAGTTTTCTTCCAACCAGGAGCAAAAATTGAAGCAGCAGTAGCTCAACTTACTTCTAACACTCAAACAATTCTTCGAGGTTTACCTCCAGGAATTACACCTCCTTTAATCATTCGCTACAATGCTTCAAATGTGCCAATTCTTCAGCTAAGTGTTAGCAGCACATCCCTATCAGAGCAAGAACTTTACGATAACGGCAATAATTTTCTACGGACTCAGCTAGCGACTGTTCAAGGCGCGTCTGTACCGTTACCTTATGGAGGCAAACCTCGGCAGATTATGGTAGACATTGACCCGCAGGCACTATTTGCCAAAGGTCTTTCAGCTACAGATGTCACAACCGCAATCAGCGCCCAAAATCTTATCTTACCTGGAGGAAATGCCAAATTAGGCGATCGCGAGTACAGTGTTCGACTCAATAGTAGCCCCCAAGTCTTAGACGCGTTAAACAATTTACCCATCAAACAGATTAACGGCACTGTAATTTATATACGTGATGTTGCCCAAGTCCATGATGGCTTTGCAGTGCAAAACAATATCGTTCGTCGAGATGGTCGGCGTTCTAGCTTATTAACCATTCTCAAAAGTGGTAGTGCTTCAACTTTAGATGTTGTAGCTAGAGTCAAAGAAAGGCTACCAAAAATTCAAGCTACATTACCCAAAGAATTAGATTTAGAAATCTTATTCGATCAATCTATATTTGTTAAAGCTTCCATCCACGGAGTATTAATCGAAGGATTGATTGCTGCTTGTTTAACTGCCGCCATGATTTTATTATTCTTAGGCAGTTGGCGCAGCACTTTAATTGTGGCAATTTCTATCCCTTTATCAATTCTTTGTTCTATCATTGCTCTGCGATTGATCGGACAAACTCTAAATATTATGACCTTGGGAGGTCTATCTCTAGCAGTTGGAATTTTAGTTGATGATGCCACAGTAGAAATTGAAAATATCCACCGCAATTTGGCACAAGGAAAACCTCTGCAAGAAGCTATTTTAGATGGCGCACAACAAATAGCTGTTCCGGCTTTCGTTTCTACCTTGGCAATCTGTATTGTTTTTATCCCAATTGTCTTTTTAACAGGAGTAGCACAATCGCTATTTATGCCTTTAGGAATGGCGGTTGTTTTTGCGATGCTTGCTTCTTATCTACTGTCGCGGACAGTAGTACCAATGTTGGCAAAGTTTCTCCTTGGTAAGGAACTACATCTTTATACTGAACATGAAAATTTAGGTAATAACGGTAATGGTCATGTCATTCCCAAAAAAGATATTTTCTGGCGAATTCATGAACAGTTTAACCGCCAATTTGAGAAATTTCGCCAAACCTATCGAAATACTTTAGCCAAAGCTCTAAATCATCGGGGTATAGTTTTTGCGATGTTTGGTGCTTTTTGGGTAAGCGCCTTAGTTTTACTACCTTTTGTTGGTCAAGATTTTTTCCCGCAAGTAGATGCAGGTCAGTTTCGGCTGCACGTCCGCGCTCCTGCGGGAACACGGCTTGAAAAGACAGAACAGATTTTTACTCAAGTTGAAAATGAGATTCGTCGGGTTATTCCTGAGCAAGAATTAGAAATTATTCTTGACAATATTGGTTTACCTGTAGGTGGAGTCAACCTGGCCTTTAGCGACACAGCAACCATCGGCCCTGGTGATGGGGAAATTCTTGTAGGTCTTAAAGAAGGTAAACATCATCCTACTTGGCAATATGTTAGACAACTACGCCAAACATTAACCGCCCAATTTCCTGAATTAACTTTCTTTTTCCAACCTGCGGATATAGTAACTCAAATTCTCAATTTCGGTTTACCAGCCCCTATCGATATTCAGGTCATAGGCCCAGCTAAGAATCGTCGGGATAACTACAAAATTGCCCAAAAAATTAAAACCCAAATAGCTCAAATTCCGGGAGCAGTTGATGTTCATTTACATCAAGTAGTTGATGCCCCAGACCTACGTATTAATGTAGATCGTTCTCAAGCACAACGTAGCGGTTTAACTCAACGAGATGTTGCCAATAACCTACTCACATCATTAAGTTCTAGTGGTCAAACATCACCCAATTTTTGGCTCGATCCTATTAAAGGAGTCAGTTATTTAATAGCAGTACAAGTTCCTCAGTACAAACTTAACTCCCTAGAAAAAATTCAAAATACTCCTGTAGCGAACGGTTCTAACTCGTCACAACTTTTAAGCAATCTTGCTGTTGTTAAACGTGGGAAAGCTCCTGCTGTTGTTAATCATTACAACGTACAGCCTGTATTTAATATTTACGCCAATGTTCAAGGTCGTGATTTAGGTGGTGTAGCCAGCGATATTTATAAAATAGTTAGGCAATTTCAGCAGAAGTTACCACGGGGAACTTCAATTATGGTGAAAGGTCAAGTAGAAACTATGAATTCATCTTTTCTAGGATTAGAAGTAGGATTGATATTTGCCATTGGATTAGTTTATTGCTTAATAGTAGTCAATTTTCAATCTTGGATCGATCCATTCATTATTATGATGGCACTGCCAAATGCTTTAGCAGGAATTGTCTGGATACTATTTATAACGAATACGACTTTTAGCGTACCTTCTTTGATGGGTGCAATTATGAGTATTGGGGTTGCTACTGCCAATAGTATTTTGCTCGTCACCTTTGCTAATGAGCAACGTTTAATAGGGGAAAAAGCTGTTTCTGCGGCTTTAGCTGCTGGTTATACCCGTTTACGTCCAGTGTTAATGACTGCTGGGGCCATGATTATGGGGATGTTGCCAATGTCTCTTGGTTTAGGAGAAGGTGGTGAACAAAATGCTCCTTTAGGACGTGCTGTAATTGGTGGATTATTAGCAGCAACAGTGGCAACTTTAATTTTTGTACCTGTAATTTACAGTATTTTACGCAGAAAACAACCCCAAAATTTAGAGTTAGAGGAAGAATTATCTTCTACTATCAAATTAACTGTAGCCAATCGGTAAATTCTTCGGGAATAATTAGATCCCTGAGTTCTCTAAGAAGTCGGGGATCTGAAAGAACTTCGATAAATCAACAAATCAAATAAAATTATATAGTATGGATACTCAAGAAAATACCAAAGTTGATAATTCTGATATTGCAGCAACGACTAAAAAAAGTCGCTTCAATTTTATCACCATTATTGCTAC
The DNA here is from genome assembly GCF_034530895.1 of Nostoc sp. DedQUE08. Taxonomy (NCBI): domain Bacteria; kingdom Bacillati; phylum Cyanobacteriota; class Cyanophyceae; order Nostocales; family Nostocaceae; genus Nostoc; species Nostoc sp. DedQUE08. The sequence continues at coordinate 139,409 of NZ_JAVRCD010000018.1, forward strand.
GACTACTTTTGTTGTTACTGGATTTTTAGCACTTGGTATTATACCTCGCTTACAAAAGCAATCAGAATTAAATGCTTTCGCTAAATCTACAACAAAAAAAGCTTCTTCGGTTAATGTAGTTAAACCAAAAGTTGCTGCTAATTTCACCGAATTTGTTCTACCTAGCAGCATTCAAGCCAGCCAAGAAACCACGATTTATGCCCGTACCAGTGGCTATTTACAAAAAAAATTAGTGGATATTGGCGATCGCGTAAAGAAGGGACAGCTACTAGCTATAATTGATGCGCCGGAAACTGACCAAGATGTACAGCAAGCTCGTGCAGAATTGGCAAAGTCTGAGGCTAATCTCGCTCAAGTTCAGGCAGATTTAGCACAAAAGCAAAGTAATCTTTCTCAAACAAAAGCCAACTTAAAAGCTAAACAGGCGGAATTAGCCCAAGCACGTACTAACCTAGAACTAGCACGTCAAACTTGGCAACGTTGGCAATTACTCCAAAAGCAAGGAGCCGTGACTACACAAGCTGCTGATGAACGCGAAAGTGCTTTTAATGCAAGTCAAGCTAATGTAGATACTTTAATTGCTCGCGTTAATTCAGAGCAAGAAAGTGTAAATACTGCTCTTGCAGCGGGTGAACGAAAAAAGGTGTGGGGAAGAAAAAACGAGTTAGCGTACTATTTA
>NZ_JAVRCD010000019.1:0-131807 GCF_034530895.1 Nostoc sp. DedQUE08
TATGTACGGACTTGCACCGTGATTCACTAAGCAACGAATCGCACAATCGTAGTTTATGTCGGATAAAAGATAAGGGTTACTCAGTACAAGATTCCGGACAACATCTAGTCGCCGAAACTATAGTTGGGGATGCCAAAGTCTCAACTAGTTTTTCGGGATTCGATCTCACTTTTGGAGATCCCCCGTTGCTTTTTGAAACAATGGTTTTAGGTGGGCCTCATCACGGGAGAATGCAGCGTTATTCTACATGGGAGCAGGCACGCTTCGGTCATGATCATACCGTTGTAGAAGTCATGACTACCTCACCACCAGATGAGTAGATAAACAGAAAATTATATTTAATACTTATTAAATAATTTACATATAACTGAATGAACTACAGCGCAGATTCTTTACCTGAGATCAAACTTATTCCCCTTGATCGTGAAGCTCTACATTTCACACAGCCAGGAGAAACTAGAAGACCACCAACCGATATCCGGTGGGTAAAGGTGCTAGAGTTTCTACGCAGCAACAATCTCGCACTCAACAGCCGCAAACTCTACGAACGCGAACTCAAAAGGTTTTTGGCTTGGAGTGAACTGCACTATCATGAGCTACGCCCACGTCATCTTGCGCTATATAAAGAATATCTCCGTGATGAAATACGGACTGATGCAGGTAATCCCCTTTCAAAAAGCAGCATCAATGCCGGAATTGCGGCTCTCAAAAGCTTTTTCAAATGGATGTGTTACACGTATCCTGAAATTATTGCTACTAATCCTACACTGGGGATAAAACTAGAAAAAGTGCCACTGCCACCAGCGCAAAGTTTGACCCCTGAAGAAATGGAACAGGTTTGGTCAGCGTTGGAATTGTTGGGAGAAACAAAGCAACGAGATACAGCACTCGTTCACATTCTCAGTCATGGACTCCGGGCTGGAGAAGTTGTGGAGTTAAATGTTGGGTCATTTGATGGCAAGCTGCTGTTTTTACCGGACACCAAAACCAATGAACCACGCTTAGTGCCACTGCGAAAAGAGAGTCGGGAAGTTTTGGCACAGTATTTGCTTACGCGCTCACAGCAAGGAGAGGTGTTGTCCAGCCTTAGTCCACTGATGATTTCACACCATGCTTCGTACAAAGGTGAACGCTTAAGTTATCACGGCATTTACTTTGCTGTAGAAAAAATTGGTGAAATAGCTCACATTGAGGATTTACATCCTCACTCCTTTCGCCACACCTATGCCACTGACTTATTGCTATTGGGAGTTGACCCCAGCCATGCACGAAAACTAACAGGACATCAAAGCGAGAAAGCGTTTCGGCGCTATACCCTTCGCAGCGAACAAGAAGCTGCGATCGCTGCTTACTATCGCGCAATCGGAGAGGAAGTGGAGTAAGGTATGCCAAAGCCACTCGATCCCAAGTGTCAATTATGTTCCAAAATACCAACAGCTAAAGCCAAGGTGCTGCATGGGACAAATGGGGATGGATGCTGGAATCCTGAAGTTTGCCATAATCGCCGCTCCTTCTACCGTCGTCGAACCGATGATAATTCCGCGCAACTAGATGCCATCACCGTCGAACCGCCAGCAACATATTTTGCTGTGTTGTATCTATATAAAGAACCAGGGGATAAGCCATTGCACGCCTTGGGCGCAGAACTCTGGCTGGGGCAAAAGCCTATTTGTCGCCTGGAACCAATTCACTGTTTTGGGCTAACGGCTGGCAAGATCCGCGCCTATACAGATCAGGTGTTGCAGGCTTTTGCCAGACAATATAGTGTTTCACTATATCAATATAAGGATATGTTTGAAATTACCTCAAGTTACTGCCCAGTGCGGCCTTGCCCCTTGCATCCACAATCTTAAAGATGACCACATATCGTCAATTAACCATCTGGGATGTATTAGATGAGTTGTCTGAATCTCCACCAACTTCTTCCCTTGATGCTATGTGGGATTGTTTGGATGCCGAGTTAGAAAAATTACCCCTGGAGGCACAGTTATTAACCGCAGCGCTTGCCTTCAGTCAAATTGCAGATATTCTCAAGTCTCGTGCCGAAGTGCTGTTGCAAGATACCCGCGACCGCAATAGTCTTTTGGGGCCTGTTGTTAGCACCGATCTCTTTGCTGGTCTAGTGCGGACAACAATGCACCTAGATTTAGATGATTTGATCGAACCGCAAACACCACAAACCTTTAGACCACACGGTCCACACCAATTTTCATCTCCTACTGAGTTGGGTGATTCTGTAGCAGCACCTGTTGAAAAAGGGAATGTTTTGGCAATGCTCGATGAGGTGACAACTTTAGAAGATGTCCGCAATTTGGCATCAGATGAGGATGTGGAAAAATGGCAAAGTGCGATCGCTAACTACCTGATAAATGTCAAAGATGAGATTTCTTTAGTTAAACTGCAACGTGTGTTGCAAATGCCGATGGTAGAAGTATGGTTGGGATTATTGCTGGGTGGGTTTACACTAGAACAGCGTGGTGATTTTTATCACAACCATAATGTCTGGGTGAAAAACTCAGAAACAATGACCAGCAACATCCTTGAGGGAATGGCACAAAAAAAAGGTGAAACGTCGTCGGGGCAGGGTGTTGGGGGTAGGTGTGATGTTCCAGAAAATTGAATGCGAATGCGTCAAAAAGTTCAACATCTTCGTAATTCCCTACACCCCGCACCCAAAAGCCAGTAATACCAGGGATTTACGCTTTTCTTAGTGCCATTCGATCAATCGCCTATCCCATCTCTGAACCTTCACTGTTCAATAGCTTTAAAATCTGTAGTGCCTATCCCGCATAGCTTAGAGCTTTTCTTAGTGCCATTCCATTCAATCTCAGTAGATTTGGGTGATAACCCTCAGTCTATCTGGTTTTTGCCTTAACCGAACCGTATTGAACATCTCCAGCAAAAAGCTCAGGCTCTTGGTTTAAAACTTATTCCTATTTCTCACTCCACCGAATGTGTTTCTTGAAAGAAAGTTATTCCTACACAAGTTTCATTAGAATGGCTGTCTGTAGACCACGGAAAAATAGAACCCCTGCTCTTGCAACGTTTGTTTATCTCCAGAGACGCTAATTAGGGGTATACCCCAATCAAATCGAGCCGTGAGGCGATCGCTCATGTTTAACAGCAACCCTGAACCAACCGAAACTAAATCATTTGAAGAAGGATTGACGGCACCTTCCTGGTTGAAGCCATAACCAAAGTCTACAAAGGGGGTTAGTTGTAAGACCATCTTAGAATCACGAATTCTAAAGATGGGAATTCTAACTTCAGCAGACAGAAAGATGCCACTATCTGTAAGTGATAGGTCTTGGCGATAACCCCGGACGCTTTCCTGTCCTCCCAGTCCAAATTGTTCTAAGGGAACCAGGACTTTGTTTGCCAGTTGGATATCTCCTCGCATCAGCAGCAATGTATCTTCAGCCAACAACCTGACATATTGTGCCTGCCCTCTCCAGACGAAAAAGTTGCCTTCAGGAGTAGGAGTATTAGGCGTAGCATTCAAAGTGTCTAAAGTGCCCAATCCAAAACTGAACTGAGAACGAAAAGCCAGCACTTGTTGACTGTTTTGGATTGTGTAATCTTGAAAAAATCGCAGAGATGTAATGTCGGTCGTTCCCTCAGCATCGGCTCCTGCTGATGGGAATGGGATATCGCCTCCGAGTAGTGTTGCTCCACTCTCGCGATAGCTGCCTGTCAATCCGAGAGCAAACTCTTGAGTAGTGGTTCGAATAATCGGTTGACGCACCGTTAGTTCAATGTAATTGGAATTGGAGTCGATATCGAGGATATCAAATGGTTTCTCGATTACATGGCTGAAGGCAAAACCGCCGCTTAATGTAATCGTGCCATTACGGGGATTAAAGGGAATGGTATAGCTGGTATCGAGAGAATTACTACCATCAGTATTGGTATAGGACATGAATAGGCTGTCGCCCAAGCCCAGGAGGTCAAAATTGGTCAGTTGCAGTTGGCGACGAAAGGTTCCCACACTGGGTGTACGTCCGTTATCGAGGGTGATTTGAGCCTCCCATCTGGGAGCTTCGGTCACTTGGATCTCCAGGAAACTTTCACCTGGCTGCGTCCCCGTAGATAGTTCGGCTGAAATATTCTTAATCAACTGATCATCTTTGAGTCGCAGAAGGTTGAGGGCTTCTACCAAACGCTTTTGATTCAGGGGTTTAGTTGTGGCTAGTGCAACACGACTGCGGACATACTTTGGATTGAGATGCCGAGTTCCCGTAACTTTGATTTCTTCCACTCCCCCTTCACTAATTTGAATTTTGACCACTCCACCTTCTAAATCTTGGGGCGGAATATAGGCTCCAGAAGTGATGTAGTCATTTTTTAAATAGAGTTTAGTAATCTCGGATCGCATCTCAAACAGTTCTGCTAAAGAGATGGGACGGTTGATGTAATATTTGGTGATCTTGTCAAAATCTTGCTGTGTGAATACCGTACTGCCGATGACCTCAAATTGCTTGACCGTAATTGTGGTGGGAACATCCCCCGGTATAGGTGCTGAAGGTGGAGTAACTGGGATGCTGGGTTGAAGGATTGGGGCTGAAGAGGGCGGTTGGGGTGAGGTGGGCGCAGGTGGCAGCGTCGGAGGCGTTGGAGAGGGAAGGGGGATAACATCCTGTGGGAGTGGCAGGGTAGGGGTGGGAGCTTGAGCAGAATTGATAGTTTGGGCGTTGAGTGGTTTTACAAATAGATTACCGATCACTGCCAGACTCAAACAGAACCAGGGTAGATGGGATTTATTTAACATGGGGAACATATACTGATTTAGGAGTGCTGTAGCAATACTTACGAAACCCAATTTCATAAAATAGTGAAATCTAGGGAGATAAACAGAAAAATTGCGCTTTACGAAAAATTTTCTGGTAAATTTTTATCACACTTGTAAGCATTAATACGATAAAAGCTGGGTTAATAAATATTGCTAGATATTTAGCTTCTCACCAATATTTATTCTGTCTAGTACACGATGAATATTTTTTTTAGAAGAATAAATACTAGTAACGTAATAAATAATTATCGTAACAGTTTACAGTGCAAGGAAAAATATTCGATATGAAATCACACGCAAACAGTACAATAAACAGTCTAGATTAGATTTTCTTCGATTAATTTTAAATAGTCAACGGTGCTATACTGTTTTGTAACTTTTTTTGTAGACATTTTGTAGGTACTATTAGCAGATATAATAAATCAGTTCCAATGCTTGCTAAACAACAGCTTTAGCATTTCAACGAACGATCGACCTCTGCGAATGGTTACTAAGTATTTCAGTAATTGCATTATTTCAAAAAAACAAAGCCTGTAAAGTCTTGCAAAATCTCAGATTAAAAAACAAAGTTAATGTTAAAAAATACACTTAAAACCTGGTTTGCAGTCAGCAATGCGATCGCCTACAGCGGGGTTTTGTCCATCGCATTTCTGACCAGCCTTAGTCCAGTGCAGGCGCAGATTGTGCCTGACAACACGCTACCGGTAAACTCGCAGGTGTCACCAGGAAGCTGTGCTGGCTGCACGGTAATTAATGGCGGTACGGTGAGGGGGGCAAACCTGTTTCACAGTTTCCGCGAGTTTTCTATCCTCACGGGTGGGGAAGCCTATTTTAACAATGCCGCTCAGATTCAAAATATCCTGACGCGGGTTACTGGCTCGTCAATGTCGAATATTGATGGCTTGATTAGAGCGAATGGCATTGCTAATCTGTATCTGCTCAACCCGAATGGGATTGTGTTTGGCCCCAATGCCAGTCTGAATATTGGCGGTTCCTTTGTGGGGACAACGGCGGGTAGTTTTCAGTTTCCTGATGGTAGTGAGTATAGCGCGATAAATCCCCAGGCTCCGTCGTTGTTGGCAGTGAATTTAGTGCCAGGGGTGCAGTTTGGGGCGAGACCATCGGGATCAACGATTACGAATGCCGGTAATTTAGCAGTGACACAGGGGCAGAACCTGACGCTATTGGGTGGGACTACGACGAGTACGGGGACGCTGACAGCACCGGCAGGAACAGTGCAGGTATTGGGCGATCGCGTTGCCCTGTTAGAGAATGCCCTTGTGGATGTGTCTAGCCCTACAGCAGGGGGAACGGTGTTGATTGGTGGCGACTATAAAGGACAGGGGACGGTTCCGAATGCGGCTCAAACTTATGTCAGTCCCAATGCAGCCATTAATGCAAATGCCAAAACTGATGGGAATGGTGGCAAGGTAATTGTCTGGGCTGATGGCACAACTCGCTTTTATGGAAATATTCGTGCCAATGGAGGAACTCAGGCTGGGGATGGTGGATTTGTAGAGGTTAGCGGAGCAAAAAATCTCAGCTTTCAGGGATTTGTGGATACTTCAGCAATTGTTGGTAAAACTGGAACATTGCTGCTCGACCCAACTAATATCACGATAGTTCCTGGTACTGGCCCTAATCCACCCAATGCTGCGGATGGGATATGGAGTTTTACGGAAGACCCTGGCGATCAGACGATTGGGGCAGATGTAATTGCCACTCTCCTAGCTAATAGCTCCCTTACGTTGCAAGCGACTAATAATATTGATGTTAAAGCTCAAGTTTCTACTACAACTCCCAACAATTTAACTCTTAAAGCAGACAATATTTCTATTGATAGGAATAATTCTGAAAACTCTCAATCTGTGGTTTATCTGTTAGCACCCAATGGAAAAAAAGGTGGTGACATTACGATCAGCGCAGATTCTTTACTATCTCTAAAAAATGGAGGACAAGTTAATACCTTCCTCCAACAGTCTACCAGTGAAAACACAATAGCTGGAGACATTATTGTTACTGCCAAAAACATGACAATCGAGGGTCCGACAGATGGAAAAGGGGGAATCACTGGAATCTTTAGCACAGTAGGTAATGGAGCGGGAGCACCTAGCAGAGCAAGTGATTTAGGCACAGGAGGAAATATCAAGATTACTATTTCTGGTGGATCATTAAAAATAACTGGTAAAAATGATCTAGGAAATAAAAATGGCGGTGATGCAGGAATCGCTGCTAAAACTTTTGGAACTGGAAATGCTAGAACCATTAATATTGAAACTGGTGCCCTTGAGGTTAGTAATGGCGGTTTTATAGATAACAGTACTACCAACAATGGAAATGCAGGTGCAATTAATATCACAGCACAATCAATAAAATTAACTAATGACAATTTAAATCGTCGTGCCATACAAAGTGTTGTGCAAAGTCCCCCAACGGGAGATACCGTTCCCACAAAGGGGAACGGTGGTGATGTTAATATCACCACTAATTCGCTTTTGATGACGGATGCAGCAATTTCCACTGAAATGCAAACTGGCACAACTGGGTTAAATGGAGCATCAGGGAAAGCTGGAGACATTACTATTAACCTCACTAACAGTGCTGGTGCTGGCTCTGTTTCTCTAAATAAGGCTGTGCTTAGTTCCAACAGTGCTGGTATTGGCAATCCCGGAAGCATAAGTATTTTGCCCTTTTCAACTACTGATAAGGGTACTACTGTAACTCTCGAAAGGGGAAGCCTAATCCTCAGTTCAACAGAAGCAGGAGGGGTGTCGAAGATCCCTGGTGCTATTAACATTAGTACCGGAACACTGGATGTAAAGAGTAGATCGGAACTGCAAACTATAGTTCGTGGAAAGGGTAATGCCGGGTTAATAAAGATTGTTGCTGATAATGCTGTTACCTTTGACGGTGGTTCTGCCTTTAGCACTATTGAAAAAGGCGTAACTGGTGATGCTGGTATTATAGGCATCAAAACCGGAACACTAACGGTAAAAGGTGGCGCTCAACTGCAAACCCTGGTTCGTGGAGAAGATGAAAATTTAGGTCTTCCTGCTGGACGGGGTAATGCTGGAGGAATAACGATTGTTGCTGACAATTCTGTCACCTTTGACAAGGGTTTTGCCCTTAGTAATGTAGGAAAAGGAGTAATCGGTAATGCTGGTGCTATTTTAATTGGAACAGAATTGAATTTTGATAGTTCAATTACCCAAGGTTCGCTACGTTCTTTTACGCTGAATAACAACTCTAAAATTACAACAAGTAATTTGGGTAGTGGTAATGCAGGGGGTATCTTCATTAATGCCCGCGATCAAGTCTTGATCCAAGGTAAAAGCGAAGTCTCTAGCCAGGGTAATTCTGGAGGGATTTTTATTGGAGCCAATGTGAATTCTGATGAATCAACTACCGGAGGCTCGTTAAGTTCTTTTACACTGAATAGCTCTGAAATTACAACAACTAATTCGGGTAATGGTAATGCAGGGGGTATCTTCATTAATGCCCGCGATCAGGTTTTGATTGAAAATGTAAGCGAAGTCTCCAGTCAGGGTAATCAAGGAATAATTTTAATTGGAACCGAATTGAATGATAGTGCAATTACCCAAGGTTCACTAAATTCTTTTAAACTGCTGAATAACTCTAAAATTATAACCAATGACTCTCCTGATCCTACAAAGCCTAATATAGCTCCTCAAATTCAGGCAGGGAATATCTTCATTAATGCCCGCGATCAAGTCTTAATCCAAGATAACAGCGAAGTCTCCAGCAAGGGTAATAATGGAATAATTTTCATTGGAACCGAATTGAATGATAGTTCAATTACCCAAGGTTCGCTACGTTCTTTTACCCTGAATAACTCTAAAGTTACAACCAATGACTCTCCTGATTCCACGCTTAATAAAAATCCTGACATCGAGGCAGGGGGTATCTTTATTAATGCGCGCGATCAAGTTTTGATCGAAAATGGAAGCGAAGTCTCCAGCAAAGGTAATTTGGGAGGGATTTTTATTGGAACTGAACTCAATGTTGATGATGGAGAATCAATTCGATTCCAAGAAAGCTCGTTAAGTTCTTTTAAGCTGCTGAATAACTCTAAAATTACAACTAATGACTCTCCTGATCCTACAAAAAAGCCTAATATAGATCCTCAAATTGGGGCAGGGGGTATCTTCATTAATGCCCGCGATCAGGTTTTGATTCAAGATAACAGCGAAGTCTCTAGCCAAGGTAATAAGGGACAAATTTTGATTGGAACCGAATTGAATCTTAATCGAGAATCAATTACTACCCAAGAGGACTCGTTAAGTTTTTTTACGCTAAATATTGATAGAAAATCGGTTATCCAAGGCTCGTTAAGTTCTTTTAAGCTGCTGAATAACTCTAAAATTACAACCAATGAGTCTGTTGATTCCACAAATATTAATACAGATAAGAAAATTGAGGCAGGGAGTATCTTCATTAATGCCCGCGATCGCATCACTCTTGACAATTCTTTTGTGACTGCTACTAGCAGAAACGGTAATGGGGGCAACATCACAATTGATCCCGGTATTGTGCTGCTACGTCGCGGCAGTAGGATTTCTACCAGTTCAGGTACAGAGGGATCTGGTGGTGGCAATGGTGGAGACATCAAAATTGACAGCACATTTATCGTTTCTGCCCCACGAGAAAATAATGATATTTTTGCAAATGCTTTCGGTGGTAGTGGTGGAGTGGTGGAAATTAATGCAACCAACTTGTATTGGATTGATATCCTTAGTCGAGATGACTTAGCGCGGCGTTTGGAGACTAATGATCCTACTCAACTATCACCCAATAATTTGTTTACAAATGACATTACTGCCATCTCGCAAACCGATCCCACATCGAATGGTGTCGTCAGTGTTAACGAACTCGATCTAGATGTCACTCAGGGACTGGGAGAACTCAACCTAGTACCAACCGACACTTCAAAACTCATCGCTCAGGGTTGTGCCACTGGTAAACGGTTTACCTTGAATGAAAATAAATTTATAGTTACAGGTCGTAGTGGCATCCCCGCCAGTCCAGAAGATGTCTTCCGCAGTTCCCGCGTCCTCACCGAACTAGGCAGCCCCACAGTCACAAATAATCTCGCCAACAGCCCTGCTACCTCTGCTACTACCACCCCCCGCACCTCACCCCACCCCATCATCGAAGCCCAAGGATGGATTGTTGCCCCTAATGGCAAGATTCGCCTAGTTGCCCAATCCACAAACCCGACTGTATCAAACCTCCAGCAGAACCCCATCACCTGTCCAGCCAATTCCAGCCTCCTGAAGCCCTAAAAAGGAATTAACCATGCAATTACCGCTTTTACGGCAGATGAAACGTTTATTACGATTCTTGGGTTTAGGAATAGGTACAACTCTATTGATTCTGGTTTTGAACCTCATTTCCATTCCTAGTAATGCACAGCAAATTCTATCCGATCGCAATCCACCTGATTTCGCTCCCCCTCTATTTCAGGGGAGCAGGGATCTCGCTTTATCAACGCAAAGTAATCTCCCCGCTCAAGCCAGTCAGTCAACCAGCTCCGCCCTTGACCTAGTGCAGCAAGGTAAAACCAATTACCAGAAAGGGCAACTGGAACAGGCAGTCACCCTTTGGCAACAAGCAGCAGATGCCTTTGCCGCCGAGGGCGATCGCCTACATCAAGCCATGACCTTGAGCTACCTGGCTCAGGCATACCAGCAACTAGGAATATGGGACAAAGCCAATCCGGCGATCGCTCAAAGTCTGCAACTGCTGAAACAACCTATCCAAGGAGCGACAGGCGAACGGCTACATATTTTGGCAGAAGCCCAAACCATTCAGGGAAGCTTGCAACTAGACCAAGGGCAGGCATCAGATGCCTTCGCTAGCTGGCAACTCGCCGCTAATGCTTTTCAACAGGCAGGCGATCGAGTCGGTGTCCTCCGTAGTCAAATCAACCAGTCCCAAGCATTAGTAACCCTCGGTCTCTACAAACGAGCGAATAATCTGCTGGGGTCACTGTATGAAAAACTGCCATCAGCAGAGGAACCCCTCCAGCTCGCCATTCTGCTCAACTATGGCGAAAGTTTGGGATTAATCGGGCGCTTACAGGCAGATCAATCGGCAAAGCCCCAAACGTCGCAGCAATCTCAAAACTCCGCAGCCGTGTTAGAGGAAGGGTTAAAACTGGCTCAAAAATTGCAGTCTCCTGTTGATATCACCAAAGCCCAGATTAGTCTAGGCAATACCTACCGCGCCATTTATCAACAGCAAAAACGGCTACAACCCAATCCATGTCCTCAGCCGGAAGTGCTAGCATACCGAAGCCAGGCGTTGGAATATTATCGGCGGGCGGCTCAAGATACTGACTCCCCAATTAGCAAAATTCAGGCCCTATCCAATCAACAAAGTCTGCTGTTGGCTACTCAGTCTGATGATGAACCGATTAATGCCGATAATACCCAACAAACGCAGCAAGTTTTGGCGATCGCAGCCCAAATTCAAGGGCAACTCGATCGCCTGCCGCTTAGTCGGATAGGCCTTTATGCACAAATTCAACTAGCATACAATCTGCTGCGGCTAGACCAGATGCCATCAAAACTCAAAGACAGCAAAGCCAGCAATCAAGCCGCTCAACTTCTAGAAGTTGCAGTCAAACAAGCCCGAACACTACGCGATCGGACAGGGGAATCCTATGCGTTAGGTTATTTGGGTCAAGCCTATGCCCAACAGCAGCAGAGCAATGATGCTCTCAAGCTGACAAACCAGGCGTTGAGCCTCACCACTAAAGCGCTGAACCTGGCCAAAACGATTAATGCTCCCGAAATTGCCTATCGCTGGTTTTGGCAATTAGGTCGTCTCGAACGGACAAACAATCCAGAGCAGGCAATTAAGAACTACAACGAAGCCTACAACACCCTGCAATTGCTCAGAACAGATTTGGCATTCGATAACACAGATATAAAATTCTCATTTGAAGAACATCCGGTAGAACGAGCCTATCGGGAATTTGCCGATTTACTGCTGCAACCTAAAATTGCGGGAGCAAAAGAACTCCAAGAGACAAAAGAGGCAGATGATGCGAATCTGCAAAAAGCACGTGAGGTTATGCGATCGCTGCAAGTGACCGAATTGCAAAACTTCCTTCAGCAACCCTGTGCCGAAGCAAGCTTGCAACAGATTGACAAGATTACAGATGAGCCCGATTCACATACCGCGACCCTCTCTCCGATCATTTTTCGCGATCGCATTGAGGTGATCGTCAGGCTACCCGGTAAAAACCTGTTTCACTATCGAACCGATTTACCTGAAGCAACCGCTAAGGCTACGATCGCCCAATTTCAGCGCGATTTGCAAGAGTCTTATACCTTTGATACCATCAAAGAGAACGGGCAGAAGATTTACAAATGGCTCATTGAGCCTGCCCAGAAACAGTTAGAAAGCGCACAGATTAAAACGATTGTCTTTGTTCTGGATGGGCCATTCCGTAATATCCCGATGACTGCGCTTTATGACGGAGAGCATTATCTGATTGAGAAATATGCGGTTTCGGTTGCTTTGGGATTGGATTTGAGTAACCCTCACCCACTCCCGAAGGACGGCTTAAAAGTATTGGCAGCTAGCCTTACCGATCCTCCGAATCAACGTGAGGACAAGTTTAAGTTTGCCAAATTGAGCTACGTAAAGGAAGAGCTGGATGCGATCAAAAACGCGACGGGAGTCACAGCGACTCTGATTCAGGATGAAAAATTTACCCGCAATTTGTTCAACCAAAAATTCAATGATTCTCCCTTTCAAATTGTTCACCTCGCGACCCACGGACAGTTTAGCTCCAACCCTGAGGACACCTTCATCTTAACCGCAAGTAGCAACTCAACCAAAGACAGCAGCTTTCTTTCCGATGGCAAAGTCCGGTTAAAAGATTTTGATGCAATGTTCCGCACTCGAGAACTCAACCGAGCCGATGCCATTGAACTGCTGATCTTGAGTGCTTGTGAAACCGCTTCCGGTGACGATCGCGCCACCCTGGGGATTGCCGGAACGGCTGTTAAAGCTGGTGCGCGGAGTGCGATCGCTTCTCTCTGGAGCTTGGATGACGAATCCAGTCAAACGTTTATCAAAAACTTCTACAAGGCCATCACTAAAACCCAGACAAGCCGCGCGGAAGCCCTGCGTCAAGCCCAACTGGCATTATTACAAGCACAGGATGGCCCCTATACGCACCCCCGTTACTGGGCACCCTTCCTGCTCATTGGAAACTGGCTCTAGCTGATGTTTAGCCCCATCTAAAATGACTAATGGAGGACGCGAATGCTCGAAGAACATCTCTATTTCAATGGTATCGATGGTGCTACTGGTGAGTATCTCCTCCCAGCGCTGAGTCCTGAGCAGGTCGCTCAAATTGCTCAGGGTGAAGAATTTGACCCAGCACACTTGAGAGAACTCCAGCGTAAAGATCGTCATGTTAAAGGTTTGGAACCAGACTTTGCCCCGATTGAGGGCGTTGATCCCAAAAATTTGGCAGAAACCGGCTGGGGGGTAATCTTTGCCTTTGACCCAGAGGCAAAAGGGCCGAATCCAGCCATTAAGGAAGCGCTACGGGAATTATTAGAGCATCGGCAAACGCAAGCAACCCAGAATAACGAGAAATACTACCAGGAATACCTCTATCGTCCCGGTGAATCAAAAAATCAGTTTTTAGCCCGGTATGGCGTCGGACCAGGGCCGGCCGATCCGGACAAAATGCCCTATTATCTACTGATCGTGGGCGATCCCGAAACCATTCCCTATCGCTTTCAGTATCAACTTGATGTACAATATGCCGTAGGTCGAATTTGCTTCGACAAACCCCAGGAGTATGCCCAGTATGCTCGTAGTGTCGTAAAAGCGGAAACGGGTTACTTTTCACTGCCGCGTCGCGCCAGTTTCTTCGGTGTCTGCAATCACGAAGATAAAGCCACACAACTGAGTGCTGCTCATCTGGTTCAACCCCTAGCCGAATGGATCGCTCAAGAGCAACCAGGCTGGGAAGTGCAGTCAATACTGAGAGAAGAAGCTACTAAAGCCCGCTTAGGTGAATTACTAGGCGGGAATGCTACCCCAGGATTACTGTTTACCGCCAGTCATGGGATGGGGTTTCCTAACGGAGATATTCGCCAAGCCCCGCATCAGGGCGCATTGCTTTGTCAGGATTGGCCAGGTTCCCAGTGGCGCAGTGCAATTCCAGAAGACTTCTACTTCAGTGCAAGTGATGTCGGTGACGAAGCGCGATTGCTCGGTTTAATTGCCTTTCACTTCGCTTGTTACGGGGCAGGCACGCCCAAACTGGATGACTTTGCCCATCGAAGCAACCTAGCTGGAGGAAACAGTACCGGACGATCGGCGATCGCTCCCCAAGCGTTTGTTGCCCGGCTGCCCCAACGATTACTCAGTCATCCCCAAGGCGGCGCACTGGCGGTGATTGGCCATGTGGAACGAGCCTGGGGTTACTCTTTTTCCTGGCCAGACATTCGCAGTTCTGAACAATCGCGCCGACAATTGAGCGTTTTCCAAAGTACATTAAAGCGCTTACTCGAAGGACATCCGGTGGGGTCGGCGGTAGAATATTTTAACGAGCGCTATGCCGAGCTTTCCTCCGATCTGAGTGCCGAGCTGGAAGAGATTAAGTTTGGTAAGGATACCGATGCTTTGAGCTTGGCAGGGATGTGGACAGCTAATAATGATGCCCGCAGCTATGCCGTCATTGGCGATCCCGCAGTGCGCTTGGTGGTGGGAAATCAACCCTTTAACGCTTTTGAACGTCCCACCATTGAACCAGTGTTCCTACCGGCAGCACTATCCCCAGAAGCTTTAGCAAAGGAGTCTGTGAGCATGATCGAAAAGGTAACGATAACCGAGTCTACAGTACAAGATTACGGCTTATTTGATGCCCCTGCCTTGAAGCAAACCCAGCAGCGATTGATGGATGCACTGCAACAGTTCTCTGACCAACTGAGTAAATCCTTACAGAAGGCGATCGATGAAACTTCCAGCTTGGAGGTGTCCACCTACACTAGCGATGATCTCAGTGGTGTACATTACAACCCATCGTCTAAACAATTTGAGGGAACAGCAAAACTCCAAGCACTGACCCGCATTAATCTCAATGGAGATACCTTTGTCTGCTTACAAGAAAAGGAGGGCAAGCTGGATGAAACTCTGGGGAAAATCCACCAAGAAGCTGTTAGCCAAGCTCGAACCCATCGAACAGAACTACTCAAGATAACGGTTTCCACCGTAACTGACCTGCTGAAAGTGTTTAAGGTGGTGTAATTGTGAATTGGAGCCGACAATCACCTATTTTTGAACTCTTTGATCCAACCCTAGCAGAAACCATCCCAGATGTGATCGGCTTGTGGGCAACTAATCCTGGAACAACAGATGCAGCCGTTAATTTTACATTGAATTCCGAGACGGTTATAAATGCCCCTTTATGGCGAGCCAATTTTCCCTCGGATCTAAGCAAGGCAACCTTACACCTAACCCATAGCGAAGAGATACTCAGCCAATCCCAGAAAGCACTAGTAACAGCGATTGATCGGGTGCATCGGCTAATTCACACTATCGCTTCTGAGCCTGATCTAGCTTTCGATCTGGTCTCAGTTGACGAGGCACAACCACAGCCAGAACGTGAACTGTTGGCATCTCTGCAAGCGATTCAAAAACCAGATATGCCCACCAGTTTTGGAATTGGGGAAGAGATTGCTGCGTTTCCACATCGGACATTTGAGCAGTTCCAACCCTTCATAGAACGATTGTTGCAGGTAGTCGCCCATTATGCCTGGATAGAAACCCAAGTGGAAGGTCAAACCCTGGCGCAAACTTCGGTTGGTTGGTTAACAAATGTTGCTAGCATCTGGCAAACGGGATTGAGTGCCACACAGGTCAGCCTACATCAACGCACATTGTCTCTAGCTTTGGCTTCCAGAGATGCTTTATTGCAAATTTTCCACATCGCAGTTCAAACCGCGCTCAAATTGTCTGTCCTTGTCAGTGTGCCAGGTGGGCTGATCTTGGTACTTCCCGTGGCATGGCAATTTATCAATCGGATAATGACTCAATTAAGGAAGGTTGACTCATGAGCACATTTGAGATTGCCATCCAGAGAAAGTTTGAAGATGCCTGGCCTGTTGTTACCAAATTTAGATCTGTAGATGGGCTAACCATCCACGCAGAAGGCACTTTTCGGTTCAGTGTGGATGAGTTTAATCAGTTAATTGAGCTACAAGACGAAGCAGAAGAATATGGCACACTCTTGGGCAAGCGGCTGTTTAAAGAAGAAGTCCGGGATGCCTTAATCACATCTCGTAGTAAGACTCCAGATTGTCTCAGAGTTTTGCTCTCAATTGAAGTAGACAAAAAAGATCCGTTGAGAACCCTGCATTGGGAAAGGCTCTGCGTCCCCATTCAGTCTGGTGCTTGGAATCACTTAGCCCTTGATCAAAGATTGCCCTTTTCCCAATATATTCCAACGAGTCTGGATCGCCGCTTTCCCCCCATCGCGCGGCGCGATCTGCGGGCGCTGATACTGGTGGCTTCACCAGAAAATTCAGAGCAATTCAAATTAGCCCCTTTCAATATCGAGACAACTGTAGCAGCTGTGAGATCGGCGTTGGGAGAAATTCCTTGCGATGTGCTGGCTAATAAGGTTGATGGGGCAATCGGTGCGCCCACACTTGACCAACTCTGTGAACAATTAACCAACGCTCAACAACCTTACACCCTGCTCCATATTGTCTGCCACGGCAGACTGATGACAGATGGCGAGGGTGATACTGGTCTCTACTGGGCAACTGACAAAAATCAAGTAGAGCTAGTATATGGGAAAGATTTACTGAAACGGCTAGGTCAAATCGGCGGGAAAAATGGACTCCCTCACTTGACCTTTCTCTCTACTTGCGAGAGTGCTGATCCTAGAGCAGAACGAGCCTTAGGAGGATTAGCCCAGCGATTGGTGCGAGACTTAGCTATGCCTGCTGTGGTTGCGATGACCCGTAAGGTCAGTATTGAAACCGCCTTGGCCCTAGGACAGCGTTTTTATCAGCGGCTGAGAGAGTCAGGTGAAGTAGATTTGGCACTACAGGAGGCAACAGCCGGTCTGGGAAGTCGCCGTGATATTGTGGTTCCAGCCTTGTTCAGCCGCCTGGGGGAACGGCCCTTGTTCAGCGATCGCTTGGAAGGTCGAGAACTGACCGATGCAGAGATCGAGTTTGCCATCGCAGAGTTTCAAAAGCTAATTGACGCTCGTGCTCCCCAAGCCACAAAGCTGAAAGAGAGTTTCAATCTACAGAAGGAAACTCTGAAAACTTTTCGGGGAGCCGAATCTAGCAGTGGTCTGGATAAACGTAAGCAGGCACTAAAGGAACTCAACTATCTCTGCGAGCAGGTGCTGGAAATTAGCTTTGATGCCTTAGCTGCCCTAGGTAAAGAACCCCCTGCATACAAGGCTGAATGTCCTTTTCCAGGCTTATCCTCCTTTGCTGGAGTAGAATATCACAAGTTTTTCTTTGGCCGGGATGAGCTGATTAAATCGCTCCAAAAGGAACTAGTTAAAGACAATTTCTTAGCTGTGTTAGGCCCTTCAGGTAGTGGTAAATCTTCAGCCGTGTTAGCCGGGTTAATTCCGCAACTCCAGCAGCAAGAGCCAGCCTTAAAGTTAGCCTATCTGACGCCAACCAGCGAACCCCTGGATCAGCTAGAAGCCAGCCGATCCAGTGTAGTAGGTGAGGAATCTGCCGTGTTCGTGGTCGATCAATTTGAGGAACTGTTTACCCTCTGTACCGATGAAGACAAGCGAAATTCTTTCATCGATCGCTTATTGGATCTGGCTCAACAGCAAAAAGTCATTATTACCCTACGGACAGATTTTTTGGGTGAGTGTACTCGTTTCCGCAAATTAAGTCAGCGGATCGAACAGCGGCAAAAATTGATTGGCCCGATGGAATCAGCTGAATTGGGTAAAGCGATGAAAATGCAGGCAGACGAGGTGCTGCTGGAGTTTGAAACGGGCTTGAGTAATGCTATTTTAGCTGATGTCGAGGGTGAACCTGGTGCGATGCCGTTGCTGCAATATGCTTTGCAGGAGCTATGGAAGCGGCGGCGGGGACGATGGTTGTGCTACGACGAATACAATGCGATTGGGGGAGTGCAGCAGGCGATCGCCACCACTGCTAACGAGTTCTACAAGAACCTGACACCGAATGAACAACAACAAGTCAGGCACGTCTTCGAGCAGTTAACCCGTGTCGATGAGGATTTTGACCCGTCGAATCGGGAGGATCAACCTAAGGATACACGCAGGCGAGCTACACGCAATCAACTGGTAACAGAAAGTAGTAACCTGAATCAAACCAGAAACCTGGTGGCAAAATTAGCCAATGCCCGATTAGTGATCGCAAAGGGCGATGAAGTAGAGGTTGCCCATGAAGCCCTCATCCTCCACTGGCCACTGTTACAGAGCTGGTTAACCGAAAGCAGACCTCGCCTCAAACTTCAACAGCAGCTCCGATCCACGATTAAACGATGGCAAGAAAGTCAGGATGACGGGGAATTGTTGCGCGGTGGGCTATTGCAAACAGCTATAGCCTATCTACAGGAGGCTCCCGATGCCTTCAGCCAGGATGAAAAAGCGTTTATTCAAGCCAGTCAAGAGTTACCCCGCCGTCAACTGAAGCTTCCTACTGTACTAAAAACAAGTTTTGCAATGGCAGCAGTAGTTGCAGTGGTACGTATTCTGGGAATTATGCAGCCTCTAGAATTGGCTGCTTACGATCAAATGATGCGGCTTAAACCCAGCGAAGGGCAGGATAAACGATTCTTGATTATTGCAGTCAATGATAATGATATTCGGGAACAAGGCAACCGTAAGGAGGAAGGACAAAGCAGTGTTCTGAAAGATCCATCTCTCGAAAGGCTCTTGAAGAAGTTGCAGAAGAATCAACCCCGCGTTATCGGGTTAGATTTGTTGCGGGATTTCCCCGCTAGAACAAAGGAATTAGCTGTTCTCTTGGGGGAGAACAAGTATTTAGTTGGTATATGTACATCACCGGAAGGCACTAATAACCAGATTGGTCAAAGATATCCTGTAGAAATAAGAGACAAAATTTCAGAGCGCGTGGGCTTTAGCAATTTTATAGACAGTGATGTTACGCGCCGTCAACCTTTACTCAATCCAGTCATAGAGGAGAAATTTTGTCCTACCGAACATTCTTTTAACTTTGCGATCGCCCTTCGCTATTTGGAGGTAGAAGAAAAAGCTAAACCATACCAACCTTTGACGACATTGCAAGGAAAATATGCTAGTGATTTACAATTTGGCAAGACTTATATAAAACGACTCAAAGGTCTTGCTGGAGGATATCAAGGGAATCTATCTGAACCTAATACAGCCCAGCTATTACTCAATTATCGCTCTTCTGAGGGAACTCCTAAGAATTTCGGTGAAAAAATCAGTCTTGAAGACTTTCTGCGCTTAGATGACAAAAATTCTGAGCAAAAGGTTAAGGATAGGATTGTCATCATTGGTGCTGATAGCGAGGTTAGTGCAGACTATGTACCTACGCCTTACGGCCCATTAGCCGGACTGATCGTTCAGGCGCAAATGGTCAGCCAGATTGTCAGCGCAGTATTAGATAAACGCCCATTAATTTGGTGGTGGCCTGTTTGGGCTGACGTGCTTTGGATCGGTGTCTGGTCTCCAGTGGGTGGGCTAATTGTTTGGCGATTTCGACAACCTATGCAATGGGTGATGGGTGCAGCCTCTCTCACAAGCTTGGTAGGCATCTGCTATGTCATCTTTGCCTATCAAAGTGGCTGGATACCTCTTGTACCAAATATTTTCGCTCTAGTCGGCACGGCTGGAGTTGTAGCTTTCAAGACATTTAGACTTCGACAAGGCGGTTCTAGAAGAAAGATAAATGTTGCTAAAAGTCCAGGCTGAATGAGTGTGAGCAGCCTTGCAAATGTTTTCTGTAACCTTACTAATTAACAACAGACCATTATGATTCTTACTAAATTACTCTCCTGGATTAGTATTGTTATTTATACCCTCACTTTTTTTCTTAGCAGTTTCGCAATGTGGGTTCCACCGGTACAGGCGGCAGATTGTTTCTTTATTATTTTCTGTTCCTACAGCAAGAAGAGTAGTTTCATGAGTAAAGGCGGGGTCAGGCGGGGACCCTGCGCTGCCGAAGAGCTTGCATCTTTAATTGCCCTTGCGCCTGATACAAAGCTGAAATCAGACCCCATATCTACAGAAAAAGTGGGAGAAACGGTTGAGGGTTATCCAACATTTTGGTTTTATCTTCCTCCTTACGACTCTTCAATAAAATCAGCAAAATTTGTGCTGTTAGATGAAAACAGGCATCTTGTTCAAGCCCCTATTTATGCCGAAGTTCCTCAGGCTTCAGAAAAATCTCAGGTTTCTAAAAATCCAGGTATCATTGCCGGATTGACACTGCCAAGCAAAGAAAAAGCCCTGGAAGTTGGCAAACAATATAGTTGGTATTTCTCGATTTTGTGTGATTTTCAAAAGCCGTCCAGAAACCCTGAGGTAACTGGACAGATTCAACGAGTTCTTCCAGGCCCACTCCCCAGAGTTCCGGAACCCGCTTATATTGTTCATAACAATACTTACACAGGGACTGATGACATTAAGAGTGTGGTGTTTTATGATACTGTGACTCAGCTGGTTAAAAAACGTCGCACCTATTCATCTGACTGGAACGCTCTACTGAGCAAATCAGAGATTCCCAATTCTGTTAACACAGTTGAATTGAACATTCTAGACGATGCTCCAAAAAGCTGTGATTCGCTGGCTGTCTCATAGACATCTCCGAAAACAATTAAAGCCTTTGTCAATACCTTCGCCAATTTGCGAGGTTTGGGAATAGTGTTGACCTGAGTAAATACGATAAATTTGCTTAACTGAACCGTATTGAGATATATAGAACAACAACTGTCCAGTTATGGCGGCTATAAAAGGACACTCCTCATTCTCTACTCATCTCTGCCCTGCTTTAACCAAATACCATACCGCAGAGGAATTTTACCTGCAAGCGATACCTTCTCTTCTCTTTCAGAGACGCACTCGCGTTCGACAGGCAATGCCTTCGGCACGTCTTCTCTACGAGACGCACTCGCGTTCGACGAACGCTACCAGTTCATGGCGGGTACGCCAGCCATTGCAGAGTAAAAATATATCCAAATCTTTTGACTTTATTAAATGACTACCCAGGTAAAACAGGTAAAATGGGTAGTTCTCCGCTATCTTTAATCAAGCTATTCAGGGATGATTAATTCTATAGAAAGGCGCTGGCACAAATTTTAATTTTCGGCTGGCATTTAATAAACCGCATATAAAGCAAAGCCCTGAACTTTTATCGGGGCTTTTTAAATTTAACCTCATCAATTGCAACAAGTATTGAGTTCTATTCTTTCATTGAAGCGATAGGCCATGCCGGCATGGCAACTCTACCAGACGCAGTTCGCATTCGCGTTACCGCTTTCATGCAATAAGGTAATTTTTGAATTATTGCATTAACGATCAAGTTTACTTTGGCTGTCTCCACACAAGGTTGTACTCTCTCTCAACAGCTGCCAGCAGCAAAGCCTGCAAGGATGACAGATAAGGTTTGGTTTGGTTTGCTTTGCTTCCTCAATCCTTGCAACTGCAAAATATTTGAAACCCTTGATTTATTGTTACAATAGTATTAGTAATTAATAACCCCCAGAGGGTTAGTCTGAGCGCTATTGAGCTTACTCGTCGTCAGGAGATTTCTTATCTTCTTCGTCATCCTTGTCAAAATTTGTATTGCTGAGGGGGACTTATGGGTGAATCGAAACGCCGAAAGGCAATATTAGGCAATCACTATGGCTTGCCTAATATTTTCAATGAAGTCCAATCAATGTGGACGCAGATTAATTTCTCGCTCAAGCGAGTCAAAGATTCTGATAGTGGATGTTTACTTGTTCAATGTTCTAACAACGACCGAGGATTCCATCAAGACACTATTGCCCAAATTCAAAAAGAAATAGAAAATTGGAAATGTGATTTGGATATTCCTATCTTGATCCAAGTTCTCCCAAGGGGAGTTCAAAATTCAGGAATTAAACTTTTTGATGGGTTCGTTACCCTTTGGTGTAATTGTCCAGAATTTGAATTGTGGCGAGAAATATTTGAAACTAAACTCGATAAGTAAACTTCGTTGCATTAAATTATTGTTTCCTCGCTGCACCATCATTTTTGTTGCTTCCACTCGATTTTGTACTCCCTTTCAACAGCCGCCAGCAGCTTTGCCTGCAAGGATGACAGATAAGGTTTGGCTTGTTTTCCCAACCCCTGCAACAGCCAATCCACAGAAGAGTCACGGCTGGCCACTTGATGCAACTGCCGTAATCTCACACATAACTGCTGCATGAATTGGCAATCTTCATCAAGCAATTCCAGTAACTTCAGGTGTTCGATTTTTACAGTGTAGTCGCCGTCCCATGTCTGGACTGTATAACTATATTCGCCAACATGAGTTACCACTCCCCAATAACCCGCTTTACCCCTCAAGTCTGGATTATCTCTGGGCAGAAGAATGCAAATTTCACCAATATGGTAAGGATTGGGTACTTTCGTGCTTTCACGTATCCTATCTACAATATCTTTCACTATGCGACCAGATGGAATCTTATTCCCAGCTTGCTCTACTGCCTGTTGCCATACATCCGCTTGCACAGCCGGTTCCAACTCTGCTTTCGCCAAAAACCGCAATTGTCGTTCGTTGGTCGGCATTGGAATTTGCCGACCAATGGTCGGCAAAAACTTTTGAAGATTCTCATAAACCACAGTAGCCGAAATCTTTAAGTACGCTGCATCACGACTATAATTGAAGCGATCGCGGCAATACTCCTCAAAAGTCTGGTGCGTGGAACGGTACAATCTGCGATCCCGCAACTCCATCAGCGCCTGACCCGCTGACAAAAATGCACGTTCCACACGGCGCTCTAAATGCAGGCGTTCGCTTTGCTCTTCCTCGGTCAACTCTCTTATTTCAACAGCAGTAACCGTAATCGTTGCTGAAGCTGGATTTTCGTGCGAAGAAGGATCTTTTTTTGCAGAGTCGCTTGCTGGTTTTGGTTCGCCAGATACCGCAGGGATAACTTTCTTGCGTCTAGATGGTGGTTTGTTCATTGCCGCACCTCCAAACTGACAGCAGTCGAACAAATATTGAATTGTGTCATCATGGAATATAGAGTTTTTATTTATGCCCCCAACCTGTTTAAAGGATGAGGTTTTTCATTACTTTTTATATTTTGCACCGATGAAAGAATACTTTGACGAAAATCAGTCTAATACCACGATTAACAAGAAATACTTTATAAGTCAGGAGCCTGAATTCAATTCTGACTTCTGACTTCTGACAACTGAATTCAATTTCAGCTTATTCTAGAAAATACCCTCTTAACACACGGGTAAAACAACGGCTAATGATTGATTATTTGACAGCGAGTATTGCATTTTGGATGACTATATAAATCTCATCTAGGTTAAAACCCGTAGTTTTTCCGTATCGGGTTTGAGATGAGTTGTAATCCACAGTCGATATTTAGTTTTATTTAGAATGAAAGGGCTTATTTAAATTTTTTGAGCAAAGAAAAGAACTGATAAATAGGGTTTAGTAACATATCCCCCATGAACATTTAATATCTGTATAATAGCATCAGAAAAATCCTGCTTTTCAGTTTCAGTAAATTCTTGATAAGCAGTTTGAGTTTTCAGAAGACCTAGATATCGCTCTGCATCATAATCAATAGACCAAGGATATTGTTTTATCACTAGGTTTTTGAAACAAAAACTATTTAATATCCAGTTTTGTCTTTTTTTTATTAGTGATTCAACTGAGGATGGTTTAGCATTAGATATTGTTGTAGATACATATTTTGTAAACGTTTCTTTTAGCGCCTGAAATATTAAAGTATCGGGTAAAATAGAGAAATTCCAAAAAAACGCAATATAACCTTTTTCTTTTAAAGCTTGTGCAACTTTTGGATACCCTTTTTCACGATTTACCCAATGAAAGGCTTGAGCAGATATTGCTAAATCAAAGGCTTTTGGGCGTAAGTTCCAATCCTCTAAAGTCACTGTCTCAAATGTCACCTTTGGATATAAACGCATATTTTGAGATGCTATTGCAATCAGTCTTTCACCTGGCTCTAAACAGCAGATAGTATAGCCCTTTTCAGCAAATGGAACAGTTCCCTTACCTGTCCCTGTTCCAATATCTAAAATTGAAGCTGAATCTGGAAGATTAGCCATCTCAATTACATCTTCAATCAGTTGAGATGGATAGCTAGGGCGTGCTGCATCATAGATTTCTGCAACTTCATTAAAGGACTCACTACGTTTTCTGTTCATCACTGATAAATCCACAAACGTATTTTGCTCCCGATCGCTTTCGCTCGGATTTTAGAAAATATTAACAGTTTTACCACTAGAGAAAAAGCCTCTGTCTCCAATCCAATTTGACAAGACGCTACCGCTACTATTAATCTGTATAATTGGTAATCATTCGGGTGTAGGGTGCAAGTCTGTACTAAAAATAATTCAGAGACCAACCGAGAAACTTTTACCATGATTTATGACAAAAGCTTTATCCTGGCTTATTAAGGGCAGCACCTTGTTTTGTCTATTGCCTTGGGAGCCAATTGCGGCACAAATTGTTCCCGATGTAACCCTAAGAGTCAACTCCAGCGTCACACGAGAGAGTAATAATACCAGTGCGATAACGGGAGGAACCCAAGTCGGAAGCAATTTGTTCCATAGCTTTGGACAGTTTTCTGTACCCACAGGAAGCGCAGTCTACTTCAAAAATGCCCCAGATATCCAAAACATTTTGACAAGAGTGACGGGTAGCTCAATATCTAATATTGATGGTTTAATTCGAGCTAACGGCATAGCCAACGTATTTCTTATTAATCCCAATGGGATTATTTTTGGGCCGAATGCTTCACTGAACATTGGCGGCTCGTTTTTCGGCACTACTGCTAGTAATATTAAATTTGCTGATGGCATCTCCTTCGATGCTAAACCCCTTAGTGGTGCAGAACCGTTGTTGACAGTGAGCGTGCCTGTGGGATTAGGATTTGGGACAAATCCTGGAAATATTCGCGTCTTTGGAGACGGCCAAGGTATAAGAAAAACTTCAGACCTCATAGATACTAGTTCTGGTTTGCGCGTGCAGCCAAATCAAACCTTAGCTTTGGTGGGTGGTGATATAGTACTCTCACGTGGAACGCTTAAAACAACAGGGGGACAGATTGAATTAGGCAGCGTGGCTGGAGCGGGTTTGGTCAACCTGATTCCTACAGATAAAGGCTGGACGTTGGGATATTCAAGCATCTCAGCCTTTGGAGAGATCCAGTTGTCTGGAGCAGCAGCAGTTGATGCCAGTGGAAATGGTGGTGGCAATATACAAATACAAGCCATGAAGCTAATGCTAGACGGTGGTTCTCAGATTGAGTCCAGCACATTAGGAGCAGGAACGGGAGGAACATTGAAAATTAATGCTTCAGATTCAGTGAACCTTGTAGGATTAACAGAAGTTGATTCGTTTTTCAACACTGGTATATCGAGCCTAGTTTACCCAAGAGCTACCGGATCTGGTGGCAACATCAATATTGAAACTGGGCGGTTAAATGTCCGGGATGGAGCAGGGATCGCTGCTGGTACGTATGGCTTCGGAAATGCTGGTTCCATAGAGGTCTTAGCTCATGATTCAGTAGAAGTGCTGCGAAAACCAACAGCGAATGCAGGCAGTTCCATAACAAGTTTGGCCCAACGAGGATCTACCGGTTCTGGCGGTAACATCAAGATTGAAACTGCGCGGTTAAGTCTACGCTCTGGAGGAGTGATATCATCAGGCACATTTGGGCAGGGTTCGGGAGGCAACGTATCTATCACTGCTGACAAAGAAGTGCAAGTAACCGGAAAGTCATTAACTGGTAATTCTCCTAGCAGAATATCAGCTCGAACTGGAGGAACTGGAAAGGCCGGAAATCTGACAATCGAAGCAGAACGATTAACTGTCACTGATGGTGGGAGAGTAAATATTGGTGGTGAAAAAATTCCAAAAAATCTCAACTTTCAGCCAGGACAAGGAAATGCAGGAACCCTCCGAATCAACGCAGACAGTATCAATCTAGACAGAGGTACTATCACAGCTGGCACAGAAGGCGGCACCAAGGGCGAAGGAGGCGACATTTTCTTACACTCTGGTGACTTACAATTACGTGACAGTATCATTACTGCGACTGCTGGGGGTAATGGCGACGGCGGCAACATCACTATCAACACAGATATCCTAGTTGCAATAAAAAATAGCAGCATCACCGCAAATGCCTTTGAGGGTCGTGGTGGGAATATCACAATTAATGCTAAGGGACTATTCCTTTCCCTTAATAGCTTAATAACAGCTAGTTCCAAGTACGGAATTAACGGTACTGTTCAATATAACATCGCTGATACTAACATTACCCCTAGTCAACTAAAAGCAGAAGTAATTCCAATAACTCCTGAAATCACCCCAGTTTGTCAGGCACGAGCAGGCACAGAAGTAAATAGTTTTCGAGTTAGTAGTACTCGCAATCTCCAATCTAAGCCTAATAACCTGATGTCTAACAATGTTGAGCAAAGTAACTCTGTTCCAGTTCCAGCTTTGAATAATTCACATAATCCAAAATCATTAAGAAGTAACCAAGTTACACAAATCATAGAAGCCAACGTTTTGATTCGGGATTCTCAAGGAAATTTAGTTTTGACAACAGACCAAGCAAATCCAACCTGGGATAATGCTTCACTGTCTGCAAGTTCTTGTTTTTCAGAATTTCAGTGGTAAAAAGATATAAAAATGATCTCACTTCAATGTTGCTTTAAATATCTTTTCTCAGGCATTCTAGGGCTGTCTTTAATTTTAATTCAATCCTCTTCCCCTGCCCAGACTGTAAAAAAAGAAAAAGAATTTCTCAAAAATCAAGCGGCATCCCTGACTTCATCAGGTCACGAACAATTAGCTCTAGATCAGGCGAATGAAGCTTTAAAAACTTGGCAGGAATCTACCAAAATATATCGCCAACTAAACGACCAAGAGGGAATTACGGAAAGCCTGATTAATCAAAACCTTGCTTTCCAAGCATTAGGATTACATAAACAAGCTTGCAATACACTTTTAGAAGCTTTAAACTTTAATACAATTTTAGGTATTTGCGACACGACTTTGCAGCAACCTGCTCTTACTCAAAAAGAGCAACTCACGACATTAATTGGTAAGCAGGAAGCAACATCGGTTAACTTACTTGGATTACAGAATCTCGGAGAAGTCTTGCGGATTTTGGGAAAGTTAAATGAATCTGAAACAGTTCTACAAGAAACGTTAACGCTAGCAAAACTTGTATCTTCATCAAAGATTAGTGGGATTTATCTGTCTCTAGGTAATATTGAACAGACAATTTATCAGCAATTACAAGATAAATATTCTTGGATAGAGGAACCACTTTTTCGAGAGCAGATTGCTAACATTATTCCACAAAAAGCGCAAAAATCACTCTGGTATTACCAAACACTAGAAAACATCCCAAATATCTCAAAATCAGCTAAACTGCAAGCTCAGTTGAATCACTTAACTTTACTGATCAGTTGGGAAAAATGGCTCAGTCATCAACCAAATCAAGTGAACCTCCATCAGAAAGTTAATCAACAAATTAGAGTATTGGTAAATCAAATAGATGGCAATTCTTCTGCCTTTTTGGAGTTATCACCTGAGCCATCTATTCATGCTCGGTTGAATTTTGCTAATAACCTCAGCCAGATACCAGATGAACAATTGAAATCAGTAGCGATTCGATATGCTAAATTAGCATTGAAAATGGCTGAAACTATTAATAGTATCCGATGGTTATCCTATAGTTTTGGTACTTTGGGTAAAGTATCAACTCAAACAGAACAAAAACAGGCATATTTTACGAAGGCTTTAAGATTCGCTCAATCAATTCGGGCTTTGGATATTGCTTACGAATGGCAGCAGCAGTTAGGACTAATTTACCAAAAGCAGGGAAAAACTGAGTTAGCGATTCAGAACTATAATGCTGCGATCACAAACATGACTGAAGTGCGTGATAGTCTTTTGTCAACTAACGGAGATTTGCAGTTCTCTTTTCAGTCAGAAATGGAGCCGACATATCGTAATTATATGCGATTACTCTTAACATCACCTAATCCTGATTTAAAAAGAGTAATAGAGATAAATGAAGGATTGCAGATAGCACGCTTAGAAAACTTTCTCAGATGTGGCAAGCTTGACCTTGTTGCTTTGAATCAGCTTCAGAACCTCAAGAGCGCCCCAACAGTAATTCACATTATTGATTTAGGGGATACTATAGAAGTAATTGCTCAGTCAACAGATGGCTCACTTCACCACCATTCTATTGAATCTAAACTAGTTCGATTCCAGATAGATCATCTTTTAGAAGCTTTACAAAATGAAAATTTTTCTGAAGTAGGCGAAAGTAGTATTACTACTTCTTCTCAAGGAATTTATGAAAAGCTAATTGCACCAATAAAAACATATCTACCCCCATCAGGAACACTCGTATTCACTTTAGATAAATCTTTCCAAAGCATACCAATGGCATTGTTATATGATGGAAAACATTATTTAATAGAGCGTTACAGTATTGCAGAAACTTTAGGTTCCAGAATTAGACAACCTAGAGTCTTACATGAAAACCAGATGATAGCTTTAATAGCTGGACTATCAAAACTAAGCCCCAGTTCTATAGATCCAAATGCACCTAAAAATATGGAGAATTTGCTCCCATCTAAACAAGAAATAGAAAATGTAGAAAAACAAACTAAATCGTCAGTTGCCTTGTTAGACAAGAAGTTTACCCTTAAAAGGTTTAAAGAAGAACTAACTCAAAATAATTTTCCTATTGTACATATTACTACCCACGGTCAATTTAGTTCTGACCCACTCAAAACAGTACTAGTAGCCTATGACAAGCTAATTAATATTAGGGACTTTGACAGCTTAATCAGAGGTAAAACTGAAAATAGTCAAGATGCAATTGAGTTACTTGTTCTCAGCGCCTGCGAAACAGCTAAAGGCAACAAGCAGTCAGCAATGGGTATTGCAGGAATGGCTGCTACCGCAGGAGCGCGTAGTACTGTTGCTACTTTGTGGCGCGTGGATGCCGATTCTACCGCTTTGCTTATGCAAGAATTTTATAAAGGTTTGAACAATGGCTTGCCAAAAGCAGAAGCACTACGTCAGGCGCAATTAAGTTTACTGTCAAATCCTAAATATAAGAAGGCTTATTATTGGGGTGGGTTCCTCCTGGTTGGAAGCTGGTTGTAAAATTCCACTACTTGTAGCCCTAATTGGGCTTTTTGGAACTCTTTGGAATTATTGCTGCTTTTCGCTAACTCAGATGCCTTGATGTATTCGGATTTCGCCTCCTTTGGCAACTTGGCCTTCAGATAGCGATCGCCCAGTACTCTGTAAAGAGTCGGATTTTGGCTATTAGTTGCTGTTGCCATTTTTAACATCTCAATTGTTTCATTTAAAAGATTTTCTGCCGTATAAATAGCATCTACGTCAAGAATAGTTTCATCTGGAGGTAGCCCTAAGTCTTTGATGCGTTTAATCTTTTGTGCAATTTGTTCTTGCTTTGCTACAGACAATACGTCCACAAACGTTTCATCATAGCTAAAAGCTTGACCATCAATATATGCAAAGACATCTATTGTATATGGAGTACCCGGTTGAAATTCTTTTTCATCACTTGGGTAGGCAAGCCGAGTTTGATTTACAACTTTTTCCCATCCAAACTCGTAACTTTTTACTTTGACTTTGTAAGAAGTAGCACCCTTAACAGCAGTCCAAGTTATTTCTGGACGGGAATTCAATGTTGATGTGCTATAAGGAGAAATGATTGTTGGCTCATCGCTCCCTTCTGTGCCACCTTTTCGTATGTGACACGCATTAGTATTGGTTGGATTGCAAGTGGATAAGGCTTCGTCAGGTTCTGCACATTTATCAAGAGGAATAGTTCCACTAGATAAATTTAAAATGTTTCCAGAACTAAAGCATAAAAATTCTACATAATCACCATTCACAACTTCTATCGTATCTCCCTTACAAATTAAGCTCCCTGCTGACAAGTGCTTGTGACCCTTACTTATTATCCTTCCCATTTGTGGATCACAATGAACCTGATTTCTTCTTACTCTTATGAGCGGTACATTTGCTAGCAATGGTAGATGAATTAGTATTAGAGAAGTTAAACAGCACATTCCCCCAAAAAACATCAGCTTTTTCATTGTTTTACAAACATAATTTGTTTGAGCATCTTATCATTTATCAAGTATCCGATCTAGCAGTTCTTGTCTCCAGCGAAACACTTCTGGTAGGCTAGATTTAGTCAAGATACAAGCATCTATATAAGCTCTGGCGTAATTAAGTTGACCTAATGATTCTTCTATTTGAGATAGCAAACAATATGCATCTGTTCTTTCGCTATCTAACTTTGTTGCTTTTTCTAGATATCTTTCGGCTTCAGTTAACTTATTTTCCATTAACCTTGCCCATCCTAAATCTTTATACAGCGATGCTTGTAATTCCCGATTGTTAGTCTTCTGCAAACCTTTTAAAGCTAAAGTAGCTGCTGCTCTATGATCCCCTTTTTTATTTTTCAATCTTGCTAAAGCCGCAACAGCAAATATAGCTTGATCGCTACTTTTAATAGCAATTTCATATTGCTTTTCTGCTAAATCATATTCTCCCTGTCCATCATAAAAATCACCTAATCCGTAATGTGATTCCCATTTATTAGGTTTTAACTTAAAAATTATTTCGTAAGTTTTGTTAACACAATTATAGTCAGATAACTGCTGACACGCAATTGCTAAATTATTATACGCAGTATCGTCTTTCGGGTTGTACTTTATAGCTAGCTCGTAATTTTTTCTAGCAATCTTAGGGTTATTTTGATGCTGTAAACCCTTCTCAAAGTAAAAAATTGAGACTGAATTATTTAAATTATGTTCATACTTTATTGCTCTTTGAAAGTCTTTTTCAGCATCAGCAATCCTATTTTCTTTATAAGCTTCTTTACCTTGATTTAAAAAATAATCTGCTACTGTGTATTTTAAGCTAGTATTCAAATATACTGCTTTTTGAAAATCGTTCTCAGCTTGGTCAATTTGATTTTCTTTATAAGCTTTTTTACCGGAATCTAAATAATATTTTGCTACTAGAGGTAGGGATGCATATATCAAACCAACAATACTTAGTAAACCTAATACAAACACACTCAGTTGAAACGGCTTTGATTTAATTACTCGATTAAACTTTGATTGATTAGGTAAGCGCTCCAAACGCTGTATTATTATTTGAGTACTTTGTGGGCGCTGCCCAACAAAAGGAGCCATCATATCATCAAGTAAATCAGCCAGAAATTTATCTATGTGAAGTGCTTTATCTCTCCAAATTAGTCTTCCTGTCTGCTCGTCCATTTTGATTTCAATCAAAGAAATACCTGTGACTAAGTAAACAAAAGTTCTACCTAAAGCGTAAAAGTCTGACTGTGGTACGGCTTGTCCATGAATTTGCTCTAAGGGAGAGTAACAAGCTGTCCTAACAGCAGTTATTCCGTAACCATTACCGAATCCTGTAGTAGTTCCTCCACTGGTACTGACTTTGGCAAAGTAGGTTCTACTAAGCTGTCTTGCTCCACCAAAATCAACAAGTGCTAAATTCCCGTCGGGTTGATGAACAATGTTTTCTGGTTTGATATCTCTGTGGAAGAAACCAGACCGATGAACTAAATCAAGAATCTCCATCAACTGTAATAACCATTCATAAGCCATTTCTTGGCTAATTCGTCCATAAGATTGTACCCACTGAGTTAAATTCTCTCCTTCAAACTTATGCATAACTAGACAATGTAGTTCTAGAAGATTATCATTCAGCCTAAATGTGAAATAATCTTCCCTATTAGACTTGGGAATTCCAGGATGGTCTAAGATTTGTAATATGAGTGATTCTCTTTTAAGTAGCTCAACTAACTTAGAATCATCAATCCATCTTAATACTTTCATTACTCTTATTTGAGGCTGAGGATGTTCTTCTGTGCCAATATCCTCAATTTCAAAGACATCTGTGTAAGTATATGGATTTTGCTCCAAAGAACGCAATGGGCGTAGCAAACGAATACGCCCGTTTATTATCAATGGATTTCCACATGCTAAACAATTTTCAGCGCTATCAGGATTATAACGTTGGGTACAAAGAGGATTTATGCAGTAGCCCACAAGGTAACTTCCCTTGTTTGTATTGTATCTGGTATTTTATGCACTAATCCCAATGGATCAACTAAAATATACTTCTTAATAGATGCTTGTAAACTATAACTAGCTTCTCGTTTGTTTGATTTACCAGCAATTTCAATTAACGAGCGTTGTTCTAAAACTTCTATTGCTGTTATTAGTTCAAAAACTGACAACTTGAAATCTACTCGCTCTTTTAAATTATCAATGAGTTTAGAGAATTGAATATAAGTCGAGTTTTCTGACATTTCTTCTGCCAAATAAATCATTATTTGCCTTTGAAGATTACTTAAAAGTCCAACTTGTCCAAATTGCTGATGTAGCATTGTTTCAAGTTGAGGATCAATCATAGTAGTTTGATATCTAAAAAATGTTTTCACATTCCCCTCAAAAAAACGATTAATTCTATCAGCCAACGCTTCTAAACTTGATGGATTCCCAGAATAATTTTCAACTAATCGCTTACATTCCTGTCCAGTTAAACCTTTTTCTTGTAATATTTGCATTCCTGCGTTTACATCTAAACCTTCTAATTTGAAAGACCGAATAGGTAGTTTTGTAGTCACAGAAGCAAATTCTTTTAAAGGCAACTGACTTGTTATAATAATGCAGCTTTCATGCTTCCCTTCTGTAAGTTTTAAAAGGAATTTTTCATATTGTAATCTTTTTCCAAAATCATCGGCTAACAATAGCTTTTCAAATCCATCAATTACTAGTAGACAACGATGTAAGTGAAGCTGTTTTGATAGTAAAGATATGCTATCTATAAAAGAGTTTTCACTTGCTTCTATGTCTACTTGAAAAATTTTATTTAAATCAATGACTAACTCATCAATTGACAAAGAATGATTAATTGTTTTCCAGATTATACATTCATATATACTACTTAAAGAATCAAAAGTTATTTCTTCAACCAATCTAGAGGCTAATAAAGTTTTTCCTATTCCTCCAACTCCAGTAAAAACTATACAGCGTTCTTTAAATAGAGTAATTTGTTTCTTAAAATAGTTAATTTCATCCTTTCGTCCATAAAAAGATTTTATTTTAGGTAGTTCCCCATAAATTCTAATATTGCCAACGAAACTATCGTTATCCAATCTGGATGCCTCTTCCTTCCGATAATCGCTCTTTGCTAGCTTAAGCAAAATAGATTTCAAAGATATTTTTGTTACTTTCACTCCATCACCAATAATTACTGAAAGCATACTCCATAGTGGTGGAGCTACTTTCTGCTGCAAATAGTATGCGTTATACCCCGAATCACTTGCCATCTCTTTATAATCTTTACTATCCCAAACTCCCTTAATAAGAACTTTTTCTACTTCTGTTAAATACCTTCCCGTAGATTGAAACACTTGTTCTTCTAATACAGCTAATACTCTTTTTACGTCTAAAACTTGGCTTGAATTCATGCCGACTTTTCCTTACGTAAGTAGGTATATATAAAGTTATATTTTACTCCATAGTACTTAAAACATCTACAAAATTCACAATTATTAACTGAAGCTAGGTTCTCAAATTACCTTTCTGGGCTATATTGATTTAAATGCTACATCTTAATAGGGAGATTTAACGCATCTCTAGTACATTATCCGGTCTAGCTTGAGCATAAAAGTGTGAAAGAAGTTGACCAACGTCAACCAAGGAACACCGCCTGCGGGTATTTTTGATCACTGATTAATTCAATGGGTTTGTTTTGAAAAGCTTGTGTTTAGGTATCTTAACTTAAACCAAATATCTTCTGCGAATACATTTGAATGAAAGCTCTTACCTCGACCGAGTAAGACGACCAGAACTTCTGTAAAATCAAGCTAATTGAAAGGAGGCATGGAGGTGAAGATACAACAGTACGACTGTTTAATGCAGAAAGCGCCACTAAGGAGTCGCGCTTTCTACGTATTGCAAATTTCATATTGATCTAGAGCGGGTTTGATCTCGAAGGAACAAAAGAAGTTGTCGCTAAAGTTTGGCCACTGGTGCGACTACTAAATTGTCCGAGAGTTTTTACCGCGCTACCAGATCCATTATAGGGTCTGCCGCCTGGAAAGTCCATTCCCTGCGGTGTGTTTTTGCTGTCGAAATTCATAAATTTTAGGTAAAGTTAAGTTTGGTTAAGAAATATCCCGAATTTTGTAGTTAAAAGCAGTGGTAGCGCGAATAATAGTTACCAGTTATCAGTTGGGAGTAGAGTCCAAGATTAGATAACTGATAACTGATCCAACCCCCTCTGAACTTGTCAACCGAGTTATCAGGGGAAAATATCATGACAAACA
Source organism: Nostoc sp. DedQUE08 (assembly GCF_034530895.1). Lineage (NCBI taxonomy): Bacteria > Bacillati > Cyanobacteriota > Cyanophyceae > Nostocales > Nostocaceae > Nostoc > Nostoc sp. DedQUE08. The sequence goes on from NZ_JAVRCD010000019.1 coordinate 34,463, forward strand.
GAGAACGCCCCAAGAGCGCAGTAGTAGAGCGCATGGGGTCGAGTGCAGCTTTCGCATGGCAATTTTGTGCTGTGACGAAGGGAAATTTTCGGAATATCCAGGCTAGAGTAAGGGTTTCGCAGCTTGAAAGAGTTCTCTCCAAAAAATTCCTTGGAGAGAACCGATGAACCATACCCCGAAGAAAACGGGGGAAAGGGAAAAGGGAAAAGGGAAAAGGGATGGGGAAGAGTTAACAAATTCTTCCTCCCCTTCCCCTTTGCCCGTTACCCTTGACCCAGGCGCAGCCTCTCCAACTGAATATCTAAACAATCTCACGGCTGCGGAATACCATGAGTTGTTAGCTGGTAGCGCCATTCATCCGGCGTTGATTAAGCGCAACTTCTTTCACGTTGAGGGAGAATCAGTTTATGATTTCCTGTTCATATCTGATAAAATCCCACGCAAGAATGCGGGTCGGGTAACAGATGGATACATCAAAATGTATCAGCACCTATTACTGGGTGGAACCTGGATTCAGTCACTTGACCCGTTTAAAAACTGGCAACCGATGGAGTGGGGAAGGATCAAGCCCAACTTCCCGCGCATTGATTGGCAAAAAGGCAAGCCAGTTAAGTACGAGTCACCCCCCAAAACCCCCAACCGTGTTACCTACTTTGATGTCGCTAACCCCATTTGGGACAAAGTTGCAAAACGCTATCTAATTAAGCGCTATCATTCGCTTTTAGCGCTGCGCTTGCTGGATCAACTCAATCCACTAATATTTTGGGAGTGGGTAAAGCAACATCCAGAGATTCCGATTATCTTATGCGAGGGTGAGAAGAAAGCCGCTTGCTTGCTTAGTTTAGGGTTTGTAGCGATCGCACTTCCGGGAATTTGGAACGGGCGCGTGGGCAAACAGGATTTTGATGAACGGTTGCATCCTGACTTAGTACCAATGGCTCAGGCGGGACGCAGGTTCATTATTTTATTCGACTACGAAACTTCTTCTAAAACCAGGTGGTCGGTGTTTCAAGCCACTGTTCGCACTGCAAAAGCAATCGAATCGGCAGGTTCTGAATGTGAAGTTGCGCTGTTGCCGGGGCCAGAAAAAGGTGTAGATGATTTCGTGGTAGCCAGGGGTGAAGATGCCAATGCTCTGCTGACTGCAATTATAGACGATGCTAAATCACTTCCTGATTACCAGCGCTCATATCGGGCTAAGAAATGGGGACTTAGCAAATACAAACCAGATGTCACTGTTAATGTTAAGTATCTTTCTGAGGCTTTGTGCATTCCTGACCTTGAAGAAAAATGCTCATCCGTCCCTGAGCTTTATGATATTGCACAAGAACAATTGTTTACACCTTCGGTTAAAGGACATTTCAGAAAGGAGAAGTCTATAGATTCTGGCGGAGTTGATTCAGACAAATCGAAGAAATCCCCTAGCTTCAATTTTCCAAAATCAGGACTAGTCGTACTCTGGAGCGACATGGGTACTGGTAAAACTGAACTTATGCGCTGGTGGCGTGACCAAAACCCCGACGCGCGGTTCCTCAACAATGGGCATCGGGTTAACTTGCTGAAAAATCTTGCCGAACGACTCAAAACTGCCATGTACTCCGACTTGGGTTACACAGGTTTAGCCCAGGCCCAAGCCCTTAGTATTACTATTGACAGTTTGCATAAGCTGAATACCCAGTCTCTCACCTACGGCTGCATATTTATAGATGAAGCCTGCCAATACCTCACCCACCTACTACACAGTAATACTTGCAAACAACATCGCGCCGCCATCTTGGAGGTACTGGAATATATAGTATACAACGCGCCGTTAGTGGTGATTGCCGATGCACACATGGATGATTTAACGGTAAACTTCTTTCTTGCAATGCGACCAAAAGGTGAAGTACCTTACATCATTAAAAACGAATGGCGAAACGGTTCACGCACAATTTATTGGTACGAGGGGGATAATTCAAGCGCTCTAGTCGCCCAAATCTCGGCAGCGTTAATGCTTGGTGAGAAAGTCATGGTTGCAAGTGACAGTAAGCGTTTTATCAAAAAACTCGACAAATCCTTTACTATCAAGTACGAAGAATCTAGTAGTTCGCTAAGTGAACTTGGCAGGGTGCATGTTAAAGGGGATACAACTCTTGGAGAGGCTACGCCAACGACTGCGCTCAGTAACCGGGAAAAGGAAGAATTAACAGATTCCTCCTCCGTCCTTTCCCCCTTACCCCTTACCCCTTGCCCAGCCCGTAGGACTTCATACCGCATTTGGTCGGTTCACTCTGACAATTCTGGCAGTGATGAGAATGTCGCTTTCATCAAAGATATCACCAACGCCGTCAAAAACTTTGATGCCTTGTTCACCTCTCCCAGTCTCGGTACTGGGGTTGATATTTCTGAGTATCATTTTGATTTAGTGTTCGGTGTGTTTCACGGCGTTTCCCAAACTGCTACCGAATGTGCCCAACAGCTTTACCGTTATCGTCCAAAAGTCCCGTTTCATATTTGGGTGGCCCCGCGTCCTCCCTTTGGCTACCAAGATACAAACGCATCCAAGATTAAAGAGCGCTTGCTCCAAACCAATGAAATGACCGCTTTTCTGTTGCGGATTGACCGTCAAACAGGCAAACGCGGAGCAGAGAAAGATTGGGCGCTTGAGGCTTACTGCCAAATTATGGCTAACCGCCACTATTCTCTTAATAATCTGCGTGATGATTTGCGATCGCTCCTCACCGAAATGGGCAATACCTTTATATATGTGGGCAGTGATTCAGATCCTCAATCTCTTGAAAGTCTTAAAGCAGCAGCACAAGCTTTAGATAGTGCCCACAATTCGGCTGTTGCCAAGGCCAAGAATATTACTTTGAGCGAGTACCGTGCCCGTCAGAGCAAAGATTACCTTGACCCTAATGAAATTTTTGAATGTGAAAAGTTCCGCATTTCTGATTCTTACGGCATCGAAGTAACCGAATCACTCGTAGAAATGGATAAAGGTGGCCGCTTAATTAGAGCCCTAGCCGGACTTGAGGCCATTTTAGCCCCACCCGAAGAATCGTTTACTGACCCCAAAACTGGGCAAACTTATCCTACGCCACCAACAATTGTCACCCAAAAAGACCGCACCGAACGGGACAATCTACCTTTGTGCATCGACTGGGGTAATTACTCCGCACGGTGGTTGGCGCGGTTTAATCTGGGGCTGCATCAGATTCTTAAACGTTTAATGAAGGGTGATGAATTTACTGCCGATGACCCCACTTTGCTCAAGATGAGGGAGATCGCTATACATTGTGCTGTTCACGTCAAAGCAATTCTTGGGTTTACTATTCCCAGTGACTGTAAACCTATTTGGTTGCTGGCCACAATGCTAGAGCAGCTGGGGCTAAAACTGACTTTCCGCAAGCAAGGTAAACGGGGGCAACAGGTGAAACTTTTTTCTTTATCTAAAGAGGAATTAGAATTTGCAATGCATGTAATTGCTCATCGCCATCATCAACGGGAGCAAAAAGCTCCAATGAGCAATGGGCTACGCCCCGCTTCGCTAACGCAGTTCGCAGTTCGCACTACTTCGGCTACGCTCAGTACAAGTTCGCAATTAACTTCAAGAAATTGCGAATTGCGAATTGACAATTGCGAATTGGTATCCACACCCCCCCTTGATGCTATAGGGAACTCCCATTGCCAAGGGGAGGATACTACCGAATTTGAGTCGCCTCCGACCGATCGCATTACTCTACTTCATTGTGTGGAAATGCTACGCTCTGGCATTAAGCAGGGGGTGGACGCGATTAAGGGCATCCTTAAGCGATGGGTTGAGGATTTGCGCTGGGATACCGTGCTGGAACTTGAAGCGATCGCGGCAAATGAACTGCGACTTGTCGAGGCAGCAGTACCGGAATTTTATGCCTTGCTGAATGAAGAGGTGTTGCCGATGGAGGGATAAAGCCTACGCCGCGACTGAGTTACGTAAATAAAGAGCAATCTGTGCCTCATTTTTATCATTGGCTATCGCTTGAGGTGTTGCCGATGGAATTGTAAATGACTTTTTGGGAAAATCCTTATAGTCTTTATCTGGCATAACTCCTGTCTAGATCGTCTTTCCTATATTTTCCGATCTAGAAATCCGTCATCAACTTAGTATTGTTATCAGCAGCGCTATCGCTTTTGCTACTATCTTTTACCACCGGTGTCAGCATCGACAATGCCGCGATCGCACCCCGAACTTGCGACGCTTCTACGTCGAGATACTCTTGCAGTTGCTCCAAATTTCGATGTCCGCTGATTTGCTGAATCACTCTCAGTGGAATTCCTGCATTGCTCATCAACGTCAGTGCAGTTCTCCGGCAGCTGTGAGTACTTGCGCCTTCAATCTCTACTAGTTTGCACCCTCTCCGAAAAATTAGTGCTGCATAATCCTCATGCAAATGACCACGGCCCCAGCGTCCAGGAAAGAGATAACTATCACGAGAAACTTTGGGTTTATACAATTCCAGGTGATGCCGCAGATCATCCAGCACAGGAATTGTACGAGTGGACAGCTTCCCCTTCGTACTGCCTTTGCGAATATTCAACTCTGGTCTGACTTTGCTTCTGCTGTCATAAACATCCTGAATTTTGAGGGTGACGCATTCGGAGACACGACAGGCAGTGTACAGCATCACGGCACCGAGTGTTCTGTCTCTAACTGTAGTCAACCCATCGGTAAACAGACGCCCGATTTCTTCCGGCGACAATACCTTTGCCTTCCCGTGACGGTCAATTTTCACCCCTTGCACTACCCCCGATGGTTAATAATCCTATCAGCGATCAGAACAAAACAGTTTTAAGGTGATGAAAAATTGGATAAGGCAATCCTCTAATGAGGGGGAAGGGGCAAAGAGAACCAGTAATTTAAAAACAGGGGTTTTATACCGTATGGAGGAAAGAACGGGAGCAAAGCTTCTTTTACCGTTTGGACATTCCCCTTTCCCTCTTCGTTGAGGAATGTGCTGACGATGGTAGCATCAAGGTAATTATCATGATAAATTACGCGATTAAATGAGCGTGGACAGTTAAGGTTTACCTAGATGAAACGTAGATATGAGCAATACAGGGCGTAAAAAAAAGCTGGCATCTTTCAACTGTGACCAAAAAATGTGGGAGCAGTTTATCGCCCGTTGTAAGTCGAAAGAGACGACGGCAACAGCCACGCTTACCCAATTTATCGAATTTTACCTAGATGATATAGATAACCTTGATACAATTGGTGGCGATAATTTAGATAAACGCCTCGACTTTAAGATTAAGGCAAGTGTTGAGGAGTACTTACTTGCTGGTAATAATAGTTACTCAAATTCGACCAATGAAACGATGTTAGCTATTTGCTCACGACTTGATAAGCTTGAGTCACAGTTATCAAGTGAATCTAATAGGAACCAAACCACAGCAATCCATAACCTCGCCGATTTAGAAGAAAAAATTGAGGGGATGTGTGCCCGAATGACACAGCTGGCTGAGGCGATCATTAAAATTCAAGACTATCTCAACAACCAACAAAAGCGGGGACAGAAATCGTACTACAATAATTCATCCTTCAAAACGCATACTCCTAGAATGCAACCGTTAACTGAAGAAGGTTTAGCCAAGAGACTTGGTGTAAGTGAGGAAACTGTAAGCAAGGAGCGAATTAAACTCCCCCCACCGCTTTTTGTAGCATGGTGTAAGGGCAAAGATAGATCCGGTATTGGGTGGGAATTTAACTATCAGACGGGATTTTATCATCCGGTAAGTTAGTATTTTGGTTAATTTCAACTTGTCGCAGTGAATGTGCGCTCTGCTGTTGCCAATTTTAATTTTTTAAAATGTGATTATTTCACAACCTTCAAGCAATTCGTCGTAAACAGTGAGTTGCTGTGTTTTTAAGTGATTTGGTAGTGAATCATCATCAAAGGTCAAAGTAACAATATAAGTATTTTTGAGACTAAGAGATGATTTGCTGATATCGGTTATTGCTGCACTCATACCACTTCGAGTCCCAATCAAATACCTTACTGATTGGCCGATCTTTAACTGTGCTGCTGGAATAGCCATAGATTTTAAAAGTGTAAGTTAAGCAGTAGTCTTTGGATGCGATGGCTCAAGCGCCCACGCCCAGGCGATCGCTGTTCAGAAGTTAGGCACGGGTTTAATTCAGTACATCAGTTAGGATTGCCGTCGCTCGAGTTAGGGAGCAGATTTATCTCTTTTTCCTCCCAATGTTTTTTCAATATATATTGACAAGTATTTTTGGTGTGTGGTTAATGAAGTATCAGGGATTTGCAGAGATTATGCTCCTGTTAGTAGTTTGAAAAAAATTTGCTTACTAATAATAAAACCCTCACTTTCTTAGGAGGGTTGTAGTAGAGCTACAAGTGAGAATTGGCAATCAGTTAGAGGTTCTGCCCTGAGCAATAATTTCCATAGCTCTTCTTTGATGTTCTGGGATGGAGTTGAGGGCAGATATAAGTAATTCCCGCAGAATCTCAGATTGATTTCTTCCAACCACCTGTGAATAGAGCTTTAAATCACTCACATATTTTGGTTCTACGCGAAGTGTAACACTGGCAGAATTATGTTTATTTGACTTGGAACGCATAATTTGACTCCCCTTATAATATGCTCCTACAAGTATGGGTGTAATCGCATAACCTGAGAATAAAGTAATATTGTAATAATATCATAAAAACATTATAGAAGTCAGAATATTTAGCTTAAAAAATAGAGAAATTAGCATAATATGTCAAAAGTAAGAGATAAGTTATCTATGAAGAATTCTAAAAAGAAAAAAGCTTCTTTACCAGTTTATCTAGATGAGTTTGAACGTGAAAGGTTAGAGAAAATCGCCTCTGATTGGGGTACAAGTTTATCAACCACAATCAAAAGGCTGATTAGAGAGAGAGAAATTAATTGTTGAGTAAGCTTATCAAGGAATAACTGAATAAAGTAAGACGATAATATTTGAATTTTGTCTTACATTCCTGTAAGAAAAGTTCATAAAAAAGCTTGTTAAGTTTGCCTCCAGCTTTATTTGATGTGATAGTATAATCCAGTTACTACCAGTAGAAAGAAAATAAATATGGTGAATATTTATCTCAAATAAATTCTGCTTTAGTGTTGCAACACGGAGTCAGCCTGCGCCCAGAGTTTCCACTGAATCGGCATACTCTTGATTCTGACGAATGTATTCTTCTCTTAAGTTTCGAGGTAACACAATTAGACTTATCTGACTATTTATGACAAATAAAGGAGGGATTGTTTTGGTAAGTAATACAAAGGAACGTGGTTCACGCCAAAGAGCTAAAACTAAGAATCAGGTGATTGCCAAGCTGATTGGTAAAGTAGGTTTGAGATACCAATATCAGATATATACGGTTGGTACAACTTTGATTGTTGCTAGCCAAACAAGACCAGCACAAGCATTTGGTTTGTTTAACCCAGCACAAATAGCAATGACGTGTATGTTTGGTGGAGCATCGGCTCAAGGAAATGCATTAATAAATGGCTTACCAGGAGTGATAAACGCAGCGATAACAGTGATGTTATTCATTTATTTCGTGTCATCAGGAGTGAAGGTTGCCAATGCATTAGGTGATGGGCAAGAAGTAACGCAAATGGTTCAGCAACCAGTAGGGATATTTTTTATAACTCTGGTGTTATTCATTGCTCAAAACATTCTGTTTGCAAATGTGACAGCAGCTTGCAACTAAAACACAACAACTTCTGGAAGCTTCGAGCAGAAAGGGGTGCCAATTTCTGCTCATTTGTTTAATTTTAATAACTAATGATGAGTCATAGAGAAATCAAACAAGTGAATCAATCGTTAGGAAAGAGCGCACCGATTGGAATCTTTACAGGATTTCAGTTTGCTGTAGTGATTCCATTATTCGGTGTAGGTTTCTTTTTAGCTTTTGCATTGGGATTAAATCTAGCTTGGAGTATATTGATAGGTTGCTGGTTAAGTGCAACAGCATTAGCTTTATCAGGGAAAAAACCTCATTTATTTTGGTCAAAGATTTATCCAATTGTGCCTGTATGGTCGAGAGGGTATACGAGATACTTAACACCGCAACAAAAACAAAAGATTGGAGCTAAGAAAATTCGTAGTCCGTGGAAATGATGAAGATTAGTCGTTCTCAAACCAACACGAAAGTAAGTCCATTTGAGGACTGGCTAGATTTGACAACTTTTGTAAAACTCAAAAGGGGTGGCTATAGTATTGGTGCTTACTTACTTAGTAAAAAACTTTTCAGCGACACGAATAATACATTACAACTAGTATTTGGATATAGTTGCACAGGAATTCATCCATTATTTAATTCAAGTGAAGAAGTAGAAGCAATAGCCAAAGCTTTTGAGAATGGGTGCAAGGAGATACCCCAAGGTGAAAAGTTCACATTTAGATGGAGTTCATTCTGTGATGATAGTGATGCCAAAGAGTATTTATACAAGCGATTGCAAAATCCTGTATCAGATGAGAGCGAATTTCTGGACTGGGGGCAGTTAGGGAGAATTCAGGAATTGACACGTTTGCGTCAGAGAAAAAACATAACTCTGAGCGTCTATACGACTTTCACTATAGTACCAGGGGGAACAGAGGGCGGCGACCCGATAGACCGAGCATTGGTGAAGCTGGCAGATTTTCTGACAAGACGATTTACAGCAACAGGGGCGACGGAAGTTACGAAAAAGAACTTAAAAAGGATATTAGAAAAAGCGATAGATGTTTCACAAAGACATCTACAGATATTGACAGAGATGGGTTTCGCCCCAAAGCCAAAAAGTGCAGAGCAACTATGGAAAGAGTTAAGTAAGTCTGTGGGAGCAAAGATTGTAAAAATCCCGCATACTTTAGTATTTGATTCATTGGGACTAAGGGAGGAATTTAACGAAACCCCAGCAACAAATAAATCATATATAGATCAAGCTCATGCGACATCAGTATTGATGAATAATGGTATACCTTTCGCAGATCGAAAGTGGGTATGTCTGCCTGATGTTGAGGGCGGTAAAAAATATGTCGGCGTGATGGTTTTGTCGCAAAAACCAGAAGTATTTGCATCAACAGAAGCACAAATCCGATTTCTGTGGAATATATTTGCACGAGAGCCAATTTACGATGTGGAAGTGATTACCGAAATCAGTCCCGCCGACCAGAAACTAACCCGATTGGCGCAACAAATGATTACCCGGAGAGCGCGAAATGCAGAAATCAGCGCTCAAAAGAAAACAATTGATGTTGCCTCACAAATAAATGTTGAGTGGAGTGTAACAGCCCAAAAGCAATTGTACACAGGGGACACACCAGAAACATTAGGATTAGTAGTGTTAATTTATCGGGATACACCTGAAGAAATTGACGATACTTGTAGATTGATTTCTGGGTACATTAACCAACCAGCAGAGCTAATTCGAGAAACGCAATATGCTTGGCTGATTTGGCTACAAACATTGGGAGCCAAAATGGAACAGTTATTATCACGCCCTTATAATCGCCGATTAACATTTTTTGCGAGTGAAGTATTAGGGTTAGCTAGTACAGTGCAAATTGCCAAGGCTGATAATCAGGGTTTTGAATTAATTGCAGAACAAGGTCATTCGCCAGTACATCTAGACTTGTCGATAACCAAGAATATGATGATTCTAGGAACGACAGGCTCAGGAAAATCTGTTTTAGTTGCCACAATGATCGCAGAATGCTTGGCAATGGGAATGTCAGTTTTGATTATTGACTTACCCAATGATGATGGAACGGGGACATTTGGAGATTTCACCCCATACCACAACGGGTTTTACTTTAATATCGCCAAAGAATCAAATAATCTTGTCCAGCCAATAGATTTGTCAGCAATTCCAGAGTGGGATGTAGAGGGAAGAGAAGAAAGAATAAAGCTTCATAGAAATGATGTGAATCTGATTATCTTGCAGTTGGTTTTGGGTTCACAAAAATTTGATGGCTTTTTGGCACAAACAATCGAGTCGCTGATTCCACTAGGCACAAAAGCGTTTTATGAACATCCAGACATCCAACGTCGTTTTGAATTAGCACGAATCAGCCAAATTGGAACGCCAGAGTGGGATAATACCCCAACTCTAGTAGATATGGAGCAATTTTTCTCAACAGAATATATTAATTTGGGTTATGAAGATGAGAATGTTGAGAAAGCGCTTAATTACATTCGTTTGCGTTTGAAATACTGGAAAGCAAGCGCCATTGGGGATGCGATTTGCAAGCCTTCCACCTTCCAAACTGATTCTAAGTTAATTACTTTTGCACTAACCAACCTGCAATCAGATAAAGATGCAGAAGTTTTCGGGATGAGTGCATATATGGCAGCTTCTCGGCAATCACTTTCCTCACCAAAGAGTGTATTCTTCATGGATGAGTCAAGTGTGTTACTACGTTTCACTGCACTATCTCGGCTAGTTGGGCGGAAATGCGCCACCGCTCGCAAATCCGGCAGTCGAATAATCCTTGCTGCCCAGGATGTAATTTCCATTGCCAAATCTGAGGCGGGAGAACAGATTCTACAAAATATACCCACAAGATTGATTGGGCGGTTGGTTTCCGGGGCGGCGAAAAGCTTTACTGATATCCTTTCGATTCCGCACTCGATTATTGAGAAGAATGAGCTATTTCGGCCTAATCTTCAGCAAATGTACACAACATGGTTGCTGGATTACAACCGCACGTACATTCGTTGTCGTTATTATCCCTCCTACGTCATGCTGGCGCTAGTTGCCAACAGCAGAGAGGAACAGGCAAAGCGCAATCGCTTTCAAGCTCAATATCCGAACAAGTTTGAATGGGTGTCGGAGTTTTCTAAGTATTATGTGGAGTGCATCAAACAGGGACAGTCATTATGAAAAGTCTAATTGCTTTTGCAATTCAACAAAAAATTCTCTTGGTAATTTTAGGTATAGGAGTCACCAGCTTAAGTTTTCAAATGTGGAAGTATCAAGATGAGCAATATCAAAAATTATTGGCTAATCAAAAAGTCCTTTGTGAAAAATCTTTAAAAGATGCTGATGACTTGATTTTCAAAAGTCGAACTCTCTATTCAGCTTTCAATTCAGGAAATGGTCGTCATGCTATTCCTAAAGATAAAATTCAGCAGCCAGGGATTAACACACAGTTGCAAAAGAAATCTTATGTATTAATTAGAACTAAAAAGCATCCTTTGATTCCAAGTAATACTCCACATTATAAAAGTACTTACTTTGAAAGTTATTCCAAACCACCAGGAGGAGAAACAAATGTTGATGCAATTGTGACTGCCGAGCCTTTGAACGATTTTGAAGCTCTTGTTACTAGTCCCTGCTCACCAAAACCTTTTCCTGTATCTTTCGAGGATCTATATGAAATCACACAAAAGCATGATTTTACGCCCGATGGTAATTTATCTTGGCGTTAGTTCTCTCTTTACGACGATATTGATTGGCGATAGTTGTAATCAAGCTTGGGGATTAGAGTTACCCTTTTTGACTCAATTTCAGCAAGTTTATATGAGCCTAAAAAGCCGAATATCAAGCTATGAAACTGAGTTGAACCAAGCTTTAGGGCAAAGTTATGGAGAAATCAAGGGTGAAATAACTCGACAATTAAATCAGGCAGTTGATTCTACAATTGGGTCTTTGGGAATTCCAGACCCCCTAGAATCAGGGGAAAAAATCAAAGAAGTTATTCGCTCACAAAATCCAGATATAACTCAGCCCAATTCTAATACTCAAGCTGAGAATGCAGAGTTGTCATGGCATCGTCAATATACTCTAGGTCAATCTCAATCAACTTTAGGAGTTGATGGACAACGAGTACAGGCACAAGAGGCTGATTTGACTAATAATGCATTAAGTATTTCTTCAACTAACGCTGACAATGCACAGTCAGACATCGTAACTCAAGATATTCTCAAAAAAATGGCAACTCAAAATCTACAGAATGTTGTCATTTCCAAAGCAATACATGGAGAGACTCAAAAACAAACACGAGCCTTGGCAGCAGCTAATATAAATTTGGTTGACATCTCGAAAAATATTTCGTCACAATCTCGCAAAGAAGATGCACAAAGTAGAGCAGTGGCCATGCAATTGTTAGAAGCTGGCGCTTATAACGACGCTTTTTGGGAGAGACAGTAATGTATTTTTATCTAACTAATTTAATTCCTTTTATTATTGCTGAAACGACTGTTAATCAGACAGATAAAAACCTGCCGACTGATGCGGAGACTATTATCCAAGGTGCAATCAACGGTTCGGAAATTTTTGTTTCAGCATTTGATAATGACTGGAAACTATTTGCGAGTGGTCAAAACCCAGTTTATGTAGCTATTGTTAATATCTCGATGCTAGCGGCAGTAGTTTTAGTAAGTTTTTGGTCGTTGCAATGGTATGAGCAAATAATGTCAGAGGGCTTTTCGAGTGGAGTTGTCAAAGAGATGGCTTTCCCAATGATAGTAATTCTGATGCTCAACAATAATGGAGCAATGCTAGCTACAACTTCTCTAGCATTAAGAAATGTTTCAAATAAATTAAACTCTAGTGTATTGACTGTTACGAGAAATGGTATAACCCTCAAAGAAGCGATTCGGAGTGTTAATACAGATCAAACTTTTATTCTCGCTGCGAAGACGGCAATGGCAGAATGTGAAAAACTAACTGATGTAGAAATAGATAAAAATGGCAATCAAATTACTCCTAAGAAAGATTGTAAAAATAAGGTAGCTCAAGAAATTGACGCTCAATCACAAGAGTATAAACAAAAGAAAAGGATTCAAGGGCAAAATAATTGGAACCCTTTAGATGTCGCTGGAGGAGCAGTCAATACAATTGTTCAGGGACTATCTTATATAATTTTTAGTGGTCTATCGGCAGCTTTTCAGTTTCTCGTTCAGTTTTCTTTTCTTTTGACAGCTTATGTAGCACCGATATTCTTAGTATTGTCTATGCTGCCAATCGGAGCCAAGCCGATTTTTGCTTGGCTTTCGGGGTGGTTAGCATTAACATTAATCCTTATGTCTTACTCAATTATTGTTGGTGTAGCTGCTAGTTCTATAGTTAATTCTCCGTCAAACAATCCACTACTTCTACAGTTAATAGAGGCAATATTTTCACCCATACTTGCAGTAGCAATTGGAACGGGTGGAGGAATGGCTCTATTTTCTGGTTTTACCAGTGCAGCCAAGTTTGTGGTGATGCCAAGGAATAATTGAAGAAGTCGGAAGTCGGAAGTCAGAATTAAACCTACGAAATTTGTTAAAGGTATTGAGAAGATCCAAACATTTACCTAGTTCGCACACGGGAGAGTAGAGAAGGACTTTAATATATGCAACTACTGGAGAAAAAACAAATAAACTTAACTCCCATATTTCTGATGGGTAACGCAGTTTTACTTATTGTTCTACTTTTAATTCAAATAATTAATTTTGCTCGGCTCGGAAGAGTTGCAAATGACAAAACACCGACTCTAGTTGAACTAAATGATGGGTCTTCGATACGAGTCTCCCCCATTGCCAATGACGAACGATCGCCACAAGCGATTACCTATTTTGTGGGACAGACAATGACGGGGCTACTAAGCTGGACTGGAATTCCAAAGTCTGATGACTCCAACTCCGACCCAACTAAAAAAGCGGTACTAGATGCTGGTGTACAAGTGGGGGAGAAAAAAATCACGACGAATGTATGGGTTACAGGATTTGCATTATCTGAAGATTTTCGAGGTAATTTCTTAGAGGAATTAGGCAATCTGACACCAGTTGACGTTTTCAACGGCACGACGCAATCAGTTTTGGCCGTGCGGTATTTCTCGGAACCCCAGAAATTGGCACCGGGTCACTGGTCAATTGATATGGTAGCCAACCTCGTAGTCTTCCAGGGCAGCAATCAAGTTGGTCAAGCGATCGCATTTAATAAAACCGTATTTGTTAGAGCAATTGATACACCAAGTCCTCCGTCTAACTCATCCGACATTCAACGAATTGCATATAGCGTTCGCAAAGCGGAATTAGAAATTTATAAGATCCAAGATTTAGAAATCGGGAAGTAATCAAATGGCAGTCACAGATGTACTATCTATTGAAGAAAATGACGCAATAAATGCGTTAGAGGAATCAGTTTTGGCAACTCCCAAAGTCCCCCAGGATAAAAAAAGTTTTGCGGCGATGAATGGCGTAACTTTTGAAATTGAGTTCTCAGATAGAGAAGAAGCAAATGAACCTCAAACGCGCCCACAACCAGAAGAGATTGTAACCACTCGCGTCATTTCTCAGCATCCCTTACTCAAAGCTGGGGTAATCGGGAGTGGAATTTTTCTACTGATTGCAGTGGCAGGTGGGATGATTAATACTTCTATGGATGCTTTAAGCAATTCCACCACAGTCAAACCGGAAGCGAAAAAGCAAGAGGTATCTGGCAACGCTCAAGATTTAGAATCACAATCAGAAAATCCTGGCAAGATTAAGACGGCACTAGCGATTACTTCCCAAAAACCGGAATTAGAAAGTCTTCGTAATACTTCAAGAAGCAAAGCCCCAGTTAAGGAAGAAAACACCATTGTAAAAAGTAGTCCTGTAACTGCATCAACTAGTTCTCCACCAATAGTTTCACCACCAACCCAACGACAGTACGCCTCTATTAGTCCATCCCAACCAATAGTTATTCCTCCGAATCCCACTATATCTAGAGAACCTCTAGCAACAAAGTCTTTCTCCACCCTTTCGCCTAGACCGCAACCTCAATCCATAGCTTTAGTTTCATCATCAAGCAATAAACCAAACCTAGATCCAATGCAACAATGGTTAACTGTTTCTAATGTCGGTAGTTTCAGCGCTAATAATACTGATACTACGGCTGAAGAACCAATTAGTATCCAAGGGCTATCAGGTGGCACTGGTAGACCTAATGTGACAGTAAAAACTTCAAGTAATGAGTCACAAAACATTGATTATAATGCTAGACGTGTGATAGTAGGAACTCGGATACAGGGCAAAATAGAAACCCCAATTGCGATAAGTGCTGGCAATGCAAATCAAGTTCAGAAATATCTGATTAGACTAACCTCAGTATTAAAAGCATCAGATGGCAGTGAGGTTTTACCCGTAGATTCTTATCTGGTTGTTGTGCCGAATGGCTCAAATAGTGGCGAATATATTCAAATGTCTGCCATCGCAGCTTTAATTAATGTTGATGGTCAGACATTAGAAAAGACTATACCGGAGAATTCCATTATTATTCTCAATAAGAATGGAGAAACTCTCAGGGGGCAATCACGTCAAGGCAGTAGTTTGGGTAGCGATTTCATGACAGCATTAATCGCGGGGGTATCGAAAGCTGCTGAAGTAGAAAATAATCCCAACAGCCAAACTACTATAAGTTCATCTGGATTTTCGACTAGTACCGTGAGTAATGACAATAAAAATTTATTAGCTGGGTTTGCTCAAGGAAGTTTTAGCCAAGTACTACAATCAATCCAGTCATCAAATACTCAACAAATACAATCTTTACAGTCAGATAGCAAAGTGTTTGTAGTGCCAGCCCAGACAACTGTTCAAATATTCGTAAATCAAACGATTTCTCTATGAAAAGTAGCTTGCACTTACAAAGAAAAGGGTGTGGGGTGTAGGGTGTGGGGTATAGAAATAAAAAACTTTAGTTCTGGGTTATTGCCCAGTAAAAAAAAAGATGTATAACGAGTGGCGCAGCGCATCGCGTTTTGCGTCTCCCCTTGGGAGAAGAAATACTACGTCCCTATTGAATCCCCTAAATTTATTTATGGGGTTTCCCTTCTGCCTTCTGCCTCCTGCCTTCTGCCTTCTCAATTTATTAGTTCTGAGTCCGATTCAAGTTTTAGCTGGTAGTGGAGCTAGAATAGTTTATCAAAGAGAAGCCCAAGGGATTAATTCGGCAGGAATTGAGTTGAAAGTTTGGCGTGGATATGGCTTAACAATTAACTTCATTCCGACTGGTGAAACGATTAAACAAGTCTGGATTGGAGATCCCACTCGTATCTCTTTTACTTCAAATGGAAGCTTATGCCAAAAAACTGATAATTCTTCGTCAAATGATTCGACTTCTAACTGTGGTCAAGCCAATGCAACAGTTATTTTTCTACGTCAAATCAAACCAATAAGTTTCCCCAATATCACCAATAGCATTGATGGCAGTACCCAAATTACCGTGATTACTAGTGGTTCGGATGGGCAGAAACAATATCAGTTTAAATTAATTCCTGCAACAGGGCAACCATCATATACCAGTTTGGTGATTAAGCCGGACGTTCTGAGACCACTGCCGGTAATCAGAACTAAACCGCAAATCGTGCCAACAGTTAGAGAAAACAAAATGCCTGTGACAACTACAGCGCCACCGCAAGAAAGAGTGGCTGCTGTTACACCTGTAAAAACTATAAACTCTACAATATCCCCTGGTACTTCCCAAGCAAGAAATGATGCTAATGCCCTTGTTTACGGATTAGCGAACGCTGGGCGCAATGGTCAGATCAAGCCTGGAGATGCGACATGGAATAAAGTTCAAGATGCAATTAAATTGCTCCGACTTGGTAAGAGTAGAGAAATAGCTATCTCCCACTCTGGTATTTCAGAAGAAATTTTTAATCAGTTAATCGAGTGGGGACAGAGATAATGAACAAGTATAGGCATGAATCATATAGAAAAGGGCAAAAGTAATAGTTAATTGGAAGGTAAGTTAGATGAAATTTCTCAAATATTTGTTAATAGCTACAGCTTTAATTCCATTTACCTTATCTGCTCCATCTTCTGCTGATACTCCTACCATCACCTATTCGCAAGGTAAATATAAAACCCAAGCTCCTGATTGGTCACGTATCACTTGGGGGAATCTCCCACCTTTACAACAGGCAGGATATTTAAGCATTCCAGAGAATCTGCTCTCAGTATTTGGATACGATCCTTCACGCTCATGGTCAGCAGGTCAAAAGGTAGATTCTGTTGTCATGCTAGGGGATGCAGATGATGCATTCAAAATGTCTAATTTTAGCCTAAAATCGATAAGTGCGCTCGTAGTACCGACCAAAGAACTCACATTGAAAGATTTTGGATTAATGCAATGGCAGACTCCAGCATCATTAGTCAAAGCTATTCCTAATTTAGGAAATCTCAGTGTTAAGCAAGTCCCACCAATAGCTGCATTATTGTCTAGAAATGGGGTACAGAGTAGGCAAAGAATTTCTCAAATTTTACGGTCGAATCCTCAAGCGGCAAATTTGGCTTTGGGTAAGCTTGATTTAAGCAAGTATGCAATTGAATCTGTACCAGAATTAACAAAAACTCCATTGAATAAGTTCAAATCGTGGCAGCAGAGTTATATTTCTCAAGTACCAGGACTCAATCAAGTTCCTTTTAGCAAAATGCCCCAGCCGATTGATTCGGATCTTAGTGTGGTTGGTGTGGCATCAACAGTTTTTGGTTCATCAGAACATGGAGAGGCAAGAGTGGGAGCAAACTACTTTATCTCTGGAAGTGTGAAGCGCGGTGATACCACCACACCAGTAGCCTGTTCATCAGGTAAAGAATGCTCTTATCTGGAATTAGGAGATTTTGCAGGTTCAAAAGGTGCGTTATATGGAAAGCGTTGGGCATCTGGTTCATCGCAGCAGGTCAAAGGTGGTTACGGTTTCTTGGCTGCGGTAAACGGAGGTCTTGAACCAACAGGACGATTGGTTTATGGCAGTGGCTTCAAGGTTGCATTGACCGGAGTTAATGAGTCAACAGGTACAGCAGACTTTGGTTTATTCTTTAGAATCTGTGCCCGTCCCCCCTTTATGCCCAAGACCTGTACGCCCTACTTTATTGGCCCAGTGCCGTGGATTGGGGTGAAGGAGAATAATTTAGTAATTGTGGGGACTGGTCAATGACACCAACAAATTCTCAATCAGTTAACCCAAATCAATTGCTGCCATCAGGTATTGAGTCAGTGCTAATTTCTCCGGCAGGACTTGGATTACTCGCCTGTGGTGCAGTAATTGTAGTGGCTAAATATATTGATGCAAAAGCAGGTATTGCTAAATTGGCGACTGCAAGATGGGGTGGAGCAGCAGAGAAGACAGCAGCTCGTAAACTTGCTTGTAAACAAATCAATAAACGTAAACATAATCGTGTGTCGCTGTACGTTAGCACTCCCAAGAATACAAGCAGTGAAGTTGTGGGTGGAATCAGAAAAACAAAAATTCCTTCAGATTCTAAAACACTGTACTTACCAGATGCGCAACGGGGGATTTTCGTTTGTGGTGGGCCTGGTTGTGGAAAGTCATTTTCAATGATTGTGCGATTCGTTGACTAGTGAATCACGGTGTAAGTCCGTACATAACTAGTCCAACCTGACAGCAGATAACTGTCATTACAGGTTGAACTCTCGGCTTGATGTAGGTGTAAGTCCTACCATTCAGACTCAGAATTGACTCCTTACCTGCCCACACCGAACAAGCTCGTTTCTTGTAGAGTGAAGCTGGGAACAGGGAGCAATCAGACAGCCGTTACGGGCTGACACTGGCTCTAATAGGGAGTTCCCATGATGAAACAGAGCCTAGAAAAGCAACTTAGTTTTGAGCAGGGCGTAACATAAAACCCCTGACTTCGCTAGAGCTAACCCCGCCGAACAAAATCGTAGTATCGGCAAGAGTCCAGGGAATCTAGCAGTTGAATTGGCTACATCTAACGGAACAATCAATCTCACCGAGGGAACGAATAAAAACGATTTGTGAGTCTTGGGGAAGTCGAACCCCAGGTAGGTAAGACGGGATACGGAACTCTCATAAGTCGGGTAGGACAGACCGTAATTGGTCTGAGGTGTTCAGAATACATGAACTAGAGAAGAGAAAATGATTAGGCACAGTTACAAAACTAGTGAATCTTGGAAAGCTCTACCGTGGAAGAAATTCCGCCGAAATCTATTCCGCCTTCAAAAGCGAGTGTACAAAGCTGTTCAAGTTGGAGACAAGCGGAAAGCTAGGTCACTCCAAAAGCTCATTCTAAAATCAACCTCGGCTCGATTTCTTGCAATAAGACAAGTATCTCAGCTAAACGCTGGTAAAAAGACGGCTGGTATCGATGGTAAAAAATCCCTAACTTTTAGCGAACGCTTCAATTTAGAAGAATGGTTAAGAGTTAATAGCGGAGATTGGAAACATCAAGGCTTACGAGAAATACCCATCCCTAAAAAGGACAGTACTATCAGAATGCTTAAGATACCTACCATAGCGGATAGAGCTTGGCAATGCCTAGCGAAATATGCCCTGGAAGCCGCACACGAAGCAACTTTCCACGCCAGGAGTTACGGATTTAGAACTGGGCGCTCCGCCCATGATGCACAAAAGTACATCTTCACTAACCTAAACTCAGGTAAGAATGGAACAGAAAAACGAGTAATAGAACTCGATATCGAAAAATGCTTCGACAGGATTAATCACTCAACAATTATGGATGAACTCATTGCCCCCAAAGGCTTAAAACTCGGAATTTTCCGATGCCTCAAGGCAGGAGTTAACCCACAATTCCCTAAACAAGGAACCCCGCAAGGGGGAGTAGTTAGTCCATTACTAGCTAATATCGCACTTAACGGGATTGAAAGTATCCACAGATATCATAGACAGTCGGGTGGTAAAAATAAAACTCAACTCAAAGTAACTGAGAAAACACCCCAAAACGATATCAGCGAACCATCAATACGCTATGCGGATGACATGGTTATTATACTACGTTCCCAAGATGACGCGACTGAAATACTTGAAAGAATCTCCGAATTTCTCCGTATTCGCGGAATGAATGTTAGCCAAAAGAAAACCAAAGTTACCGCCGCGACAGATGGGTTTGATTTCCTCGGATGGAACTTTAAAGTCCAGAAAAACGGAAAGTTTAGAAGTACTCCCTCAGTGGATAACTTTAAAGCGTTCAGTAAGAAAGTAAAACACATCGTCAACAACTCGAATTATGGTTCTATCGTGAAGGCAGAAAAACTAGCCCCGATAGTTAGAGGCTGGAAAAACTACCACAAGTTCTGTGATATGACTGGCTCAAAGCACTCGCTTTGGTTCTTAAATCACAGAGCATACGCGGTATTTAACAAGGAAACAAAGCAGAATCGCTATTCGAGCGAAAATCTCATAAAGAAGGCATTCCCAAAGGTTCCTTACTCCGAAAATAAACACGTCATGGTTAAGGGTACAAAATCCCCCTATGACGGAGATACAGCCTATTGGAGCGAACGTAACAGTAAACTCTATGACGGCGAAACCTCTAAAGCTCTCAAGAAGCAAAACTATAGATGTGCTTCCTGCGGTTTGAAACTCATCGATGAGGAACGGATTCACCTACACCACATCGACGGAAATCACGCCAACTGGAAGAAAAATAATCTTGAAGCGATTCACGAGAGTTGCCACGATTACAAGCACATGAGCAAAAGCAAAAGCTGAGAACATCGGGAGCCGTGTACACAGAAATGGGTACGCACGGATCTAACTGAGAGGTGCGGGGAATAATATCCCCCATCGACTCAACCAACCCTCTGCTGCGTTCAGCAATAGATCAGGGGTTCCCCTTAGCACTTTACGATTTCAAGTACGCAGAGCAAGAATCAGCTTATTCTCCATCTAAAGGACAAGCGCCAGTACTAGCAGGATATGCACTCTTACGTGGTTATCAAGTCACCGTCTTAGCCCCAGGTTTTGCAGAATCGGCAGTTGCTAATCCAATAGACTTTCTTCGCAATAATGAAGACTCGGAAATGGCGCGGCAGCTTGCGATCACTCTCAACCGCAACTTTCAACTAGGTGAAAAAGATTCAGGAAACAGCTTCTTCACGAATGCCGGAGATCAGCTAGTACAAGCTGTTTTCATGTTGGCGAAGGGAACACAATACCCAGATATCATGATGTGCCAAGCCCTATTGGGATTGCCAAAGCTAGTTAAGCGCATGGAACAAGCAGAAAATCTTAATTTCATGGTTAGGGAAGCTTTCGCACAGTTTGTATCTGTTGCTGGTAGCCCAGAAACAGCGGCTAGCATCGTGGGTACAGCTAGTGGATTGTTCAGCCGATTCATGGTTCCGGCAGCATTGGCAGCTTTCTGCGGAAAAACCAATATTCCACTGGACTTGAAAGGGCGACAGATGGTGATATTTGGGATGAACAAAGAAAAGCGTGATGTAATTGCACCGCTGCTTGTCTCCATCCTGCATTTAATAATAAGCAGAAATGTCGCCTATAAACGCACTTGTCCTCTGGTGCTTGGGATTGATGAATTACCGACATTATATTTACCAGCCCTGGTGGATTGGTTAAACCAAAATCGGGAAGATGGGCTAATTTCAATATTAGGTTTACAAAATCTCTCAATGCTGATTGAGGCTTATGGAGAAAATACAACGAATGCCATATTTGGGGGATGCGCTACCAAAGCATTCTTTAATCCCCAAGATGATGTAGCGGCAGAACGTTTTAGTAAGTTTTTAGGTGATGAAGAGATTAAGTATAAACAGCGTTCCCGCTCATCAGGCGGAAAGGGTGGTGCAAGTATTTCCAACTCCGACCAAAACAGTACTCGCAAGTTATTTGATATTAATCAATTTAATACATTACCAGAAGGAAAAGCCGTAATTATTAGTCCAGGGTTTCGTTCTCGTGGACAGATAAGTATACCAATATTACAAAATATTCATATTCCTCAACATGAAATTGACTCAGAGGCAACGAGTGTGGGAGCTTGGTACAAGTTTCAAAAGTCATCGGCATCTAAATCAATTTTGAAACCTCCAGCAGATCAAGAAATGAAAATTCGTCGGCAAGCTGCTTTGGAATTATTGCCTTTAATAGAAAACCAAGAGCAGTTATCAGAATATGCTAGTTTGATTTAAAATCAGATAGTTCACTCAAGTTACTATTAAATAAATCAGGGAGAGAAACTATGGCAGATAATTCTTACCGCATCTCAGAAACAGACAGAAAAAGAATTTTAAGGCTTCCTTCTGATATAGCAGCCTTAGCCGATAGATATCCTTCAGAACTAGTAAATATTTCTGATAGTTGGGACGAAAAACCTTTTCCTGAAGGATATATCCCTCGGACTATCGAAGTTTATACTGCTGAGATTGAAGATGCCGTAATTTCTATCACAGATAATGTTTTAGTTGGTTATATACCTTGCCCAACCGAAGCCAATCCCTCGTCTGTAACCGTAGTAGTTGATGGAGACTTTGCTTACATTGAAATTGAAGGCAGAGAGATAATTAATCATATTGGCGGTGCTATTCTTCCAAAAATCAATACTAATATAACCGAATTACTTCAAACAATAATAACGGGTAAAAATGATGATTAATGATGGAGATGCTAAGGAAGTTAAACGTGATTATCTAGACATACTTGAATACATTTTTAAGCAGAAAAATAACAAGGATAAAGAGAAAAACAATACTCCAGAACAAAGTAATTCACTTCGTCCACGCCCAAAGGAGCATTTATCAGTATACATATCAGGTAAAAAGGTTTACGAAGCTGACAGAGGAGAACAACCATCTGTTAATTATTTAGATTCTCAAAATACGGAGATTTTAAATAAATCGCTCTCTGATCCTCAAAGCTTTAACGGTACTATCCTAATCAAGATTGATAACGAGAAAGTCTTTCATAGTAAGAATGGAGAAGTATTGCTCGACAGTTTAGGACTAGTTGATCCGGCAATTGCAAAACAGAAGAAAGCACCGCAACAACGAACCTACAGCGTAGAATCTTTACAAAAGCAAGTGCAAGTGTTGCAGAAGAAACTTAGTGAACAGCAAAAACTTGTTGATAGCATTAAATCAAACCAGAATTCACCTGAATCTTTGTCACAACTAGCTGCTCAAGTTGCCGAAATGAGTAAATCCTTGGAGAAGCAGCAACAGTTAATTGAGAATACCCAAAAAGCATTGTCCCAGGCAAATGAAGGATTTTTGCCACAAGTTCAAAATACGGTTCTTCAAAACTGGGTTGGTTCAGTTGAACGTCAGGTAAAGAAAACAGCTAGAAATGCATTTGAGCGTCTTAAGGATGCTCTGACCCCTGAAGTCACGAAGCTAAGGAAAGAAATTGCACAGATGAAAGCTCACATAGAGCAACAAGTTACTAACCGACTAGATGAAGTCAGAGAAAACACAGATAGCGTCAGGAATGAAATCAATCAACAAGTTGATAACTTAACTCAAGAGTTGCGTACACAGGTAGACGGTGTTAAAAACACGGTTGATGAAAGCCTTATGGGTGTTAAGTCAGCCATTGACAATACTCGAACTGAACTGCGGGCTGCTGTTGAGGATGCCAAGGGCCAAGCTATCGAGCAAAGTGTTAAAGCCCTGCTTAACATTTTGGGCAAAGATAACCCTGATGGTTCTAAGAGTTTTAAAAGTACAAATTTTGATTTTGAACGTCTTGGCGATAATGTAATTGTCCGTGCTAAAAACGGTGAGGCTGTATTCGCTGATGGAGTTTTATCACCTAACGTAAGTGAGAAACAGTTACAGGCACTTGATAAGGTTCAATCTGCTGTTGATATGCATCATCAAATTCAGCAGGATTCTCAACAAGAATCACAATTTAGAAGTATGCACAGATAAAGCAGAGGGAGCGTAAAAATGATACTAATCCTAACCATTGGTTTGTTGTTTGCAGTGGGTGGAATAATTTTTCTAGCTTGGCTGTTTGTGTTATTTCCACCTTCAATGCTAAAGCCAAAGTATCGCTCCCAAGGTTTTAAGCAATCGCCATTACCACCTAAGAGTACGAAATCGTCTGACATTTCACCTCAAAATTTTGTACGACGAAGCCCAGCACCAACGCAAAAGGCTTTCTTAGCTAAAAATTTTAAGAAGCAATTACTACCAAGCCCAGCGCGAACACCAAGGGTTAGATTATCTAAAAATCTTAAGAAACACTTGAATAATATTGAGTACGCTAGTCAAGTATTACTTGAGCTTCGTAGCATAATTCCTATAGCCAAATTGCCAGTAGTAATCGCCACACTGCGTAGGATATCACCCTACGTTTTTGAGGAATTGGTACTCACTTGCTGCAAAAAACAGGGCTGGCAAATTCAACGCAACTTTCGGTACACCGGTGACGGCGGGATAGATGGTCGCGTGTTGATTTTGGGAAAGCTTTATGTAATCCAGGTTAAGCGTTACGCTGATTACATTAGCCCAGAACACATCAAAGATTTCCTGTCCTGTATTGAAAGTGAAAGAGCTAGTGGTGGATTCTTCGTGCATACTGGCATAACTGGACAGTTATCAAAACAGTTGATTCGTCGCTCCGACAAAATAATCTTAGTGAGCGGTCAGAAACTGGTAAATTTTGTTTTAGGTGAGCAGTTGAAGATAATAGGGATAACAATACCAGTTAAGTCAGTGAACAGTTATCAGTGAACAGTTATCAATTATCAATTATCAATTATCAATTATCAGGTATCAGATATCTGATATTCCCATCAATTCATTGATGGGTTAGTTGTTCACTATTCACTATTCACTGATAACTGATAAGTTAGCGCCGGAACCTTAGATGCTCCTCGTTGTCATCTGGCGATGGCGAGTTGATTCCCAATCTTTTCATAATCGATGGTTTGTCATCTTTAATCAGTTGCCTAACGATGTTCATTTTCTGCTCAAAATTCAAAGCTTTGGCATCAGTTGTAAAACTCGTAAATAACTCGCTGACCTTTGCTCCTGTTACCTTTTCACCTTTGACATATTTTCCTACTTCCATAACTACTTCTGCCAATTTTTCAATATCTAAACCCTGAATTATCTGTTTGAGATGCAACTTTAATTCTGCTAGTAATGTTTTAGCTAAGGTTGACTCAGTAGTTGATTGCTCAACAGAGTTAGAGGTGGACAAAATAGCTCTCTTCTCTACATGAGATTGCAACTCAGCCGTCAAGGCTGTTTCCAAGTCATTAAATGCAGTTTGATCTTCAACTAACTGCTGATGAGATTGAGAAAGTTGTTCTGTCAATTTTAATACTGCTTGGGTTAAAGCAGACTCGATAGCTGATTGCTCAACATAATCAGAGATTGACAGAATAGCTTTATTTTCTGCATGAGATTGCAACTCAGCCGTCAATGCTGTTTCAAACTCATTGAATGTACTTTTAGCAATAACAAGTTGTTGATGAGATTGAGAAATTTGTTCTGTTAGCCCTAATACTGTTTGGGTTAAAGCAGACTCGATAGCTGATTGCTCAACATAATCAGAGATTGATAAAATAGCTCCTTTTTCTGCATGAGGTTTTAACTCTTGAGTCAAGGCTGTTTCAAAGTCATTGAATGTACTTTTAGCAATAACAAGTTGTTGATGAGATTGAGAAAGTTGCTCTGTCAATCCTAATACTGCTTGGTTTAAAGCAGACTCGATAACTGATTGCTCAATATAATCAGAGATTGATAAAATAGCCCTCTTTTCTGCATGGGATTGCAACTCAGCCGTCAATACTTCCTCAAAGTCATTAAATGCAGTTTGATCTTTAACTAACTGCTGATGAGATCGAGAAAATTGCTCTGTTAATCCTAATACTGTTTGGGCTAAAGCAGATTCAATACTTGATTGCTCAATATAATCAAAAATTGACAAAATAGCTTTTTTCTCTGCATGAGATTGTAACTCAGCCGTCAATGCTGTTTCCAAGTTATTAAATGTACTTTTAGCAGCAACGAGTTGCTCTTTGTATTGAGAAAGTTGTTCTGTCAATTCTAATACTGCTTGGTTTAAAGCAGACTCGATAGCTGATTGCTCAACATAATCAGAGATTGACAGAATAGCTTTATTTTCTGCATGAGATTGTAACTCAGCCGTCAATGCTGTTTCAAACTCATTGAATGTACTTTTAGCAATGACAAGTTGTTGATGAGATTGAGAAATTTGTTCTGTTAGCCCGTGTTGGGTTGTTGTCGTTGGTTAAAGTCATGGGTTTGTACCTGTGGTTTATTTTGTAAAAGATAGGGAACAGGCAATGGGGAACAGGCAACAGTTTTTTCTATTTCCTCTTCCCTGTGTGTTGGTAAGAGATCCAATTTGTCATTCCCTGTTGCCCGTTCCCTGTTGCCTGTTCCCTCAAGTTGTATAGAACGTTGTTCTGGTGTCAGATGAGGCAGTGGTGGAAAAGCCGCACTCAAGAAGCGTTGATTCTGCTGTTGCCAGTCTCTTAAACGCTTTGCTTCATGACTCAATTTCTCGTAAGCTAGTGGCCCAGTTGCGACTATGAAATCATCAACACCTTTAGAAGGCCCTGGCAACCTGACAACTTTGACTTTGGCTCCTGATTTTTGTAACAATCTTCCAGTTACGGAAATATCTCGTTCGATATGGAGTTTTGTTTCGGGCTTGGTTTCATAGTCAAAGCAGAATTTGATTTCTCGAGAAGGTGTGGCGAAAACTGCTAACTCTTCATGCAGGTAAGACTTGCCAATTTTCTTGCCAAACTCATCTTTGGGAGTTCGGTATCCCGCCGAAATCCCAGGTAGACCAATGGCAGCATGACCCTGACTCAACAGACTAGCTGCTTTTTTCGCGCCTTCTGCTAGAGCACAGGGGATATTATGTTTCCAGACACAGTACCAAAATCCTGATTGGCGATCGCTATCACTGGGGTTCACCTTGTGTTTGGAGTAAATGCGTTCGGCAATATCGTCAGGGACATCTAGCAAGAAGATACTTAATTCAACTTTTGGGGGATGCTCATATTTAATGAATTTCCCTTCAATTATTTGCCCAGACTCATCTTTTTTGGGTCTAGGTGTGTTCGGCTTGTAACATCCCCATCTTTTAATCGCAGGTTTATCACCTGGTGTTAAATCAGCAAATGAACGCGCATCAACTCCAGCATCACACCACCAACCGCCAGCATCAAGATGAGAATATGCTCTAATTAATCCCTCCGTTAACCTCCCGGTATTTGTACGATTAAGTTTTTCACTAACCATGAGTCTTTCCCAAGCCTCATGCTCACCACCTGCATAGTTGAACTGAAGACTTTCAAAGTTTTTTGCCGCAATGTCCGGGTGAATGGCGCTATTTTCAAACTCTTGCCAGTGCTTTGGCTCAATAAAATTGGGTACTTCTTCTGATTTTTGAGGTATCCAAAATGCTTCTGTTGGGGCAGCAGTCTTTAATACTGGTTTTTCAAAAACAGGAGACTTTCTATCATCTCTATGTTTCTCTTTGAGAGTGGGTTTGGCTACAGTTTCTAAACTCGTTGTAACTAATGGAACTGGCCGACTAACTGGTAAGGAGACTTGTTCTGTGACTGGCGGTTGAGCTTTCAGTACAGGCTCTGCTATTGCTACTTCAAGTTTTACTACTGGCTGATTAGCTCTTGGACTGACCGAGGCAGTTATCGCTTCTGATTGTGATTTTTGCTGTAGTTCCACTTTTAAGGAATTCATCAGCAATTCTAAGGCGTTATCTTTGGCTTTAGACTCTTGCGCCAGTTCTAGTAATTCTAATTTATCTTTGGTATACAGCTTGACGTTATGCCTAGCTCGGCTAATTGCCACATAAAAACTTTCTTGTCCAATTGTGTAATCTGCTGCAATCAACGCTAAATCAGTAGTTTTCCCTTGGCTGCTGTAGATTGTGCTGACAAGCGCATAGTCTAAGTTTTGCGCCTGTTTGAGGTTGATAGTCTCAGTAATTTTGGTGTCTTTGTACTCAATTTGGGCAGAGTCTCCCTCAATCGCCGTGACTACAAATTCTTGACCATTGCGCCTTTGTAATTGGCGGTCATTTTTCTTCCATTGCAAGCGATCGCCTACAGCAATCTCAATTTCATCACACTGGTAAACCGCTTTGTCAAAATTGGTATCTACTTCTAAATGTGTCCCCGCAGAGGTTCTTAATGTTAGTCGGTCAAGATCCTTGTTGACGACTTCATAGATTTGACCTTTCTCTAAACCCCGGCGCTTATAGTTGCGCGTCGGCATCACCACATCACCCAGTTCAAAGTTATGGGTGTAGCGCATCTGAACTAAAGTGAGATTTTTTGCTTGTAACTGGCTGATGTTTGCAGTCGCCCCTAAACTTCCTTCCTCTTTTAACTTGCCTCGAATTGCCTGGGTAAGTGCTAATTTTTCAACATTTGTGCCAGCGAGTACTAGCGTTCGTGCTCGTTGTTCTTTCGCTAATGCTATATAGTCAGCAGCAATTGTCTCTAACTTCGTATCAGGTGATACCTCTAAAATACTCCCAATTGTCTCTAACTGCTTAAATCCCGCTTCTACTCTCCCGTCTGCCAAAAGGTCTACTGCGATCTTTAACTCTGGGTTTCGCTGCCTGTTCGACTGTGTTAAGTGCGCGGTCTGAATGCCAGCTTGTTGCAGAGATTTGAACGGGTTTCCCGCTTCTACAGCTGATAATTGCTTGGTATCGCCAACTAGTAATAGTCTTGCTCCAAGAAGTGTAGCTCTTTCTAAGAGGGCATGAGCATCTTTGGCACTAAGTAAACCTGCCTCATCTACAATCCAAATCTGGTTTGCTTCTACAACTTTAGCTGGTTCTCCTACCAATAAGCTGGCTACAGTCTCAGAATGTATGTCCAGTTCCTCACTCAGTACCTTTGCTGCCATTGATGAAGGGGCAAAAGCTTTGACTGTATAGCCTTGGAAGAGTGCGATCGCGTTTAATTCTTTGAGGGCAAAAGTCTTACCCGCCCCGGCTACCCCTTGCCAGGCAATGAATTGGTCTGTTGTGGTTGCAGCTAGACTAACTGCTTGCCTCTGCCCAAGGTTTAGTGAGGTTTTCTCTAACTGCCTTTCAATTACTTCCTTTGAGCAGATAGGGTTTACTTTACTTTGTCCCGACTGCATCAATTCAATCGTTGCTAGTTCTCGCTTTACTGCCGCCCATGTTGTGTATTGCAGCTGCATTCCAGGCAGAGCAATTAACTCTTGATGTTGCTTGATCAATGGCTCAATTGCAGTCACATCAGTAAAAAGTCTTTCTCTTAGAATGAATTTCTCTAAATCCTCCTGCTTGAAGGCTACATTCCTCTCACTACAATGTGCGATTGCATTATCTAGAGCATCTTCTAGAGTTTGTTGTGAAAAAGAATCTTGTACAAAACTATTTGGCTCAGAAGGTTGAACAAAACTAATGCCTAGCGCCGCAGCTTCTTCATGCCACAGTGACTTGAGTTCCGATTCTGTTACCTTTTGCTTGCGCTGCCGAGTAGTATCCCAGACTTTTTCGCGTTCTGCCCATGTAGTTGATGCACCCGCCGTCGCAATGATTTGCTGTCGCCGTTTTGAGAACGCCTCCAAATCCTGTTCCTTGAACCCTTTGATCTCAAATTGTCCATGTTGACGTGGCTCGACTTCATACCCTAGTTTCTGCACTTCTGTTGCCAGATAACTTTGGTATGCCATGCCCAGGAATTTCTTGTTGGCGAATATCTCACTATTGACCAAACTCATCCACTTGCCTGAAGCCTCAGTTGTGTTCATGACTAAGCAGTGGGTATGCAGATGTGGATCTAAAGAACGGCTCTCAATGTGGTCGAACTCTGCAACCACCAAGTTAGCTGTGTTTACCCTGTGGCGAGAATCTCCTTGTGTCACTCTCGTTATGGCATAACGTTGTTCCATCAACGTTAATACTTTTTTTAATGCCTGATGATGCGCGGCAATTAATCTCTCATCTCCACCTACCAACGCCATTAGGCTCACACTCTTAGGCGCAGAGAATGTACAGTCTAACGCTGCCCTGCGTTCATTGGGCTTCAGTACCTTAGCATTAAGCTGCTCACGACCATCGGGCGATCGCCCAGAGATTACATTTTTAAAAGCTTGCTGATTTTCAACTGCCCCTGATAAACCCAATTTCTCAGCACCCTTACCACTCCAGCGAGACTTGCCTTGGTGATAGTAGTTCTTGATGAAGTAGTTCACTGCCATTTCTGATGACACGTTAGCAGATGTTAGCATCGCTCACCTCTGCGATGAGATTTACATAACTTAACTCGACTCCTATTGGACAACTCCCAAAAAATATTGAAGTCATTGCTGATCACCGTCATCAAACTCACTTTGGTTTGATGCCGAGTTACAAATTTTTGATGAGACTTTGACTGCAACAAATTTTTTATTCACCAACTCTCATGCACTTAAATATAGCAAATTATCGTCTAAAACTTTCTGCCAAATTTGGCGTACTGTGCGTAAGGTTTTGCTATTATTGCTTTGTCGAAAGAATAATATCATTGTAATAGTATATATTTCGGAAACGGTTGTATTTAGAGGGATTACGCCAAAGTTGTGCCAGAGTTGTGCCATTTTTTTGAGAAAAAAGTACTTGATTATCAATAAAATTAAATTGTTGATAAATACTATTTAAGATTTCAGATTTATGCTAGAATTGTGCCAGAGTTGTGCCGGATTTATATGAGTTTGAGCCTGTTTTTATCAAATTCCATAAATTTGCCATAATTGCGCTATTAACGACTTATGATTTGATGAAATGGTTGAGTAATTTTTGTTGAAAGTAGATGGCAGATTTAATAATCTCATTCGATCCGGGAGCATCGTTGAGTAGAGTTTTTTTTACTCTAGATTCAAGTAAGCCGGAGTTGCTTTTGATGGAACCCTACACAGCATTAATCCCGAAACAAAGCCTTTTAAGTTATGAGGAGGATGCGATTGGTGTATCTTCTCCAGAGAATTCAGCTTGGATTGAATACAATCAGCAATGCTGGGGTGTAGGATTAATTTGTCAGAGGTTTTTTGCAGATTTGAAGTTAGAGCAGCCAAAATTTGAGCTAGCGATTTATAAAACCTTGGCTGTTGTAGGTGCGATCGCCCAAAAGAAGTCGTTAGCCAACGGTGCAAGTATTCGTCTGGGCATCTTGTTTCCTTACGGAGAATACTCGGATCGTAAATTATTTGAGATATCGATTACAGGCGCTCTGCTCAACTTTAAATGGAGAGGTGAAAAACGCTCTTTCAAGCTAGTGGAGTTTGTTTGCCGCCCTGAAGGATTTGGATTACTCTCACGAGGACGTACAACTACTCATAACTTGCGTTCACGCAAAATAGCGGTAGTGATGATTGGCTATCGCAATGCCTCTATTTTGATTATGGATAAGGGTGCGATGACAAATGGAGTTACAGAAGATTTAGGGTTTCAGAAGTTAGTATCATCAGTACAGCGTCGGGTAGCTGGACAGAAATCTCTGACTCTTGCGGCTGCGATTAGTGCTGCTGGTTCCAAAATAAATCTCAAAGCCTTATTACCTTTAGTTCGAGTCGAAGATACTTTGCTACAAGAATTAGAAATTCAATCAATTAAATCAGCAATCAATATTGCTCGTGAAGAATATTGGGGAGTGCTTTCAAGTTATTTGCATCGTTATATTCCATCAGATATTGATGAGATTATCTTTGCTGGTGGAACTGCCCACTATTTCAAGAGTGAATTGAATCGATTATTTCCACGTCCTGAAAAAATTTCCTGTGATGCCTTGGAATATTTAGTACAGCAAGAATTTTTATCTGACAGACCTAAATCAGATTTATCCTTTCGCTTAACTGATAACTACGGTTTTTTCTCCTATCTTTGTAAAAATTCTCAACAGGTCGTAAATCATGCCTGAACAAGTTGATTTTCGTTTTCAGTTCAGTACTTCATCTCCTTATCTTCCCCTCTTAAAATATCTGAGTCCCAAAAATAAAACTCTTGAATTTCCGAGACAAAACATGATTATCTGGGCAATCGCTGCCTTTTGGCACCCGATAGCTTGTCGGTGGTTAGGAGGGTTCTCAGAATCAGATTTAAAATCAAAGGCAAGAATTTCAATTTACCAACTGCAACAACAAATTATTTATTTAGCTCAAACTTTTAACTTGGAGCAAGAACTGGAAAATCATCTAATCGTTGCAACCCCTACCGACAAAGTTGATACACATTTAGGATCTTCACCTACTCACGAAGATGATGATTGTTTACTAGAAAATGCCTTTAACTAGGAATAAATTTATGCCTTATACCAAAGAACTGCTACAACAAACATATTCACTCTCTGTAGAAGACGTTGATGCCACGTTGACAGCAAGTAATTTACCTATTGACCAAGCTGATTACAGTGATGAAGAAATTCAGTCCCGTTTTGATGTGATCCGAGCGTCAATTCAACAGGGTAAAACCTATAAGCAAGCGGCAGCACACTTCCAACGACAATCGAAAAAACGTGCTGATAAAACTGAATTTCCACCAATGAACATCCTAGAGATGTTAACTCACATCAAATCAGAGTACGGCATTGAGCTAGAACTAACTGAAGCAATTGAGATTATCAGCGCTTGTGGACTATCTCCAAATCAGAAGGAATATCGTCAGTTGGAGTGTGAGCGCTTTCTCGAAGCTTGCGACCTAATTAAGGAGCAAAATAAAACATATTTTGATGTAGCTACTCACTTTGGTATAGTCCAACCCCAAGATGAGAGCCAGTTAATTGCTGAGTTTTTTGGTGAAGAAGCATCTGTTTCTGAAGAGGAATTGGTCAATTTAGTGGATAGTATTACCCGAAAACGCGCTCAAAATATTCCAGGGCTAGTCAACCAAATGTATCTTAAGAATGTACTCCGCGCACTTTCGGAAAACAAACAGGATATTAAGAATTTCTATTCTGGATTAGAACAACGTATATTGGAGCGCATTGAGGGAAAGTCCCCATTGAAAACTCTAATGGCGAATCACTATCCGATGAGGGATTTTCCGCTTTCTTCGCCCACGCCGATGCTATCGCCCAACGTGTCCGAGAATGGAACGAGTACCGATTAGAACAAGAAATAAACAGTGTCAAGTCTACCATTGATATCCAAATTGAAAAAGTATCCAATACTAAAGCTGTTGAAAAGTTGAAGAAGTCCCAAGCATGGATAAAACTTCGACAAGAAGGTTTTGAACAAATCAAAGGATTTCTTTTTTGGTTTGGTGGCTGGGTCGGTTCCGGTCGCTCTGGGATTGTTACTTATTCGATTACCATTTCCGCAGTTGCTCTTGGTTCTGTGATGATTGGAATTAATACCCCCAATACTATCCCTTGTCCTGATAAGAAAAGCTACTGTTACCAATTGCGGATTGACAAAAAACAGGTGATTCTCCCTGAACAAGCAAAGCAATTATTGATAGAGTACGAACGCTCTAAAAATAAACCTCATCACCACCGTCACTAATTTAGTAAGTAAGCATTGAGAAATTTCTCTAATTACAACATCTGAATTATATTATGTCCGAACAACAACAAATCAAACTTTGGGATGATTGGGACGATATTAATTTGTCTACTCCAGAACGTCGCATTGAACGCTTAGAAATTCTGCTGTGCCAAAAAGTACACAAAGGCGAGGACATATCTGAATGTCTGCAAGTTTTGGAGTATTTGAAAAATTGCACGACTCACCAGAAGTTGGAGTCTGTTTTCTTTAGGCGAGTTCATTCTAAAATGACTTTCAACTCCTGGCAAATAATTGGTCAGGCTACCTTAATCTCTCTAGTCGCTATTTCCTGCTGTTTTGCCATGTATAAAATAGCTACTTCATCAATAATATCTAGTAATTCTTTGTCGGAATTATATCTTGGCAAACAATTATTAAAAACCACCCCACCACACAGTAAAAAACATCATAGATAAACACAGTTACAGTGCGGTATATTTCTCGACCGCACTGCAATTACTGACCGAACTAAAAAGGCAGTTTATGAATATTTACTTTCGTGTCTGTCGTTGGCGATCGCTTTTTTTCATATATTCAGATAAAATCACTGTATTTGATGGATAAAACGGAGTTATGGCGTAACCTCACCTACTTTAATAGGAGGTGTTTTTATCAAAAGGCAAGCTATCTTCCGGCTCAAAGCTCCGCAAGTCCTGTTCCATTTGGCGGCGGCGCTGAACGTAGGTTCTGCTGTCTTCAATCCTTTCTTTCATCCGTTCTTCACCAAAGTTAATACCTTGTTCTGCATGATCGGCAGACACAGCATTATAATTCTCGACTTCGTTTTTCTTACGCCACTCAAGCTGTTCCAGCGCACCTTCACTGATCCCAATTTTTCGAGCGTATTCTAAATATTCAGGTTTGAGAGAACCATCAGGGTTAAATTCCTTTTTTTCTTGTTCAGTGAAGAAATCGTAAGCTGTGTAGATTGGCCACGGTTCTGGATCAGTCTCATCCAGGTGCTTCCATTCGTCGTATGTTGCTTTTAACCTACGAGCATAACTATCAATTGCTCCTGGATGTTCACCAAGAGATAACATTTTTTGTCGAGCTTCATCTTTTAAAGTTCCATCTGCATTGAATTCTTCCTTATGCATATTTATCCAACGTTTTATTCTTGACATAAAAACCTCCCCAAAAATTAATCAAATTTAATCATTTTATTAAAATCATGACTCTGGAACTAAAGCATTTTGATCCCAGGCTCAATCAATGGATTTATACAGATGATCGCCAAACTATTTTAACTGAAAAGCTCAGTAATACTTTACTAGAATTTTACTTTCCTGATAAAAAATTATCCTTTGGACATTCGGATGAATACAGTACAGAGGAAGACTTAAAAAATCATCCAGATGGACATATCTTACTATTATCTTCAAAAACTCGCTTACTTTATGGAGAAAAGGAATGTTTAGAAACGATTCAAAAAATTTGTCCAGATAGTAAAGACCGTGGGGCTTATGGTTCCATCTTCCTTGGGGCTTGTAAAAATGCAATTCACGAAAAGCTAAACATTCTGGTAGTAGATGATTCTACTGATAACAGAGGTGAGAATGGAGGAATATTATCAAATGATTTGGCATATAAATTAGTTGGTGACTGTTATGGGCAGATTTCAACACAACTTTATGACAAAGTAACCTTAAGAGAATTCCAAGCAGATAAAAGCTATCGTGTAATTCAGCATCGATTTGGTTGGGTGGATGGAGCTGGGGAAGATGCCGCTAAATATCGTTTTGGCAAAGGAACACTCCGACCATACAAACTAGATGATATAAAATATGTAGACCCGAACAATGAACCCAAAATCGATATAATTCTTCCCATAAGTAGTTTTAAGGGAACAGATAAGGATAGACCAGCAGGGGCGACTAAACCTCAAATTAAGCCAGGATTATATCAGCAAAATATTTGGTTGGCTGAAAAAGGACAATCTCAGCATGGTCAGATGTCTATTTCTCAACTATTGGCATCTTTCCCCCAAGGAATTAAAGATTTTGCCGAAAAATTAGAGCTACAAGCTGAGAAACTAGCCTCTATTCAAGATGACCCTAGAATTGTTGCTGCTGACTATTGTGAAAAATACGAAAAACGCAAAGAATCATTGAACCAAAGTAAATTAAAAATAGGAGAACTTACTAGCCTTGAAGCAGATGTTAAAAACTTAGGGACAAATAATGACTTAGATGCAGATGAGGAATTAGATGACGAGAGTACTAAAGATGACTTGTTCATGTACAAGCTCATCAAAGCTGACTTGTTGGGTCATCAGCAGTTATTAGAAACGGAAAAAGTTAAACAGGAATTGAGTCGGTTTGTACAGAGCCAATGGCGAGATATCGCTTTAGGGAAAACGCTTACTTTTGACAGAGGGATGATTATCCCATCCAAAGATTTAAAAAATGGTGAAATCTGTGTTTCATGGGAAAAGAATGAAGAGAAAATTCTTAACTTCCGTTCTCCTTTTCTGAATTCTAACGGATTGTGTGTGTCTGCTAACAAGCACGTTAAAGATCGACTCGGGCCAGATGGTAAAGACCTCAAAGGTATAATTGTAGTCAATGACGAAGACCACAAGCGCATACAGCAAAGGATTGCACAGTTAGAAACGCAAGGGATTGATGTTGAAGAAATAGACCCAGCAGAAACAGAATCAGAACGCCAAGCACGAGACTACGATGGTGACTGCATTGGTGTGGCAAGAGCTAGCTTATATCCTAATTTAACAGCAGAGGCAGAGCGAAGAAATCTTCCCCAAAACGCCTATTCGCCCACGGTTAAGCTCAAAAAACAGTCATTTTATGATCCCAGCGATGGAACCCAGCCCCCTTTTGAAAAAATTGCTATTCACATGAGTGATAGCATCAGCGTGGGCATAATCAACAATCAAGTGACAGCACTGGAGGCATTAGAATCGGAAATTGAGGTACTAAACACTTATGGTACTTTAGAACAAAAATTAGAATATTTAGAGCAAGTATCTAGCCATTACCAAAGTTTATTTGAACAGGAATATAGCGAGAAGGCCAAACCAATTAGAGCAGAGTACAAGCCTTTCATGCAATCTGTTGTAGCTCTAGCAGAGAATCCTAACAGAACGCCAGAAATTATTCAGCAGGCGATGGATGTTAACCGCCTGATGTACCGGGAAATGATTGGTGAGGGATGTTATCAAAACCAAATAGCGGTTGATTTATTCAAAAGTGCTAAAAAACCTGAGATGGATAAAATCAGGGAAAACAGCCGCTACTTGTATCGTGATGTTAATTATATTAAAGATAAAAAGTCGCGTTCAGTTTATTTAAACAAGGGGATAACACCAAAGGGCTACTCACCAGTAGAATTATTGATTAGCCAAACTAATAAATATTTCCAAGAATCACAGTTAGAATCGCGTCCCATTGTCCAGTTTAAAGACTTGTTTCAAGGAGTAGAATTTACACCACAGCAAAAATTTGCAGCGATCGCCGCCAAGCACGAGTTTGATCTGAAGTTCAACGCTGCGGTTCGTGCCTCAAGGCGGCGAGAAACCGAGAAAGGGCCATCAGCAATCATCCAAACTCCACAGTCTTGCCAACTCGAAATTACCAATCTCACCCATTACGAACATCCTCTGATTTGGAAAGCCCAAACGTTGAACATTCGCCTAAACGAAATACCAGAGAAATGGCGAACTAAAGAACGCCCCCACAAATTACTAGCAGTTGCACAGATAGATGGCGAGGTTGGGAAAGATGGAAAACCCGCTTACCGCAACCTGGGGACAGTTAGCCAACAATCTGTGACTGACTACAATCTCAAGGCGGGGACGACCATGCAGGGAGCTAAACTCCTAGAACTAAAACCAGAACTTACTAGAAGCCAAACTAAATTACTTTTCGACAAGGCACAAGAGGCGGCTCTCGCATTTTATGCGAAGATCCCAGAGTCAGAAAAACTTGCTCTATCCGCCGCCGCTTGGAACATCTGTGCATCTCGCCAGGATGAACTTGAAGTTGCAAGAAAAGAAAACGCAAACCCCCAAGCGATCGCTAAAAAAGTTTCTAATTTCGCCTTCGCTGCTTTCCCCAATGAGATTATCTCTCGCTTAGATAAATTGCAATTTACTGAACCGAAGTTAGTCACACTGAATAATGAAGCGAATCAATTTTTGGGTCGAGACTGGAACAAGGATGATTTGCACCCGATAGAAATTAGAGCCAGCCACCACCCACCGGGGCATGAACGCCATGTTTCCAGGCTAATGTTTGTCCAGGATAGTGACGGCGAATATAAGGAATTCGCCATGCTCGAAACCAGAACTGCACAGCTTCCCATTGGAACGAAAGCGCTCTCTTGTATGGTTGGGGTAGAACCTGCCACAGCATCAGCAACTATTGGACTGCCAGGAAACGAGCCGATTGAAATTACTATTCGTGAACTCAAGAACTTCTCTTATGCAGGACTTGTTTTTAATGCCGAATCGGTCAACTTAGAATTTGGCACTGTGCCGATGGCTGACAAAACAGTAAAAATCAAACTTGATGGCAAAACTTTGGGTGAGTTAGACAGCGATTCTGTCCAACAGTTGAAAGAAGTTAATTATCTTAAAAATGGTAATCCTCTAAAGTTAAAACTTACTTCTATCTCCGAAACTGGAGATCAAGCTTTTGTGCTAGGTGAGTCTCCTAATGGGAATCTCCTGAAAATTAATAAAATTAACTTTTATGATTTTTTTGGTCAGACATTCAATGATCAAGATTACCGAAAACTGACTATCGAAACCTCAGCTTCTAAAACTAGAGATGCCGTATTTTTGAATGCTGAACCACTGGGAGTATTGCACTTCAAAAAAGACAAAGACGCGCTCAGACAGCTTGGACTACTCAAAACTGGACAACTTACACCTGCGCCCGCTATTATTCAAAGTAATTTTTCTGTTATTTGCGCTCAAATTGACCCTAATACCGTTGAATATCCCCAGAAATGGACGAAGGAATTTCAGGCTTTTGGGACTCAATCAGTTAATTCTGAACAACAAGAGATGATTGAGAGTAGTGCGAAAACTCTACATAATATTAAAGAGCGTCCTACTTTTTTATTTTCGACAGAATCAAACAAAAAACTTGGAGTCATGGGCTTGGCTGTTGACAACCAGAAAACTGAGACTGTGACAAAATGGTTAACTGCTCAAAAAGTTGAATGGCAGCAAGTACCAATAGAAGATGTTATCAGGGAAACTCAAAAAGGTCTAGCGGTATTTAACTTAGTCAGTAGTTCAATTCTCCCCAAAACTTTGGAGAACATGACCAAGAAATTTGGGGCAATTATTGAGTCTACTCTTGAGTATCAGCAAAAAGTTAGCTCCCTCGCCACACGACCACAATTTCTAAAACCTCTATCTCAATCTGCATTGTCTTTGCCTCAACAAAGCGCTCAATTCCACCCAAACCAAGATATTCAAAATGTCGCCCTTTCTGACATCAAAGGCAAACCGATTCCGATGAACTACCCTTTAATGATGCATGGTGAGCCGAACCCACTACCTGTAAACACTTGTATTGATGCGATGAGAGGATATGGTCGAACTCATACCACCAGAGCTTATCAACCATACAAACAGTATGGGTTTAAGGAAGGGGATATTGCTCTGGCGACAGGCATTGATAAGCAAGTCGCCTTTCGAGTCGGTAAGCAGTATCAAATCACACCTGATATGATTGCTGACCCCGTTTATCAACAGCAGTGGGCTGATATGGAAAAGCACTCACCCAAGGCATTACCAGAACTGTTCACAGGCAAAGGGCAGGTCTGGGGACTACATTTTGAACCCTTGGGGGATTATGTGGAGGGTTTTATAGTCCAGTTTCCTGAACCACAAAATAGAGCCGCACCCAACCAAGAAATCCAACCTCAATCAGTTACTATTGATGATTTGAGAAATTGGTACAATGCCGCAGATAAGTTAGGGAAGTCGGAGAATTACAAAAAACGCATTGTAGAAGTGGCTTATGGGTTTAAAGCTGGTGAGCAATTATCAGCCCAAGCGTTGACAGTAATGAATCAAGATACATTTGAGCTTGTTGCCATCAGTCGGCTGACTCAAATTGCTCAAAGGATTGGCATGACCTGGGGTAAATCTGATGAAAATGGTACTAAAGTCCAAGGGAAAAATTATGACTTGGCTTTCAATACCCAGCAGAGGGATTTAACTATTTCGCAGAAAAATGGAGAGGTAATTTTCAACTTGCAATCAGGGAGAGTGCAGACTAATAAACTAACTCCACAGATATTGCAAACTTTTGAGGATGCTAATACTCAAATTGATAAAATATTAGCTAAATCTCAAACACAACAAATAGATTTCCAAAAATAGGTTTATCTGCCTCCGGCAAGGCAAAAGGCAGAGGGCAGTTCTTGCTGGAGGAAAGAATAAGTTTTGAATTTTGCCTTTTTGCCTTGGTAACTTGGGTTTAAGATCCCCGCTAAATCTACGATTTAGCAGTCTACAATTACTGTTATTGCCAGAATCCTCTGTTGTTGACCTTCTGCCTCCTGCCTCCTTCAATAAAAATACGTATTTATAGGCTTTTCAACGAGTCAAAGCCAAAAATCAAAACTTAATTTAGAATCTCAAAAACATTGCTCTATCTCTAACCTATACCAACTGGCTGTGGTTCATGAGTAACAGAGCTAGGCTTCATGGGTGCAGGATGTTTGCTCTCTTGAAGATGAGTTACTTCAAGAGAGCGAATCAACTCTCGAATGACATCAGTTGCTGGTCTGCCTGTGATTGCACAATAGCGTTCAAGCTTTTCACTCTCAGTTGATGCGAGATTTATCGTGATTCGTTTGATAGCCCATTTTTTATTCATAACTTGTTCGGATTTTTAAAAGTTGATAAATTAAACGGACATTGCACTCTAGCAATGGTTGATAAATAACAATTATTAACTCGATTCATACTTGCCTTGCGGTCATACTATTATAAACATAAGTTTTTTAAGGTATTTACGTATAATCAAAAACTTCACCAAGAAATCACTTATGTGAATTTCAGATACAGTTTTAATTTGGGATTGGGAAGTTAGCGTTTTGTCATAGCAAGTCGTACTGGTGAACACGCAGGCTTTTTTGCGTCCAGGCTCAGGCATTGTCTGTGGCTAACAACAGATGTTTTTCCACAATTACGAGCGAGTATTATTGTATGGACTGAACACAATGAATGTGATAACATTTATGCACCGCAATATCTTGATTCAGAGAACCAGTTTGGGCAGTGGAAAATGATGCATTTAATTGGCTTTCTAGAGAGTCAATTGTCGCCATAGCCATAAAAGATGTATGCTTTTTCAAGGTAAAAAATTATAATGACAATTAACATCTAAAAAGAAATTACTTTACGATCTCGCAAAAATTTACCGTTTATATTGCGTGGAGCATCAGTAGCGAGCCAAATTGCAGTGTCGGCTCCTTCTGCTGGCGTGCGCGGTGCTGATGACCCACCCATATCTGTTTTAACCCACCCCGGACAAATGGAATTGACAACAATTCCAAAAGATTGTAGAGCTTGTGCCAGCATAATTGTTGCACCATTTAATGCCAGCTTTGATAGGCAGTAACTTGGAACATCGTAAGACAAGCCTTCTAATGCTCCATATCCGCTTGAAACGTTGACAACTCTGGCATCGGGGGATTTTTCCAATAGGGGTAAAAATGCCTGCACCATCCGAATTGCGCCAAAGGTGTTGGCATTCATTGTGGAATCAAGTAACTCACGGTCAATGGTAAGAATATTTACATGATTGTCTGGATAGACGCCAGCATTATTGATCAAAACGTCTAACCGAGCAATTTTCTGGTGCAGGGTTTTTACTGCTTCATCGATAGAGCGATCATCAGTGACATCCAATTCGACAGGAATTACCTTTGATTGAAGCTTCTGGACCGCAAGGAGAGCGTTATCAAGCGAACGCGAAGTGATAATTATCGAGTAACCTTTTGCTAGTAGACCTTGAGCGATGGCAAACCCAATCCCTCGGTTCCCACCTGTGACTAATGCCCATTTGTCTTGCGTGGATTCCATCTGATGTTCTACCTTGTATTAAGAATGCTTGCAGAAATGTTGAATCAGCGAA
This sequence comes from Nostoc sp. DedQUE08, assembly GCF_034530895.1. Classification (NCBI taxonomy): domain Bacteria; kingdom Bacillati; phylum Cyanobacteriota; class Cyanophyceae; order Nostocales; family Nostocaceae; genus Nostoc; species Nostoc sp. DedQUE08. The sequence goes on from NZ_JAVRCD010000019.1 coordinate 75,853, forward strand.
TAATAAGTCGTTGGTTTGTGTATGTGATTAATTGAAATTTCTATACGGTATCTGCTTAATACCTTCTTTCATCTACAACAGATGTAATGATTCGTTTGTAGCGTTTACGCTGTGCTGACCATTTGTTACATGCTTGTGTAACTGTTTGTCTGTCTTGTTGTGATAAAAGCTCATCTGCTTGACTGCAAGCTAAAATTTGTGCTGCTTTTCGAGCTTGTTCATACTCCACACCGTATTTGACTAATTCTGTATGAAATATTTTTTCCTTTTCCTCGGCTGAGATCAAAAAATTATGCTGCATAAACTAAGGTTTAAAAGATGGTTATCAAATTACATCTAACCTCTTCTACAATCTCTGTTGTTCTTTCGCTGGAGTGATTTGACAACCAAAGCAAGATAACTTTTAATTTTAAATATTACAAATATTAAAGTTTTTTAACTCTAGCTTAAGAGCTAATTTGTAAACTAAAGTAAAGTACTTGTCTAATAAGGGTTTCAGTAATTTAAGTCAATACAGCACTTATTCGCTGAAACTCAGACCTAGCAATGAGTTGAGTATCCTTAAGATTTTCTTTACGAATCAGCTCTAAGAAGTTGGGAAAGATAGTGACAGTTGTTGCTGCCGTCACCCCGTCCACCTTGCGGGATGTACCAGTCTTGAGTGCTATAACTGCCCCATCAGGTAACATTTAATGCGCTGTCAACTTATGGGTGTCTGTGTCATCAATTGCAGCAGTAATACTTAGCTAGATTTTGAAAGCCCTAGTCTTTTGTGTAATGCGCCAAACAGAACAACTGCGGCATTAGGTGTTGCTCCCGTTACGATACCGTACTCCAAGATGTTGTCCTGTATATATTGCCCAAATGGGCATTTTATTTTTTGGATTTCCCTTAAGTGGGGGCTTGACATGATTCAATAGTACATTTAACCTAGTAGTTAATTAACCATTAGGTTAAATAAAAATGTCTAACGAACAACTGAGCCTTACCTTTGCTGCCCTAGCCGATCCTACACGACGTGCAATTCTGGCTCACCTCGCCAAAGGTGAGGCATCGGTAAGTGAGTTAGCCAAGCCTTTTAAGATGAGTCTTCCTGCAATCTCCAAACATATAAAGGTACTAGAGCGTGCCGGACTGATTGTGCGGGGTCGCGAAGCTCAATGGCGACCATGCCAGATTCAAGCACAGCCGCTCAAAGAAGCGGCGGATTGGATTGAGCAATATCGTCAATTGTGGGAACAGAGGCTTGATCGGCTTGATGATTACCTGCACGAATTACAAACTCAGGAGAAACAAAATGAGCAACATTGAGGATGACACTGATGCTCAATCTCAACGTGAGATCGCGATCGTCCGCATCTTGAAGGCGCCGCGCTCCCTTGTGTTCCAGGCATGGACCGATCCGAAACACATAGCGCAGTGGTGGGGGCCCAAAGGTTTCACAACCCGTGTGATTGAGATGGATCTGCGTCCAGGCGGGAAATGGCGCTACGTGATGACTGGCCCAGACGGCAGGGAGTACCCGGCCAAAGGTGTTTTTCGCGAAATTGTACCCTTTGAGAGGATTGTTACCAGTGATGAATTTGATGAAGGCTTTGAAAAAGTCGTAAATGCTGATTTACCAAAGGGAATGGTTGTAACAGCCATTTTCGAGGATTTAGATAGCAATACCAAACTCACGCTCCAGATTATGCATGAGTCTATTGAGGATCGGCGTAAGCATGAACAGATGGGTGTGATCGAAGGGTGGAACTCGACTTTTGACTGCCTAGATGAGTTTTTGGCGAAAGCTTGAGTCTCTCTTACTAGGGATGAATGAGGTTTGTATGTTTATCTTCATCGAGCAGAGAAAAAGTTGATGCATGGTTGCTCCCTGCACTTGCTGCCGGTGGAGCAACCTAGAATGAACCACAAGACCACAGTTTTATGTACGGACATGGGTTTGCTGAGTTAAACCGTCATATTTGGGAAATTATTTACATGGAGCCAAGCGCAATAAAGCGAGGTTGAAAATGCGATGTTTTGTGACTTGAGCATTACCTATATCCGGTCGCATCAGCAGGTTTACCCGCCTCCTGCACTTCATGAATGTAGCGCCACGCATCGGGTTGAGAGCCATCAAGATCAGTAAAGCCATAAACCTGTGCTAGTTGCCCACTGGAAAGCGATTGGCCATTCCAGCGCACTACTTGTGGATCGCCAACGAGATAAGCAACTGCACGCCCGACATAGTAGGGCGTTTCAGAAATGATGAAGTGCGGTTCTTTTGCCGTTGCGTCCTGCCAGTTGGCTTCACTCACTCCAAAATGATCGAGCATGAGTTCCGAGCGCAACCAGCCCGGAGTCAGCGCTACGGCAGTACATTGATGCGGTTTAAGTTCTTGCGCCAATCCCCACGCCATGCGAATTACCGAGGTTTTAGCAAGGTCATAGAACAGCGACAGCCGATAGTTTTTGCTGTTGTATTCGGCAGTCCCATCGGTAATTTCGACTACCAATCCACCGGGTTTCTGGATCAACAAGGGTAATGCGAAGTGGCTAGCGATCAGGTGGGTGTCGATCGCCAGTCTCAGCATCCGTAATCCTCGCTCCAAAGAAAGCTCCCATACGGGTTTGTTGAACTCCACCAGATATTCTGCACCAATATCGTTGACCAGAACATCCAGACGACCCTGCTCCTGCTCAACACGAGCAACAAGCGCCTGCACTTGTTTTGGGTCTAAATGATCGACTACAACCGCGATTCCTTTTCCACCTGCCTGGTTTACCAATTTTGCCGTTTCTTGGATCGTTTCAGGGCGGTTGTATTCCGAACGCACAGTAAGAGTAGTGCGTCCGGTGACATAAACGGTTGCCCCTGCTGCACCAAGTTCCACAGCAATGCCACGACCTGCACCGCGTGTTGCCCCAACTACAAGCGCAATTTTATTCTTCAATAGTTGCATAATTGACCTCCTTAAATCCTGCAAGGTAGCTTAAAGAAATCGATGACTTCAAACCATCTTTATGCAGCATAAGCTGAACTTCCTGACATCCCTTGTCATATTTAGGCAGTAAAGTAAAAAGTAGTTTCGATTGGTCTTGGGATAGTTATGCGTGCCGATCGCCTCCTCTCCATCCTGATGTTATTGCAGGTTTATCGCCAACTAACGGCGCGGGATTTAGCAGAACGATTGGAGGTATCTGAGCGCACCATTCATCGTGACATGGATGCCCTCAGCAGTGCCGGAGTTCCGGTGATGGCAGAACGCGGTAAAGGGGGTGGTTGGAGTTTACTCGACAGCTATCAAACTACGCTGACAGGGCTTAACTTGGCAGAGATTCAGGCGCTGTTTTTGCCAAAGCCCGCACACTTGCTAGCCGATTTAGGCTGGAGTCAAGCATTTGAAGCCGCTCTGCTCAAACTTTTGGCAGCAATGCCTGCCGCAAATCGTCAGCAAGCAGAAATGGTTAGTCAGCGGATTCATGTCGATCCAACAGGCTGGCATCGGTGGGACGACGAAATGTCGGCATTTCCAATCTTGCAAACAGCTATTTGGCAAGAGCGGCAAGTACATCTGAGCTATGAACGCAGTGATGGTAAGTGTGTGGAACGATTGGTCAATCCACTCGGACTGGTTGCTAAAGGCAGTGTCTGGTATTTCGTTGCCTCGGTAGATTCAGGGGTACGCTCCTACCGGATTTCACGAGTGCGGAATGCCATACTTACAGATTACGCCTGTATTCGTCCGGTTGAATTCAACTTAGCCGACTATTGGCAACAATCGATGGTTGAGTTCAAAGCCAATTTGCCTTACTATGGCGTAACGGTGCGTGTTGCTCCAAAGGTTATGCCTCGGTTACGCTATGCCGGATACTTTGCCCGAATAGAAAAGATTGACTCGCCCGATGTCGATGGCTGGACTTCCGTATGGCTGACATTTGATATAGAAGAAGCGGCTTGTGCTTATGTGCTGGGGTTTGGCGCACAAATGGAGGTAATTGAGCCATTAGAGTTACGCGATCGCGTTTTGCAAGCAGCAAAAAAGACGATCCTGTTTTATACCGAACATTAAATTAAAAACGTACAATTTCTGAGAATTTATTTTCTCTATTTTTGTCTAGTGGTGCAGCTAGGAAACCCTTAGAGAAACCTGCCTCACGCAGACGAAAAGCCCCAAATTCCGACTGAGTACCGCCAAACCTGCCAGATGTGCTTGTAAACCTGCTGTACTAGCGCAGCAATCAGTTAATACGATGGGTTCAATGCCAATATCGAAAAAATTCATCGCTATTTTCAACACACACATATCAGTGTCAATCCCTAAGATGAAAAATCTTTCAAAATCAGCAATAATGTGAACTAGGATAAAGTCCTCTCTCCTATACTGACGCTATCCCTTTTGCTGTGTCTTGGACAATTAAATCAACGACATCTTCCAAGTGCCCGGTTCGCTTGTAAACGTCACGCTGCCGTGTTGCGCCATTCCCGAACTGCATTGTTTGCTGTACAAGAGAGGAAACTTCATCCCATTCTCCGTATTCCTCAAGCGATGGACGCACGAAAGTGAGAAAGTTCTCAACCAACTCCCGTGCTGGGACGGCTCTCGTCGTGGTAAAGTCGATTAAATCCTCATCTAATCCATAACGTGCGGCACGCCAGTGAGCAACACGTACAAGTTCGTGACGGGCTGCGGGAAACGGTTTATCACTCATGGCTTGTTGGTAGCAAGTTCGCGCCAAGGCACGTACAAGCCCTGCTACCATTACCGCTTCGTCTACCGTCTGACAGACATCTGTTACTCGAAACTCGATTGTCGGGAAGCGCTCAGACAAACGCACATCCCAATAAATCTTTGTCGCCTCCGCGAGACTTTTTGTCTCGACTAAAACTTGTACAAGTGCTTCGTAGTCGGCTAAAGACTCGAAAATCAGTGGTACTCCAGATAGGGGCCATCGTCCCCAAATCTCGGTACGATAGCTTGCATAACCTGTATCCTTACCTAGCCAGAAAGGTGAAGATGCTGCCAATGCTAAAAGCGGGGACAGCCACACACGGGAACGGTTCATGACGCTGATAGCTCTACAGCGATCGCTAATTCCCACATGTACATGACAGCCAAAGATGACTAGCTCACGGGTAAGTTGTTGATAATCTTCCATCAACGTTTGATAACGTTCTTTGGGTGTGAGCTGCTGTTGATCCCAGTGTGAAAACGGGTGTGTACCGGCGGCGGCAATTTGATTACCATCCGTGGCCGCCGCCGTTATCACTTCACGACGCAAACGAACAAGCTCCAAGCGCACATCTGCAAGTGTTCTACAGATGGGCGTACCAATTTCTATCTGCGATCGCTGGGCTTCTGGCTGTACCTTCAAGCCAAGGGCTTTCTGGGCTTTTGGGAGAACGTGTTCCACACGCTCTCCTCAGTTCCCACGTCGTCGGATTGATAATTTGATACTCCTCTTCGACACCAATAGTAAATTCTTCAGCTTGAGATGACATACTTGGTGTTTCCTTTACTTGTTAAGGAATCTTATTGCCACGAGCGACAACAGTAGGATTAATCGGTCGAGTAGGGGCAAACTTTTAACAGCTAAATGCACTAAATGTTTGCTAATAAGTCCCAAAGTAAACATGGCTTAATTCAATGAGAGAAATATCATTCTGAGGTTGTGGATTGCATTACTCCAAAAGAATATTTGAAAACTGGCATGGTCAGAATCCATCCTGAATTCTGTATGACTGGCGTTTGAATAAATGGGTTTAATACCTCCTAAACATAAAAAATTTAGCGGTCTATAATTAGTGGCGGGTCTGAATCCACCATTTTCTTGTTTTGATTCCTGTACATGGATAGCGGGGCGTTTAGCCCATTCTGGCTTCTGGATTCTTCTAAAAATTTTTCTTTTGTAATAGGTATGACTAGCCTTAATTTCGGAGATTAAGACAGCATTATACGATATGAGACATTAGCTTTGGTACATATTAAAGCTTCAGATAAGATATAAAATATATTGTGTCAAATAACAAATTTTAAAAGGTAGAACAATATGGAAAACAATAAAAAATACCACATGTCATCAGATGAATTTCGTCATTGGGGATATCAAACTATTGATTGGATAGCTAATTATTTAGAAACAGTAGAGCAAATGCCTGTTTTATCCCAATTAGAACCTGGAGACATTAGAGCTAAATTACCAGAAACAGCCCCAGTAAAAGGAGAGTCTTTTGCAGATATTTTACAAGATTTAGATAAAATCATCGTCCCAGGATTGACTAATTGGCAGTCTCCAAACTTTTTTGCTTTCTTTCCTACAGGTATTTCTGCACCATCAATTTTAGGAGAATTAGTCAGTGCAGGACTTGGAGTTCAAGGAATGTTATGGGCAACTTCTCCAGCTTGTACTGAGTTAGAAACTCATGTTCTAGACTGGTTAATAGATATGTTGTCACTTCCTTCGCAGTTTAAATCTTCAACCACAGGAGGAGGAGTAATTCAAGACTCAGCCAGTAGTGCTTCTTTAGTAGCTTTGATAGCAGCTAAAGAACAGTTAAAAGCAGATATTAATCAACTGGTTGTCTACACTTCTACTCAAGCACACTCGTCAATTGAGAAAGCTGCCAGAGTAGCGGGAATCAAGCGAGAAAATTTCCATTTAATTGAAGTTGATGCTCATTATAGAATGTGTCCAAAATTACTACAACAGCAAATTATTGCAGATATTAAATCTGGGTTAATCCCTTTTTATATTGCTGCTACTGTGGGGACAACCTCATCTCATGCCATAGATCCATTAACAGAAATAGGTGCGCTCGCTCAAGTACATAACATTTGGCTCCATGTTGATGGCGCAATGAGTGGTACAGCAGCTATATGTCCTGAATATCAGTGGATTCATCAAGGATTAGAACTAGCAGACAGCTATTGTTTTAATCCTCATAAATGGATGCTAACTAATTTTGATTGTACCTGTTTTTATGTCAAAGATCGAGCTAAACTAATTCATGCACTATCTATCATGCCTGAATTTCTCAAAAATCAAGCTAGCACGTCTGGTAAAGTTATTGACTATCGAGATTGGCAGATTTCTTTAGGACGTAGATTTAGAAGTCTCAAACTGTAGTTTGTAATTCGGCACTATGGTCTAGAAGGCTTACAGTATTATATTCGTAAGCATATTGCCTTAGCACAAGAATTTGCTGAATGTGTAAAATCTCATCCTCGTTTTGAGCTAGTTGTGAATCCCCCATTAAATTTGGTATGTTTTCGCCATAAATTAGGTGATGCAATTAACGAAAAAATCATTAACATTATCAACTCTTTAGGTAAAATCTATCTTACTTCCACCAAGTTAGAGCAAAAATTAACTTTAAGAATGTCAATTGGACAAGCAACTACAGATAAAATACACGTAAAACAGGCTTGGTAATTAATTTGTCGAACTGCTGAAGAAATAGAAAATAATTAACTCAATAGGGCGCGTCTATTACCAATTAAGCAAACTTATCCGAGTAATATTAATTCTATGCAGCTTCACATAGAATTGGTATTACATACATAAAATAATTTGCCAGAATTCTATGAACTAGAAGCCTATGAATAATAAGCGTTTACTGACGTTCATTTTGGCACTATTAGTAATTGCTATTTCTTGGTGGAGGGTAATAACGGTACAAGCGCCTCTTACAGTAAAGCAAATGGTCTCTAATGGTGTGCCACTATTATACGTAGTCCCAAAGAATGCGAAAAAGGTACCGGGCGTTTTAATAGCACATGGGTATGCAGGTTCTAAGCAGTTAATGCTTGGGTACGCCTACACGTTAGCAGATGCAGGTTACGCAGTAATGGTGTGGGACTTTGATAGTCATGCAGCTAATACTAAACCGTTGGGAAAAAATTCACTTCAGCAAAATCTTGATGTTGCTTATGAAGCACTTGTAAAACAACCAGAGGTAGATAAATTGCGTTTAGCTACTTTAGGTCACTCAATGGGTAGCGGTGCAGTAATGTCTGCTGCTATCAATAATGTCAATCGTTATGCGGCAACCGTAGCTATTTCTCCTACAAGTGCTTCAGTTACACCAAAAGCTCCCCCTAATCTGCAATTGCAAGCAGGAAGCTGGGAAGGCAGATTTATTGCCAATGCAAAGCGGTTACTTAAAACCGCAGGTGGAGAAAATAAAAATTTATTTCCGGGCAAGGGAAGAGAACTAGTAATTATTCCTAATGCAGAACATATTACAATTTTGTTCCGTAATCAAAGCCACCAAGCAGCTAGAAATTGGCTTGATGCTACTTTTGGAATCCAGGGTCAAAGCAACTATGTTGATTATCGAATGATTTGGTACGTTTTACACTTATTAGCGTGGTTAGTAATACTAGGAGCAATTGCTCCGGTTTTAAGTACTTCTTTCCTCCCTAGTAAGGTAGAACAGCTAAAAAGCTGGGCAGGTTTGTTCATAGCGCCTTTTATCGCAAGTGGTACGCTTTTAGTAGGTAATCGACTCGGTGATATTGATAACTTAGGTGGAGTTTTAGTAGGCACAGCAGTAAGTATTTGGTTTGGTGCAGCAGGATTAACTTGGCTTGTGATTATGTCACGAATGCAACGACCTACAGTTAGAGGTTTAGGAATAGGCATTGTTCTATTCATAGTGTTATGGATTGGTTTCGGAGCGATGGCTCAAGTAGTGTGGTTACAGTGGTGGCTAACTGGGATACGTTTGCAATTGTTTCCTATACTTGCACTTATTAGTTTTCCTTGGTTTTTAGCATCAGGTATAGCCCAACAAAATATCTTGTTTGAAAAACGTATTTTGTGGTGGCTAGGACAAAGTACAGCTTTAATCGGAGGTTTTATTTTAGTACTTTACTTGCTACCAAATCTTGGGTTTATTTATCTTTTGCTGCCCTTGTTCCCTATACTCGTGGCTATTTTTTCATTTACTTCTAGCTTACTTAACGAATATTGGAGCTATGCCATTGGTAATGCCTTATTCTTTGGATGGATGTTAGCAGCAACTTTTCCTCTAGCAAGCTGAAACTCCGATCAATTTTGCTCTCAACCCCAGCCATGAGATCCATCAGCATAGCCCGCAGTCTCAGCCATTAAAGATGCGAGCGCACTTTTTCTTATTTTTTGATTATTAATGCTTGTTAGGCGATCGCTCTGTTAGTTTAAGTAAAATACGGGAAGAATAATGTGAAAATTTTTGGGAATACTAAGCTTACGTTTTTACAAGACATAAATAGATACTTTACAACCCTGGATAAATTGCAATCTCGATAGAGTTGGCATTTATCCAGGATTTTTTATCTGCAATAGGTGAGTTCACAAGTCTCAAATACTCATTAATGGAGTTTTAATAGCCATTCGCGATCGCCATTTTTTAGAAGTTGCGCTCGCTCTTATATTAGCTGATGTGAAAAAATCTTCTTAGCACTCAATTTGAAATTTGAAAGCTGATTTTATTTGACCTGACTCCACACTCCAGTTTTAGAAGCTTTCGCTAATCCCTGAGCATTCTCGAAAGCTATTTGATTCGGGCATTCTACCCCACCAAGCCGCGTTTTAGCCAAACCACTCTTGAGTAATTCTTCCTGAAAACTAATCTCAGCCTCACCCTGTCCGCGAACCATGACTTCAGCAACAGTGCGCCCATCGCTGTCTTTTGCCACTGGAATAATCAACAGTTGCTTATCGGCAGCAATTAGCAAGAGTTCGTTTCTGTTTTGCTTCATTGCTCAATGGTTGTGCTGACACTTCACCTTGTTTCATTTCTGGGGCATCAATTCCACAAAGCTCAACTTCGATTTGGCTGCCATCAGTTTGGCGGACTGTGATGCTGTCTGCATCTATCACTTGTGTAGCTGTCCATTCTTCGGTAAGTGCGATAGATGGCTGGTTAGTTCTTTGGAAAATCAAGATAGCGATTATGGTAGCTCCAGCGATGCCTGCGGCGGTAAACTACGCAGTTAAGATTATGGGAGTTCTCCACAATGGCTTCATATTGCTAGCTCTGTTGTCACAATATTAAGAAAGCACAATTCTTTTCCGCATTAAACATTTACTACACCTTGTACCCAAAAGCCTCCAGCGCCATCAATATCTGGTAGGCAGCCTTCACACGAGCCGGGATGGGATAGTTTTTGTTCCCCATCATCACGATACCGATGCCCTTGACGGGAACAAAGGCAACATAGGCACCGAACCCATTCGTCGAACCGGTTTTGTTGATCAACACATTCTGCTGGGGTGACATCGGCAAAGCAAGTCTGGTCACCTCGTTGACCTTGAGGCTCATTTGCGACGAGTTCCCCGCAAGCAGTCGGTCGAGATTTATTGGATAGGTATACATCTCCCATCCCAGTCCCTGCGTCATGTCGCCGACCTTGAAGTATCCGATATGAGTTCCGGCAATCGCGCGTTGGAGAGTTTCGTCCAACTCCATGCCGTTCATATTTGCCTCAATGAACTGGATCATGTCGGAAGCAGTTGTCTTCAAGCCATAGGCTTCCGAATCTAAAACACCAGGAGTGACTCGGATCGGCTTGTTATCTTTCGAGTAGCCATAAGCGTATTTATCCATCTGGTTTTGCGGAACCCGAAGATAAGTACGCGTCAAGCCAAGCTTCGGGAGAAGCTTCTTTTCCATTAGCTCATCGAAAGGCTTGCCCATGCTTCTGGCGGTCAGATAGCCAAACAAGCCGATACTCGGGTTTGAATAAAGCCGATGGTTACCAACCGCATAGCTCGGTCGCCAGCCTTTATAATAGGCAATCATCTCCTGTTGATTATTGACATTATCCGGGAACTGTAGGGGTAAACCACCCGCCGTATAGGTGCCAAGATTAAGAAGGCTGATTTTGTTGAAACTGCTGTCGGCGAGTGCAGGCAGATATTTGCTTGCGTTATCCAACAGGGATAGAGTTCCACTTACTTGCGCGTAGGACGCGAGGGTTGCGGTGAATGTTTTGCTGACCGAGCCGATCTCGAAAATCGTATCCTGGGTGACTTTTTGTGCGCTCTCCTTTGAGGCGACACCGTAATTAAAGAAATATCGCTTTCCCTGAACCGTGACCGCCACAGCCATCCCCGGAACATTGTTCTCCTCCATAATGGGTCGAATCACTTCGCTGACGATTTGCTCAAATTGGCTTTGATCTTTGCTATCGGCAGCTTGGGCGCATGCGCCTAATAAAAAGCTTGTGGCAGCAATAATTCCAACCTTTGCAACGGAAATTTTTCTCATAACAGATACAGTGACTCGATTAGGTTTGCCCCATCTCAAAGTTGTCAATTTATTTATCTAGTAATTCTAATCTTACGGAGCTACAACTAGAGCGATACTCCTGTATCGTAGCCTCGTTACTGTACGTTCGCTCTAAAAGCGAAACTTAGTCCATCGTCTAAGAGCAATCGATTCTCTCTCTTATTGGCGAAAGCCCTGCTGATGTGGGCTATTGGAGTACAGTGTTGATGGAAAATCTGGCGCGAAGTTACAGAAATAATAGGATTGCATTAATGGCTTTCATAACTAATTATTAGATATTGCCTAACTGTTAAAAATTTACAATGCTTTCTTAGTTGCACATCCAAAGTAGAGATGAGCTATCAAATCTGAAAAATTTTCAGGTGTGAACTGCTTTAGCTCTACATGGTCAAAATGCTGTTCTATCAATTTTTGAATATCTCGATTCAGGTGACATCCATCGGCTACGACTTTTTGAATTGGTGTGAGGCGATGCTGCCAAACCTGTACGCTAGGCTTATCACTCAACCCATGTTCCACGAAAAAGAACCTACCACCCGGTTTTAGTACTCGATAAACCTCTTGGAGTGCTTGCTGTACATTTGCAATACTGCACAAAGTCCAAGTGCTGACTACACTATCAAATGTATTGTCTGACATCGGGAGATTTTCACTTGATAGCAGGAGTTGTTCAACTGTAATGCCAGAGTCACTGATGCGCTTTCTTGCCAAAGCATTCATTCCAGGATTCACGTCAACTGTAGTGATTTTGCGAATTCCACAAGGATAGTAAGGCAAATTTAATCCAGTTCCAAAACCAATTTCCAGAACTTCTCCTGTTACATCAGCTAACAACTCCTGACGATATTTAGCTAAGTTTGGAACTGACAAACTCCAGTCGAGAAGACGTGGAAAGATAACTCGCGAGTACAACCCCATAATTCTTAACCCTTGACAATTTAATTTTATGCTTAGTAGGGACGTTGAGCGAGGAAATCTGTGGAACAGTGGATTATTGTTGCTATTTTAGTTATTTTTTATCTCTAAACCTTGCCACAGATACCAACAGGCAATAGAACGATAGGGTTTCCACATTTGTCCTAAATCTTCTACAGTCTTTTTATTAGGAAGCTCTGCTAAATTATAAACTCTACGAATCCCTGCACGAATACCTAAGTCATCAACAGGTAGAATATCAAGCCGATGTAAACGAAACATAAGCAGCATCTGCACCGTCCAACGCCCAACGCCTTTTATTGGCGTTAAAGCTTCGATAATTGATTCATCTTCCATTGCCTGCAATTGATTTAGTGTAGGCAATCCATCTAGAACTTTTTGGGCAAGGTCTTTCAAATACAAAACTTTGGGTCGTGAAATACCTGCTTTTCGCAAAACGTCATCTGGGGTGTTGAGGATATCTAAAGCTGTTGGGAAAGGGCTATGAGGATAAAATTGCAAAAATTTGCTATGAATGCTCCCAGCAGCCTTGCCGGAAATTTGCTGGTAAAGAATTGACCGAGATAGGGAAAAGAGCAAGTCTCCAGTTTGTTGTACTTGATAGAGTTTGCAATCTCCAATAATTTCTATTAGCCTTGCCAAGATAGGATCTGAATGCTTGAGAGTTGTAATCGCAATTGAATAATCCATTAGTTTATCAGCTAAGACCTAAGCATTTGCCCTCTCATTGAATCATCCATTCACAAGGACATTAAAACAATTTGCAATTATGTGAAAGTAACGGGGATTTAGCTTAAGCATCAAAACGAGCTGCTTGATAGAAGCAGGGAAGTTAAACCCTCAAACTTTGTTAAAAAATGAAATGGTTAATGGTATTATAGTACAAGCGAACTATCAAGAGCTTTGTGGTTATTTAGGGCAGTAATATTTATTAATAATTCGTAGTTAAAAAGTGAGGAATGCGCTTTGGCAAATTCTAATTCAAAACAGAGCGCCTAGTTGTAGGATGGTATATGCCAAAATCACAAAAGCTAGAAGAAACTTTATCTATTCTTGCCTGAATTCGACGGCATCCGACAAGTGAAGAAGGGATCATAATTTTACGTCAAGGCCTTAAGAGTAAATATTCTATAGCTGTTGCTCAAGCAGCCAAGATAGTCGGCGAATCCACTATTACTGAGTTAGTTGACGATCTTGTAGAAGCTTTTGCTCGAATGATGGTCAAACCCGCACAAGTAGACCAAAATTGTCTTGCCAAGAAAGAGGTAGCACAAGCACTGTATCACTTAGAATACAGCGATGAAAACCTTTTTCTGCAAGGGATTCGACATATTCAGATGGAGCCAGTATGGGGAGGAGTTGAAGATACTGCTGCCCATCTTCGGGGTATATGTGCTTTAGGTCTGGTGAGAATGAACTACTCAGATGTAATGAATGAATTAGCCGATTTACTAGCTGATCCCAAACCAGAAGCAAGAGTTGCTGCTGCAAAAGCGATCGCCTACACAGGAAATCCCCAAGGTGTACCTTTACTTCGTTTGAAAACCCGCATAGGCGATCGAGCACCACAGGTGATTTCAGAGTGCTTCAGTGGTTTGTTACAACTGGCTCCGGCTGATTCACTTGCAATAGTTGCTGGTTTTCTTTTTGATCCGAAGGAGCAAATCTGTGAGTTAGCAGCATTGACGTTGGGTGAATCACGATTAGAGGAAGCATTCGATCATCTCAGAAATTGCTGGGAGCAAACAAGGAATGTAGAACTTCGGCGCACATTATTACTAGCAATTGGGATGTTGCGACAAGATAAAGCAATAGATTTCCTAATTTCACTAGTGGCTCAAGGAAAAGACATTGATGCAAAAGATGCGATTGCAGCGTTGGCTATTTATCGAGAAGACCGTGAACTGTGGCAGCGAGTTGATCGAGCTAGTGAACAAAGAGCTAATCAATTGGGACTTTAAAAGCGTTAAGAATGTAGGAAAGTGTGAAAGTCTTAGATGATAGCAAATACCTACCCAACATCTGGAAGGTTTGAGGCAATGATAATTCCTTCTCTGGAAACCTTTATATCACCAAATTAAAAGAATTCCAGTAGTCAGAGATAGATTCATATTTAAATAGTAGCGCGACTCCAAGTTAAGTTAACTAAATCTAAAACGTAATCATCCGAGTTCTCTATATAATCTTCTGATTTTTCATTACCCATTACACACAATTTACCGCCAGTAATATAAATTTTATCTTGTTCTTTGTAGTAAGCTTTGTGATGACTAATCCATCCTGGTTTATTACCAGTTGTTGATAATTTTTCTATTTTAAAGGTATGCCAATCTAATCTATAAACTGGAATTTCATTATAGATTCTTGCATCGGCATATCCTAAATTACCAATAATATATATGTATTTTCCAACTAATGTAGCGGAATGAAAATCAGTTGGCGGAAAAATATCTTTGGGATAACCGAAAATCTGAAAATTACCATCACCTTGATAAACTACAACATCGTTATATATACAAAAATCAGGATCGTAGTAGTCTTCATGCTCACCAGCAATTTCAACAATTCTGCCATCTGGTAATTCTGTAATTGTTCTGCCAAATCGATTATAGCACCATGCTTTTTCTTGCCAATTCTCTCTATCGTTAAAAAGATTTTTGGCTGTATAAGCAGAACAACCCTCACAAACCATCGCCTGCCAAAAAGGGATTTTCATCAATTCTGGATTAGCTTTACCAAAGCGCGGATGTTTGCCAGCAAAATACTCTTTTGGCGATAGTTGTGATAATGAGAATTTGCTGTTAGCAATGCCGATCAGCGATCGCCGCATATCATCGTTAATATCGCTCACATCTTCGCCAACTGCAATTAACATTCTAACAATTTCCTTGTTTGTAGCTATCTTGATGGCTTTTTCATCGCAATGATTGATTCTGCTAGGGTTTGCGCCAGCTTCTAGTAAAATTTTGACGCAATCAGTAGCACCATGCTCTGCTGCGATTATTAACGCAGTGTTACTAAAGTCATCAGTGGCTTCAATATCAAATCCCTCTGCAATTAGCCACTGTAGGACTTCGGGCCTATTATTTTCTATTGCAAACATTAAGGGTGTTTTTCCGCAGTTTCCCACATCGTTGTGATTTGCTCTTGCAGCTAGGAGTAATTTGGCTTTAGGTAGTTCACCCACCTGAATACTCAATAACCAAGGGGTTCTATGCCAACAATCACGCACATCTCGATCTGCTCCTTGCTCTAGCAATAACAATACTTGCTCTAAGCTCCCAAAAACTATAGCGTGCATTAATTGAGTCCATCCCAGTTGCTCTGGGTTAGCACCCGCGTTCAATAATAATTTGACAGCATCAAATCTCCCAAGATGAGCAGCTACTTTGATTGCAGACTCACCATAGCTACTGATGCCATTGACAGCAGCACCTCTAGAAATGAGTAAATTCAAAGTTGATATTAAGTTTTGATCTTGCAAGATATCTCGACTATACATAGCATTGATTAAGACATCATATCCATTTGGGCTTTGATAGTTAATATCTGCTCCAGCATCCAGAATCAATTGGATTTTATCTAGATTTCCTGACTGCACAGCCAACCCAAGTACGGTATTTTGAGATTCTTGTTGAACAGCATTCACATTCGCGCCATGTTCCAAGAGGAGGCGAATCATATCAATACCTGCATTGGGGCTACTAACCGCACACATTAATGGTGTTTGCTGGGAATACTCGTCTAGGCGCTCAATATCAACCCCATTGGCTATTTTACGTGCGACTCCTGCAATATCTCCCTGCTGTGCATAAATATGAATTTTTTGCATAATTTTTCTGAGTTAACTGGTCAACAAGAAAGTTGCGGATCTGAATCCCCGACTGTAAGCGAAGCGGAAAGCGAGTCTACGTACTCTGTAAGAGTTGCAAGCTACGCTTTTAGCGTTTCGTAGAGAGCGTCTTAATTCAGAATAGCTGAATTCTTCTTCAACAGCCCTGAAATCAGAACTGATGATTTTTGGTTTTGACTCGCTGATACAGTTCTTCCATTGTTTCAATAAAGGAAGCATCATTGTGCCAGAAATCAGGAAAATCCCCTTGTTTATTAATCAAAATTGCACAGATACTACCTGGAGTCGCCACTTCAATAGTTTGTGGTAATCGTTTTGTACCTAACCAAAATTCTCTGGCATTTGGCATTTGGTTAAGAGATTGTTTTTCTAGCTGAGTGTACAGCGAATTAGAAAGTTCTAAAGGAATTTCTTTAGTATTTAATTCCTCAGAGAGAGCTTTTCCCAAAGGAGAATCAGCTAGTTTGGCTTGAAGTTCTGCTTTCGATAATCCCCGTAATTCAAATAACAACCAGGGATTATTATCTAATTGAGAAGCTACTAAATAGTAAACTCCAGCAATGTGCTTACAGGGATTGGCATAATCAGGGCAAGAGCATTTAGTTTTGAAATCCTTACTACTATGGGGCAATAAATGTAGTCCCAAATGAGAGAAAGTATCTTCAATATTTTCCGGGACTTCATTTAGCAGCAATCGAGAAATGATGCTGGCTTTAGAAGAAAGCTTTTGGATAGCTTCATTCCAACGGGTTTTAGCAATAGGTGTAATCTGAATCTCTATATTATAAGTTGGTTCTTTGTAGACTCCAAAATAGGGATTAACTGAGCCTCGGACTTTGGCAGTAATGTTATTTAAGTCAATCTCAAAGCTTTTGACTTTACCACCGCTAGCATAAGACCGTCCTCTTTTGAGTCGGTTATCATCTGTAAAAGCTTCTAGTGCTTGAATAAAGCGATCTCCCCACCAAGTTCGACTAAATTTAGCCATAATATCTACTCCAAAATTGCACTCTTGTTCAATGAAATCAACCGCTTAAAGGCTTCATTATCTAATTCGGTGAGCCAAGATTCATCGCTACCAACAACAGCATTAGAAAGTTTTTTCTTATCTTCAATCATTTGGTCAATTCTCTCTTCTAGAGTTCCAATAGCAACAAATTTATGCACAAAGACATTCTTTTTCTGACCAATACGGAAAGCACGGTCAGTTGCTTGGTCTTCAACTGCTGGGTTCCACCAACGGTCAAAGTGAAAGACATGGTTGGCTTTCGTGAGGGTGATACCTACACCCCCTGCTTTCAAGGAAAGGATAAAAACCGATGGTTCTGTATTTGGGTCTTGAAATTCGGTAATCATTTGTTCTCGACGTGGGCGACTAGTACCACCATGCAAATAGTAAGTATTGCAATGCAGACTGTGTTTGAGATGTTTTTCAATCTTCTCACCCACTTCCGTAAATTGACTAAAAATGAGTAAACTTTCTCCTTCATCAACTGCCTCCTCAACCATCTCTGCTAACCGACTGAGTTTGTGGGAACGTAGTGGTGAAAAATCACTCCCATCTTGCAGAAATTGGGCTGGATGATTACAAATCTGCTTCAATTTCATCAGAGTTGAAAGAATCAATCCTTTGCGCTGAATTCCCTCTGCTGATTGCAATTGTTTTTCTACATCTAGTACCACCACTTCATAAAGCGATGCTTGCTCTTTGGTCAGGTTGGTGTAGAGTTTTTGTTCCACTTTATCTGGCAAGTCATTAATAATAGATTGGTCAGTTTTTAACCTTCGCAGAATTAGAGGTTCTACCAGTTTTTTCAAGGTAGCAGATTTCACGCGGTCATTGTCTTTTTGAATCGGAATCTCGAAGATTTTCCGAAACTGGGCTTCTTTACCCAAGTAACCAGGATTGAGAAAATTAAAAATTGACCATAAATCCAGTAAGCGGTTTTCTACAGGAGTGCCTGTTAATGCCAGCCGATGTTTAGCTCTTAGTTTTAAAATAGCTTTAGTTTGGGCAGCTTTCGGATTTTTAATATTTTGTGCCTCATCTATGATTATTCGTTGCCACTCGATGCCGCTCAATAACTTTTCATCTTTGCGGACTAAAGTAAAGGAGCTAATTATCACATCGTTTTGTTTACAAGCAGCTTTGAAATCAGCTAGATTTTGCAGCCTAGTGCTACCATGATGCACCATAGTTTTTAAATGAGGTGCAAATTTGGCAATTTCCTTCTGCCAGTTGCCAACAACAGAAGTCGGAGCAATTAAAAGTGTGGGCAGGGCAGATAAAGAAGTAATTTTTTCTCCTATTTTCAGAGCTGAATGTAACTCCTTCTCTTGCACTAATCGGGCAATCACCTGCACGGATTTACCTAAACCCATATCGTCTGCCAAACAGCCATTTAATCCCAAATTTTCCAGATATTGTAGCCAGGAAACACCACGCTTTTGATATTCTCGGAGGGTGCCTTGCAGATTATCAAGTTCAGAAATTGGTTCTAGGCGACTTTTATCTTGTAGCTTTGCTATCATCTCTGACAAAGCTTCATCATGTTCAATTTCCCATTCTGACCCCAATTCAGCACTGCGTTGTAGAAACTCCAGTAAGGTCATCTGGGGTTGTTCGTTACCGTGGGACTGCCAAAATTCGAGTAACTGCTGCATTTTATCTCGGTCTAATTCCATCCATTGACCGCGAAAATGCACTAGGGGAGTTTTAGCATTAATCAGTTGTTCCCATTCAATAGGTGTGACAGTTTGCTTCCCAATCGCTAACTCATATTGATACTCCACTAGTGAGTCTAAGCCAAAATAGCTTTTTGTTTCCCCTTTCGTTGCAGCAAGTTTGCTACCCGATGCTTTGAGGCGAATTTTGGCGCGGCGACGACCTGTGGGAGTATACCAAGCAGGTACAATTACTTTGAATCCTGAGTCTTCTAAAACCCAAGCACTTTCAGTAAGGAAGTCAAATGCTTCATCTAAAGTAAGTTGCATTGCGATTGGACTCGCTGTTTCCAACCCAAGCCATAGTTTGGGATACATCCTGGCTGCATACCCCAGATTCAGCAGTAAATTTGTTTCAAAATCTTTACCAAAATCTTTATGTACACCAGTTTTAGTAAATTGATTCATTGTCCAGTAGTCTGCTAACGCTAACTTCAAGGATGGATCTTGTTTACTCGCTACTAGAAATTGAATTTGCCAATTGTCTATTTGTGACGATGAAGGAGAATGTAACTGGAAGCACAGATGAAAAGGTGAATCAGATTGAGTACGAGTAATTTTGGTTTTCCACACCAACCATTGCTGATATTCCTCGAGGGCAGTATTTGTTGTTAGTGGGTTATGCTGACGAGGAGAAAAGCAAGACTCAATTAGAGAATCAGCAATTTGTTTGTCAAAAGCGGCTGTAGATGGGGTGTGAGTCACTAAATCGTCAAGTACATATTCGGAAAAGTGACGCAATAGTGTTTCTCGATCAAAAAACTCAATAGGATAACTAACTGTTGCTTTACCTGCCACACATATTAGTGGCATATAGTCAATATATTTAAGAATATTTGCTTCATATTGTTCCGAAATAATTTCCCAGGTGGCATAAATTTCAAATGCTGCTTTATCAGTCTTGCTTTTGCCTTTTTTCTTCGGATTTTCCGATGATAACTGTCGATATTTTAGGGCGGGAATAAATTGGTCTTTGAGAATTACTTGTTTAAAACTTTGAGTGTAATGATACCAAAATAATAAATCTGAGCCAATTTGAAACTTCTCCACATTATATATTGCTAAAAAATGGATATCTTTAAGTAGTTTAATAATATTAAGTGCGGTTCCATTTTTGGTAGACACTACCGTTTCATAACAATCAATCTGCCAATATTGGAATTCTTCATAGCTATCAGTCAACTCAATTTCTAAATACTTGGTTAATTCTGGTGAGGGTAGGGGCTGATTGTTGGTGGTTGGTAAGGCAAAGTATTTAGGAGCTATGCGTTGGACAAATTCAGTATTGTCTTCTTTAATTCCCAATTCCTGTACTAAAAAGGCGATTAATTCGGATTTAACCAAATGTCCAGGATGAATTTGTTGAGTATTGGTGTAACTTTTTTGAGATAATTGAGTTTCTACCCACAAGTAAAAAGACCCTGACTGAATAAAGTCAGTTTCCTCGTTTGGTATCCAGGTGCCATGAAGTATTCTCATAGTTATAATGCCTCTGGATTGTTAGAAAATTCACGCGCCTTAGAATTACTTTAGCAAACAGAGGTGCTAGAATTATCTTCTTTATGCAAAAGAAAGCGATGACGCTATCGTGCGATCGCTTGTTCAGAAATCAGACATAAATCCTACATGTTGGCTACAAATCAAAGTCAAGGCTGAATGTTTCTCCATCAGAATCCTCTTCTTTCTCGTCTGCAAATGGAGTTTGAGTCCAAGACGTAAGTTGGTTTGATTCAGTATTAAAAGGTGAGTTAGGTAAAAGTTGTGCAGGTAATCCAGCCTTGATGAAAACAAAAGAGCAATCAACTATAAAGTAAAGCGTGTCCAGGTAACTTTTATCTAGTTTTTGCGATTCTGCAAATATGCGCTCTCGGTAATTATCTTTAAGGCGAACTTTTTCCGGTGCTAAGTCTTTTTTATCTGCCATAGTTATATTCACTTAAGAGATGTGCCCGTTAGATTTTTGCTGCTAATGGTTTTCGCCATTTCTAGAAGCCCAAAGACATTAGCTTCCACCGGATTGTCCAAAATTTTGAAACCGTTTTTCTCTAAAAGCTTCTTGAACCCTGGTAAAAGGCAGCCTCCACCAATCGCCCAGATTTCATCCCCCTGGTGTTTGGCATCAAATGTCAGATTCACCGCTTTCTTTAAGTATTTTTCATACCAATCTTTCAAACAAGTACTGTAAACATCTTTGATATCGATGTCACGGCTGTATCGGGTATGCCCCATTTCTAAACAAAATCGGATAATGGAAGGATCTCCGATTTTTCCGCCATTCAAATGTTTCATTTTTTGGGAGATATCATCGATGAGAACTTCTACACCGATGGGGTAAGCAGTGTGAACTTCTCGCTGACCCCGGTTGTAACGAGAATACAAAGTCGTACCATTACCAAAGTCTAAAATGGTTAATTTTTTGGGTAGTGGATGCCCAAATAATGCACCCATACCCTCTAGTACAACTTTTAGCACTTCTACTTTCACGTCTGATTGCTTGCCAGCAAGTATTGGCTGATATTCTCCATTGAGTACTTTTTGTAATTCTTCAGCCAGACCGACATCATGTAAACTGACAACTAACTTTAAGTGCCAAGCCTTACGGTGTGGGAGATGTGCCAATGCACCCAATAAAGTCAATAATGCGTTGTTGACTTTGTTTTCATTATTGTCTGTGTTGCGGTCAAAATAATTTCCTGTACGGTAAGCTGATTCTCCCACTGTATAAGCAGTACCGTTAAAAACTACGCGCCCTGGTACATCTTCCATTTCTGCTGTAGAAATATAGCTGGGGACACGAACTACTTCAAAGCCTTCGACTAAAAGTTTGAGACTTCCATAACCGTTATCGAAACCCGCAGGAAAAATTTTTTGTAAGGTGTGAATGTTTGACATAGGCTCCAAGTAATACACTTTAATTTTTGAAAATTATCTGTTCAGGTAATTTGGGGGAGCAGGGGAGAGAAGAATAAAAGAACTACCCCTTTTTGATCCAGACTCAAGAGCTTATCATAACCCGTTGGGGGCTAAGTGGGGTACAAAATCTTAGATAGTTAAATGTACCCCATTTAGCACCTATATGTGCCCTATATAGGAGTCAAAATACCATTAAAGTCCCGAAATACTGTTGGGGTATATATAGCCCCCATGTAACCCCCAATAGGATTTTTTGAAATCTTTTTTATCAACGTAGCAGAAATTAAATTAGATGGTTGGCTGTTTGATTTATACTTCAATGCCTCTATAAGATGTTCAGGGTGATAAGCGTGGTCTAGCAGGATCGTGATTTTGGGAGTAGCGACGGGTTCTGACTGGAAATAAGCGATGTTGAGAGTTAATATCTCAATTAAACCTGCATCATCCGAGACATTCGCAGGGGTGCAGTGCGTAAAGAAGGGAAGGTTGGAGTAGCTAAAAAATATTGCTGGAATAACCTATAACTGCTGGATTTGACTCAATAAGGGGCAACTGATCTACAAATGGGAGTGGAAAAGTTTAACCTTTGTAATTGGCTAGTCCAATGCTATGTTCCTTTTTTTCTGATATCTTCCCACAGTTACACCTCAAAGATGTTATTGGTGGGCTACTGGTAGGTGCTAGAACAGTAGTAATTAGCGAATCTTAGAGCAGAAGAAATTAACCTTAGCCATATACAAGGTTATGAAACTAATGTTAGTTTCATAACCGACCCGTATATTATGTCTCAAGTTGCCACTATAAAGATTTGAGTTTTAAAAGACATTGTAATGAAAAAGAAAACAGTTAAAAAGCAGATCCGGCTAACAATTGCTAGTAATGCAGGCGGGTCAGGTAAAACCACGGTAGCAACCCATTTAGCATATGCTGTAGGTGCCAAAGGCTACAAAGTTACCCTAATAGAACTCGATCAAAACGGCTCACTATGTATTTTTGCAAGGCTTGCACCAGCATCAATGGAGCAGTCTCTAGCTGCTGTCTTCAAAAAAACATTTACAGGTGACTACCCACTTGTTCCACTTTGGACAGAACATCTTCCCACGGTGACGGCTATTCAAGGAGGAAAATTTCTCGAAGAAAGCATTGCAGAAATATATAACTATAATCGCCGTCACTACACACTGAAAGATAGATTAGAAGATTTTCCCTTAAATAGCGATTTGATTATTTTTGATACTCCTGCTTCCTTAGAGCCTATGGGTCTGATTGCACTAGCAGCTTCTACACATGTGCTTGTTCCTATCAAACCAGAATATAAAGATACAGGAGCTTTCGCAGGTTTTTTAGATTGGTTCTATAGTAAAGTAGACGATTTGAGATTGAAACCTCAACCTGAAATATTAGGGTTTGTACCTACACGAGTAGATTTATATGGCGTTGGGGCACATCGAGATATTTTAGGTTTAGACAAAAAAGGCAACCTCAGAACTGATATTGAGCCTGAGAGAACTCTTCCCTTTCTAATTAAACAGATGGGAATCCGATGCTTTCCCTACATTCGAGAATCTAATTACTACCTTAAAGCTAGCGGCTCTGGATTACCCTTAAATTTATATCGACCTGGTTATGATGCTAGTGAAGACTTTAAACCTATTGTAACTAGCTTAATTAAATTGATGACAGAGGAACTGTAATGCCAAGTAAAAAACCTGTAGAAATTAGTCAACTGTTTGGCCAAGCAGGTCAGTCTCAGCAAATTCACCAACTTAAAAGTCAGATAGAGAAACTCGAAGTAGAAATTATACAGTTGCGAACAAATGTATTTAGTTCAGAAGAAAAAACTACATTAGAGGAACAAATTGAGCAACTCACTAATCAACTGGCTACTCAAGGAGGGATACATGAAATTGCAGTAAATCTTATAGATCCCGATCCGGCTCAACCGAGACAAACGTTTCCTCAATTAGTAATCCAAGAACGAGCAGAAAGTCTGCGTCGGCAAGGTCAGCAAAACCCAATAGTGCTTATTCCACAACTTGATGGACGCTACAAAATATTTGATGGAGAACTCAGATGGAGGTCAGCTCCATTTGCTGGAATGACAAAACTGAAAGCTGTCTTTCTACCTAAAGAAGAAACTTCAGATGAAGTCGTAGTTTTTGAGGGTCAACTAGTAAGTAGTATTCACTCCCAAAAACTTCATGACCTTGACTTAGCAACTGCTCTTATTCGATTAATTATTTATAAGTATCCCGATCTGAGCGGACGAGAAGACGAGATTCCAAAGTTTTTGAATGCTTTCATTAACCGACTAATCCGCAGCAAGAAGCTTCAATATCTCGCACTGATTAAAGATTCTGATTTGATGACACAGCAAGAATGGCTAGAAACATCTGATTTCAAGGAACATGAGGAACATGAGATTGTCTCAGTTTTGTTAGGACTACAACTCAATCCGGTATCGATTAATAACAATATCTTTCCTCTTCTTAAAGTGCCGGAAGACCTCAAAAATGTCATTCGCTCTGAAGGGTTAGAAACCAGCAAAGTAAGAGAACTCAATAAATTATCCTCTGAACAGATGAAGATTGATGAATCTAAAGCTTTGATGATTCGTACTCAGGTAACTAATCGAGTCATCGAAGAAAAACTATCATTGAGCCAAACTAAAACACTAGTTAAGCAAACTCTAGAGCAGTATAGTACTTCTAATTCTAAAGCCAAGCAGAACAAACAGATGGACAAAACTATTAAGGATATCCAGTCAATAAATTTAAAAATATTGGAACAGACACGACTTATTAAACTACGCCAAGTCCTTCAAGAAAAGCTCGATGAGATTAAAACTCTGATGTAGTAAGCAGTTTTTGTAATATAGTTATCCCTGACAAAGTGAGTTACCAATTCAAGGTGTCATCTACTTTGTTCTAAACGTTTTTGCTCACCTCGTTGATAATAGATATAAGCAGGATTGCTTTACTGCGAAAGCTACTGCCCTCTTCAAGCACCCAAATATTCAGTAATCTCATTTAAGAAAAGGAAACCTAGAGCTATGACATATAGGTAGGAGTGATGAAGGGAAATTAGGGTGAGTTGTCGATGACACTAATGTTGGGGATGCTATATAGTATTTATGTACTACGATAGCTCCACTCCCAGTATTATAATGATGTGCGGCATCTGATCATAAGCAATGTCCACTCCCCCTAATCTTTCCCCTCAACAAGTAAGCGCCTTTCCTCAACACGAGACAATCACCGGAGTCGTAGAACGCCTAACTTTTTACTCTGCTGAATCGGGTTACACTGTGGCAAGGCTGACCCGTCCCCGTAGCACCGAACTCACAACAATTGTTGGCAGCTTTGCTAATATTCAACCTGGTCAAACTCTACAGCTTACGGGTTTTTGGCGTGACCATCCTCAGTTTGGGCCACAGTTCCAAGTCATCAATTACCAAGAAACCAAACCAGCCACTCTCACCGGAATTGAGAAATATCTCGGTAGTGGACTAATTAAAGGTGTTGGGCCAGTCACAGCCAAGCGCATCGTAGCTCACTTTGGACTTGAAACCCTGGACATCATCGAAAACCAGATTGAACGACTGATTGAAGTCCAGGGTATTGCCAAAAAGCGGATCACTCTCATCAAAAACGCTTGGTCAACTCAGAAAGCTATTAAAGAAGTGATGGTGTTTCTCTAAGGACATGGCGTTTCTACCACTTATGCAGTCAAAATTTATAAGCAGTATAAAGATGAGGCAATTGCCACTGTTACCAAAAATCCGTACCGGTTAGCAGCCGACATCTACGGTATTGGCTTTCTGACTGCTGACAAGATTGCGATAAATATAGGAATTGTACCAGACTCAGAATTTCGTTACCGTGCGGGGATTATCCATTGCCTAAGTGAAGCTGCCGAAGATGGCCACTGTTACCTGCCACAAAGCGAACTAATTGAGTCGGTAATCAAACTGGTGACAACCGAATCTCATCAGCCCACAGAAGAAGCGGTTGCGATGATTATTAAAGATATGGCTCTCGCAGATGACCTGATTAGAGAGCGGGATGAACAGAAAACACTACTTTGCTACAAGCCAACTTACTTCCATACGGAACAGAATTTAGCTCAACTGATACGCCAACGCTTAGAAAAGCCTGTTGATACTGACATTGAGCGCGTGCGTGATTGGATTGACCGCTTTACTGTTAGCCGGAAAATTCAGCTTTCAGAACAGCAACGCCAAGCTGTAGAGACAGCAGCCTACTCCAAAATCATGATCCTCACTGGTGGCCCTGGCGTGGGGAAAACTTTCACTACCCATACAATAGTTAGTCTATGGAAAGCAATGGGTAAATCTATTGCTCTTGCTGCACCCACTGGACGGGCTGCTCAACGTTTGGGTGAAATGACTGGGCTAGAAGCCAAAACCATACATCGCTTGTTAGAATTTGACCCCCGCTCAAGGGGTTTCAAGCGCGATAGCGAAAATCCTTTACCCCACACGGCAATTATCGCTGACGAAGCTTCGATGCTTGATTTGTTTCTGGCTCACTCCTTGGTTAAAGCAGTATTAGCTGGCGCTCTACTGTTGTTGGTGGGTGACATTGACCAGCTACCATCTGTGGGCCCAGGTCAAATACTTGCTGATTTGATTAATTCTGGTCGTGTGCCAGTAGTGCGGTTAACCCAGGTATTTCGCCAAGCTCAACAGAGCGCAATTATCACCGCCGCCCACCAGATTAATCGAGGAATTTATCTCACAATCGAGCCAATCTCCGACAATCCTGTGTCCGACTGTATTTGGCACGGCGGCGGACATCAGCCCGAACATGGTGTACAGGCAATCTGCGAGTTGATTACCGATTTGATTCCACGGCTGGGTTTTAATCCTGCTACTGATGTGCAAGTACTTTGTCCAATGTCGCGGGGCTTGGTAGGGACTCGCAATCTTAATACCGTGTTGCAGCAGTTGATTAATCCACTCAGCCCCAACAAGGTGGAGATTAACAGAGGTGGAAATTTATTACGCGAGGGCGATCGCATCATCCAGCTAACCAACGACTACAACCGCGAAGTTTTCAACGGCGACTTGGGAATAATCCTCACCATTGATACTGTCGAGCAGGAAGTTACAGTACTGTATGGTGAGCGGACTGTGGTTTACGATTACGCTGACCTGAATGAAATTGCCCTTGCCTGGAGCATTTCTATTTATAAAAGCCAAGGCTCAGAATATCCGGTGATAGTTCTGCCAATCTATATGCAGCACTATATGATGTTAACCCGAAACCTGTTTTACACTGGTATAACTCGTGCCAAGAAGTTAGCGATCGTAGTTGGCGCAAAAAAAGCGATATCTCTAGCAGTGCGCTCTACTGATGACCAACAAAGGTACACACGGTTACAGCAGAGGTTACTTCACCCAGGACTGCATTGGTGATGAATTTTGATTATTAAAAATAGAAAACTTTATTGAGCTATTTGATTTATACTTTTAAATTCCTTGGTTTAAAAAAGTGTTGAGTTTGTATGTCCAGCCTGAGTTCCGATATGGTTCGCATCTATTTGCAGGAAATTGGTCAGTATCCTTTATTAAAGCCAGAGGAAGAAATTGCTTATGGTAGACAGGTACAAGAAATGATTGCCATTGAGCAATCTAAAAATGAACTCACCCAACAGCTAGACCGTGAACCAACTTTGACTCAATTAGCTAATGCTGTCGAAAAAACCGAAGCACAAGTCCGAGCAGCACTACACCTTGGACAAAAAGCCAAACAAAAAATGGTAACAGCTAACCTGCGATTGGTAGTATCTGTTGCCAAGAAATACCAGAACCGCAATTTGGAATTTCTAGATTTGATCCAAGAAGGAGCGATCGGTTTACAACGGGGTATAGAAAAGTTTGATCCCAACCGGGGCTATAAGCTATCAACCTACGCCTACTGGTGGATTAGTCAAGCTATAACCAGAGCAATAGCAGAACAATCGCGCACTATTAGATTGCCTGTTCACCTGACTGAAATACTTAATAAAATTAAAAAAGTGCAGCGAGAAAGCTTTCAAAAACTTGGTCGTCATGCTAGTGCTGAAGAAGTGGCTGCATCATTAAACATCAGCCCAGGTAAGCTTCGAGAATATCTCAGTGCTTCTCGCACAGCCATCTCTTTGAATAAACAAGTCGGAGACGAGAAAGAGACAGAATTGGGCGAAATTTTAGCAGACGTTGGCGCTTCGCCAGAAAAACTGCTCACCCAAGAACTTCTATCGCAAGACGTAGCTAAATTCTTAGAACCATTGACACCTATACAGCGTCAAGTGTTGACTTTAAGCTTTGGGCTAGAGAATGATCAGCATTTCAATCTCGCTCAGATTGGCCAACAGCTAAACCTTAGCCGAGAAAGGATTCGTCAAATCCAGGTCAAAGCTATAAGCATTCTCCGCCATCGACAAAACGACATGCAAGAGTATTTATTTGATTAACCCATCATGTAAAAATAAGTTGTACAAATTTCAGTAGACCGAAAAGTTTGACGTAGCTGACACTAGGGGGAAGATAGGCGGAAAGCATTAGTGTATAAGCTTTTTAGCTATTGTTTTTAGATAAATTATCCAAGTGAAAGCTGTAACAAAAGAATAAGGGCTTTAGCTTTGTCATTGGCATACTACAAACCTCGGTTTTAGGTAAATTTGTACTATTTTGCCCCTGGTGTCAGCTACGCTATATCTGCCCCTTTTTTGGTACAAAATGTGAAACCATCACCCTCTTGTTTGAGCGAAAAATAAGCTGATGTATCTACTAAATACATCAGCTTTTGACTTATCCCAAGATTTCAATCACAGCCGCTAGAATAGCTGGGGCTTTGTCTGAAACCGGAATGAATACCCGCTTTTGCCAGTTGATGATCTCGGTGAAGCATCCCACAGCTAAAAGTCGCTCTGCCAGTGAGACAGCATTAACTAGTTCTATGCGAGGTTCATTAGCAATGAAAGAACCTCGCAAGGTTACACCACCCGGCAACTGCTGTGTATATCTCTCGTTGAGTACCAGCTTCACAAGTTCTTCTGGAGAAAGCAGCTGGTTCCTGAGTCCAAGTTGTTCGCGCACGGTTTGAATATCATTAGCATTGACCACACGACCGAGAATCTTTTGTCCATCGCTGGTTTGTAGTCGGAATACTCGACTATTCTGCTGTGGTAGTATTTTCCAGATAGGCAATAAAATACCAGTCACTAAATGCAGGTAATCGGTGGTGAACTTGGGCAGTGTGTCTACTTCAGTAGACCATGCCGCAACAAAGGTATCAGCCGAAACCTGCCGCCAAGTGGACGATTCAAAATCTTTGACTGGCACACGGGTTTCTTTCTGTGGGCGAATGAGCAACATCCTCGAAATAACGCCACCGTCAGAGTCGAACGTGCTGTGAGTTGGGATTGCCACTGCCGCATTTCTAG
This sequence comes from Nostoc sp. DedQUE08, assembly GCF_034530895.1. Taxonomy (NCBI): domain Bacteria; kingdom Bacillati; phylum Cyanobacteriota; class Cyanophyceae; order Nostocales; family Nostocaceae; genus Nostoc; species Nostoc sp. DedQUE08. The sequence continues at coordinate 104,991 of NZ_JAVRCD010000019.1, forward strand.
ACTTCTCATTTATCATGAGTTTTCCCTGGTGCATACTGACAAGCTCAATCATCTCGTCAGCAGTTTTGATGTTGTTTTTCTGGAGTCGCTCTACCTTGAGGTAATTCGTTATACTACCAGTACCAGGGTGAGTATATACTGGTTCTTGGCCTTCGATGGTGAATTTCTCAGCCCGGAGTGTCTCTACACCCATCTCGTAGACCCCTGCTGCGATCGCTGCTTCAATCTGCTGACTTAGCAATAACTCAAAACGCTCGAAAATGATGTTTTGCATATCGATGCGTAAAGCCAACAGGCGATTGAGGAATTGCCGCAAGGGAGGCAAGTCGATTTTCATCCCGCCTTCGTGAGAGGTTAAGCTAAGTCCAGTCATTTGCTCGAACTTTCCTAAAGGCACTTCATAAAATCGACCTTGGTATATTTGCCTGAATAACTCATACAGGGCGTGTTCTGCATAATTTGACTCCAGATTATCCTTAGCTTCAAATATCCCATTGCCACCTGTTTGCCGTTGACCACGAGTAAGAGCGCCCAAGCTATCCAGCCTTCGGGCAATGGTTGAGATAAAGCGGCGTTCACCGATGACGTTAGTGGTTACAGGTCTGAACACGGGTGCTGATGCTTGGTTTGTGCGATGCGATCGCCCAAGCCCTTGAATTGCATTGTCTGCCCTCCATCCAGCTTCCAACAAATAATGCGATCGCCGCCGACGATTCGCAGCATTTAGATCGGCATGATAACTTCTGCCTGTGCCACCAGCGTCACTGAAGATGAGAATTTGTTTGTCACCCTGCATAAACGCAGCAGTTTCAGCAATATTCGCGCCAGCACCGCGTGAATCAACAAACAAACGTCCAGATTCATCTTTGAGAACTCGCTTACTGCGACCAGTTACTTCAGCCACTTGCTTGTGACCAAAATGCCACAGCAATTGTTCTAATGCGCCGGGGATGGGATCAAGGCTTGCTAACTTATCGACTAACGCATCTCTCAAGGCTACAGCTTCAATAGAAATAACTGGAGAGCCATCAGCGTCAAAGACTGGCTCGGATCTTTCTTCTCCATCCTCGCCAGAATGAATGGAATGCAGATGAATGGGGAAAGCACTCATCAGGTAATCCATAACGTATTCCCGTGGGGTCAAGTCAAGATTGAGATCCTTCCATTCGGAAGCCGTAACTTCATCAAGTCGTCGTTTCAAAAGTTCTTCATTAGTCGAAACTATTTGAATGACAACAGCAAGACCTTGGACTAAATCCTGCTCAATCGCTTTGATTAGGACTGGGCATTTCATCCCGGTCAGCAGATGATTGAAGAATCTCTGTTTATGGCTTTCAAACTGCGACTTAGCAGACATCTTTGCAGCACGGTTGTAAGTTTTGTCACCAGAGATATTACAAGCTTCCAGGGCTTTGTCTAAATTATGGTGAATAACTTGAAAAGCATCGGAATAGCTGTTATAGCTCCGTTCCTGCCTCGGCGTTAAATCAATGTAGAGAGTTTGATACTCAACTCCCTCGAATGAAAGGCTCCGCGCCAGATACAGCCCCAAAGCCTTGAGATCCCTGGCGACCACTTCCATCGCTGCAATACCACCGCCCTCAATGGATTCCACAAAATCCTCACGGGAGGTAAACGGAAAGTCGCCCGTCTGCCAAAGTCCCAGACGATTGGCGTATGAGAGATTTGAGACTTTAGTTGCACCAGTTGCAGAAACATAGATAACCCGTGCTGATGGCAGTGCGTTTTGCAACCGCAGCCCAACAATACCTTGCTGGGATGCTGCAACCATACCAAGTTTGCCCTCTTGTGCCATTGCATTGCCCATGCTGTGGCACTCGTCGAAAGCGATCGCTCCCTCAAAGTCCTTGCCTGCCCACTCAACGATTTGCTTAAGCCGACTTTTGCCGTTCTTTTGAGAGCGCAGAGTCGAGTAGGTGCAGAACAGAATGCCTTGGGTGAAAGGGATGGGGTCGCCAAGTTTGATGTTGCTCAGGTCGATAATGTCTTTTTCACTACCTTCGAGCGCACACCAGTCTCTACGGGCATCCTCAATTAGGGCAGAACTCTTTGATACCCAGATTGCTTTTCTTCGTTCCTGACACCAGTTGTCGAGGATGATTCCTGCACATTGTCTACCCTTACCCGCTCCCGTCCCATCGCCAAGAAACCAGCCACGCCGAAATTTTACGGCATTTTCTTCGCCAGTTGCCGCTACAGTCACATTATCCCATGAATCATCCACAATATAAGACCCAGAAAGAAATTCACCGTGCGCCTGACCTGCGTAAATAACGCTTTCAAGTTGTGCTTCAGATAACAATCCTTGTGAGACAATGTTTCGCGGGAGATGCGGTTTGTAAGTGGGTGGTGGTGGCGAGACAAGCGCTAGGGCTGCACTTTCGCAAAGCAGCGAGGGATGAGGTAAAGCATCTTTAATTCTGATTCGTTGTGGGCGATAGGTTTCATATAAAGTATCTTTGAGTCCTTCTGTAGCAGACCATTCGACGACTTCGTATTCCAGAATAACTACATCTGGAATTGAAGAAAGTGTTTCTGCTTGAGCTACCACAGAGCGTTTTGGCAATTGAACAACAATTGCCTTCGCCGCAGTAGCTTTGATATCTGAGCGTTCCCACGAAGATCGCTGTGGCAACTGCTCAATCAACGCCAGCAGTTCGGGCAAGTCCAAGGTTTCGGGAATACAGGGGATTTGCCTTTGATTATCAGCCGGAACTTTGTCGATCACTGTAATCCGAGTGTCGATAGTTGTCCCATGTTTTGAGTAAACCTTGCCGTTAACCCCGACTGACATTAAAACTCGTGCTTCCGAGTGCCACCTAACAAAAGTCTCACGCCAGCTTGGGTTAGCCGGAGAGAACCAGTTGGCTGTGATTGTTACCAGCCGTCCACCGTCAGCCAGTCTTTGCAATGCCGAGTTGATATGCCTCTTTGTTGCGTCGGGATTGCGACTGTTAATTTTGGGAGATGCGGAGAAAGGCGGATTCATCAGCACAACTGAGGGCTGAGTCTTGCCAATCAGATAGTCGTTAATTTGTTCCGCGTTTACTGAGAATAATGGTGTACCAGGGAATAATCGCCGCAGAATCTTACTTCTATCGGGTGCAAGCTCGTTGAGCATCAGACTTGCACTGTGCAGTTTAGCCATTTGTGCTAACAAACCAGTTCCGGCACTTGGCTCCAAAATCAAATCAGTAGCTTGTATAAATCCTGCTTTTGCTACCAGATAAGCAAGCGGCAGAGGGGTGGAGAATTGCTGAAGCTGTACCGACTCTTCACTGCGCCGTGTTTGCGTTGGGCAGAGGGCTACTAACTTCTCCAATTCCAATAATACTGTTAGCGGCGACTCTAATAAAAGCTTGTAACCTTTTTGACGCAGATATAATATTTGCGCCACTTCAATAGCTTCGTAAGCGTCTTTCCACTGCCACGCACCGGACGCAGCAGTGCCTAGAAAGTAGCGATTCATCTGGGCTTGGATTGTCCTGGTGGAGATAGTCCGTTGCTCAATCAGTGATTTGGTGAGTTCTTGAGCAACGTTGAGGATTGATTGCCCATAATCCAGAACTGTTTCTAGGTCAAACAGAGTTCCTTGCGTGGCTATAAGGCTGACCATATCTATTATATGAATACATCACTTTCGCTTTGGCGTAGCCGTTTGAGCTAAGGACGGGTTAACTATATTTTTTTGGTACTTTCCAGTTATCTTGCGTGGCTTGGTGGACTGGCGCTTAGTACTAGTTGAGGCGGATTTCTTAGACGTGGACGATTTTGCTTTAGTCCGCTTGGGTTTGATCGGTTGCACTTTGGCAGGTGGGAGTAGTCGGAGTCTGGGGAAAGGGATTATAACTGCTGGTGTGAGAACAGAATGGTGAGGGGATTGTGGTTCTAGAGTCCAAGGGTCAGGAATCTTCTCAAATGCGATCGCCCTTGGAGTAGGTTGTGATGCTGTTGCGGAAACTGTGGGCTGTTCAATAACCGATGGCTCCCATTCGATTGGCGGCAAGGGTACAACCCACAAACCATCTATGAAATCGAAAACCATCAGCACAACAAAGCTGATAACGACTGCTTGGATCGTCAGAGTGAGAGTAGCTTGGATATCCATGATTAACTCCAAAGGTTTGTGATTTTTCAATGTAGTGAGGCGTTGCAGTTGGGTTTGGTCGTTGCAACTCTCACTTTTGTCTTGGCGTAGCCATGAAAATTCCCATTCACAAAACGGGTGATTATGTTTACCCAGAGCATTGAAATCTTCTTAGCAAAGGCTAAGATCCAAAAAGTCACTAATTGCAATAGGCAATGGCAAGCAAAGAAATCCAAGTCCGAGAGTACACCGTCAGAGCGCACAAACGGGAAATTCACACTCGCGTTTTCAACTTCGCATGTAAGCAGTGCGAACAGCCCACACAACGAGAAACCTTTGGTGTCCGACCGCTCTACTGTGAAAAATGTCGTCCACCTCAACCTCCCAAGCAATCGAAAGTAGTCCCTATAGGCAAGAGGAAACCCAGAGCGATGAACTATAAGAGTGATGAAAGTCGGCTAGGATGATTTGTTGTCTCAGGGTTTTGAGCGATGGCATGTGAATGAAGCAGTGCGCTCATTCGCCCAACCTAACTCAAACTGGTAAAAAGTAACTCTAATGTTTAGGAGTCAAAACAATTCAAAATTCAAAATTATTAATTCAAAATTAAAGACAATTATTGTTAGCTCTGAACTCACCACTCTCTTGTTAACCGCCAAATCAAACATTGTCGCGGGGGCTTGTACTCAGAATTAATGAATTAATCAATTCCAAAATTTTATTTCTTCTTCATTTTGCATTTTTAATTTTGAATTTTGAATTCAAAAAAGGTCATTCAGGAGGTGCAAACTGTGCAAAGACCTCGGCCCCTGTCAGGTTCTTAGTTTCATTGGCAAAACAGTAATATTTGGGTTTTTCATCAATGAATACCTGATGATCTAAAACAAGACCTTCACAGTTCTGGAATAGTCCAACGGGGATGAAATACTGGTTATTTTGTTTCAATTTATAAAAGAGATGGCTCCCACATTGCTTACAGAATCCACGTTCTGCCCACTGTGACGATTGATAAACCCCAATATTTTCTTCACCAGAGAAGTTAACATCACTTTCACAATCAACAACTAACAGAGGCCCTCCGCCCCAATTGCGGCACATACCACAATGACACGCTCCCACATTTTTACTCATGCTAGTTGTAGAAAGGCTTACTGCTCCACACAGGCAACTACCTTTTGCAATATTTAGATTAGACATATTGTTTCCTCCGATTCCACGCAGGCGCTCAAATTGTCACATTTTCCCTATTTAATACTGGAAATGCCAACAATACATAGTCTACAGGCTTACCAGCGAAGAAAGCCGTTTCAGTGTTCTATTTTGATGCTTGGTAATCTAACCGCCATAAACATTCATTTTGTTCAAAAGTAACGGTGATTACCTAAAAATATTGATTTAGCCTACGCCAAGTGATTGTCTAGCCATCTGTTTATATTCATCTAAGCCTGACTTGAGCGCAAATTCTGCGATGGCTATGGGATAAGAAGCAGCCAGTTCAATCACTTGTTCTGCCATCTTCGACCAAATACGTCCACCCGATGAGGCGTATGCTGATATCAGCTTATTCAAAGCGTCTTCACCAAAAGTGCGGTAATGGGCGACAAAATCACGGGCTGGGTCAGTGACGGCTGCCTCAGTCCAGTCAATGAAGCCAGTTACCTGTACTTGGGCATCAATCAAAATATGCCCAGCGTGTAAATCACCATGAGTTAACACTGTTTCTTTCGTCCAAACCTCATCCTTTTGGAGCCAAGATTGCCAACGGTTCCACAACTCTTCACCAACACCAAACTCATTCTTCACTGCATCCATCTTCTGTTTCATCGCCGCACGCACTTCTTCAGCGGTTTCAATGGGAAGACCAATTGCGCGTGCTTCCTCAATGCTAACTTGATGAAGAGAGGCAATCCCCTTAGCTAGCGATTTATGAAACTGGTCGGGTGGATTTGCTGGATCAATTTCCCACACATAAGCTTTTGCTTGAGAGTCAATTGTGCCTGTTGGCACACCGTTTAATGCCCGGTAAACAATGAGTTCATCTGTGCAAATAGTCCATTGTGGCACTTCCACATTCAGAAGAGGGGCAATCAGTTCCAGCGTGCGTTTTTCCTTATCTACCGACGGTAGAACATCCTCCCGCCGAGGAAGACGCAAAATCCAGCGTTTTCCATCAGTGTCCCTTGCTAACACAACCTGAAAATCAAGACCCGATTCATTAAATTGCAGTGAGTCTTCTCGGATAGTCAAGTTATGCTTGTGGGCTAGTTCAAGCACTTCCTGCTTTGATTTTGTCTTTTTAATCATGTCTTCTTACCACTACGCATCAAGAATGCTGAATACTGCTGCACAACAACTGTTTAAAAGGAAACTTTCTGCCTAATCATCCAATACGGGTGATTAGGTGGAAATACGTCAAATAGACTTATCCACGAATCATGAAAGCTTACAAAGAAAGGCAGAGGGCAGAAAGCAGAATGAAAGAAGTATTAATAAAAACTTTAGTTGTGGGTTATTGTCCACTAGTATAAAAAAATTTGTGTCGATAGCGTCGGCGGCAAGTGCCACGAGACACTGATGCTCCTTACTTCAATCCCACGTTTTTAAACGTGGGTTCCCTTCTGCCAACTGAGCCTCCAGCATAACTGCTTTCTAAACAGGAGAGAGTTACAAGGATTTGCACGGAAGGAGCGATCGCCATCTTGCTGTACTCTTGCTGTACTTAGTATATAAGAATTTAAATCAAGTTCTGATTTTTGGTTTTCACTTGCTAATAGAGTTCTTCCATCGTTTCAATAAAGGAAGCATCATTAGAGACTATTTATAAAGTAAATCTTTAGAGAACAAGACGACGCAACATAATTCTGTACTTGGCATTAGCGAGAAACGGGATATTAGATACGGGTTTTAGTTAACATGGAAATTCCCCTGACATTGCAAATCAACTATGCCCAAGACTTGGAATCTAAAAATAGATAACTATTTTCAAGCGAACCCAAACTGCATCATTGCCACCGCCCATGTAGACAGCTTCCCGATAGACCTCCCCCTAGAACCGAACATCCGCGAACCGAACCGCAAAAGCGCGACCTACAGACAAGTCTTCGACTCACTGACAACCGAACCCGAAAAATTCTTCTCTCGCCACAGTGGAATCGTTCTGTCAGCTAATATTGCTAAACCTGTCAAGAACAAAACTGAACTGGAGCTAGAAATTTTAGAAGCAAACGAGGGCGGTAGCGATGGGATTATCAACGGAGGGCATACGGTTTTAGCTTTTGAGCAAGCTAAAAATTACAAATACGACCTAACCGAAGCCAGAGTAAAAGTTACGATTCACATCGGGCTGACTGAAGAATCAGCTAAAGATATAGCCCTAGCCTCCAACACTACAACGCCAGTAGATTCTCGCTCCAAAGTCAACGCCAGAGGTGATTACAAATTTATCAAGCAGTATTTAGCTCAGTTAGAACAGAAAGAAGATAGAAAATTCCGCATCGCTTATTACCAAAACCAAAGCGGCGCTCCCAGAAATGCCCAGTGTAATGTAACCCATTTGCTCAAGCTCCTTTACTGCCTCGACAGAAATAAATACAACCCCGACGGCAATAAACGAACCAAACACCCAGCAGGGATGAGTCTTCCAAGTAACATCACAGACGCAGAAAGGGAAAGATTAACCGCTTTACTGCCTCTGTTGACTCATGCTTTGTGGATAGAGCAAAGACTCTACGAAATAATCCAAGACTATATCAGCAACCCCAGAAGAAAGGGTGCTAACGACCTAGCATCAATTGATATACGTAAAACGACGTTGTTGCCGGACAGCAAGTATTCATTCGGGTTTGGTGCGCCAACTGACTTGGCATTACCAATAATTGCATCATATCGGGTATTTCTGGACAAAGACTATAAATGGATTCTGCCGTTTAACGAATTCGCTGAAGATTTCCTGCAACACTTGTGGAATAACTACTTCCGTAAATACTTGGTGTCGGAGAAAACAGCCGGAAATACAGTCGGTACAAAAATCAGCCGCAATCAAGAGATTTGGGAAAGTTTGTATATCTCGGCGCAGAGTTATCTAAATCAGCACTTGATGAAAATGGTTAATTCCAGCAAGGAAGAAAAATCGAAGGTAACACAAGGGACAAAAGGGCGTGTGCAAGCAGCTAAGAAATGATAGTACAAGGCTTCTATTGAAAAATTTGTTTTGGATGAGCGATGGTTTTTAACACTGAATAATTATCAGTTATCAGTAAAGTCGTAAAATCCTTGGGTTTTAACTGATAACTGATAACTGTTTTAAGTGATAGCTTAACTTTTGAAATCAAAAAAGTACTATTGCTCACAGATTATTTTCTATTTCCATATACAATAACAACTGCTCATTCAAGGAATATTTTGTGATTTTAACAGTAGCAAGAGAGAAAAAATAATGGCTGAACTCAAACTCCGGTCAAAAGATCCAGATTCCCTCAGACGCATTATTCAAAGTGCTTTGTCAGAAAGATTACAGAGTGTGACAGCAGGAATCAAAAGAACAGAAGAACGGATTCAGGATTTTGAAACCAAATATCAATTATCGACTGAGGAATTTCTCACTCAGTTTAATAATGATGAATTATCCCATAATTTTGACTATGATGAGTGGATTGGAGAAGCTCGAATGTTGGTACATTTACAACAAACAAAAGAGTCGATAGAGGAGATTGATTTTGTTGATTGAAGATTATTTTCAGCAAATTCGGATTTTAATCGAATCCTCAGAAATAGTTAAGATATTTAATTTGGAAACTGAAAAAAGAGGAATATATGAAGGTTTTCTCAGAGCCAAGCTCGAATTTAAAGATAATTCGTTGCTGCATCTAAGGGAATTTATTTATGTTGAAATATCCCCAGATAGAAAAATGTATAGTTATCAATATATGAACTCAGAGAATAATCTAATTTTCCGCTATGACAATACTGAACATCACCGAAAATTAAATCTGACTACCTTTCCTCATCATAAACATGATGGTGGTGAAGATAATATCGTTAAATCAGATGCTCCTTTTTTAGCTGAGATCCTAAAAGAAATTGAGAAAATATTAGTATAAGTGCGATTCCTACGGCAGAGGTTGCCGATATCCACAATCTCTTCAGCGAACGCTTGACATCGATTAATTTATTTTCGCTGTAGACCACGCCCTAGTTAGAAAAGCGTATGATTTTTGGGTTTAGCCCTTTCGTCTGATATTGTATGAACGAGCAGGATTTAGCCGTTCAGCAGGAATATAGCTTAGGAAATACCAATGAACTTAAGCATTCAACAGATTGTGCCGGAGGACGTTGCATTAATGGAAGCTCTATTAGCGACCTTTGGTGAGGCGTTCGATCAGGTGGAGACATATAGAAATCCCCCTAGTGCAGACTACCTGCGGCAACTGCTTGATAGTGACTACTTCATTGCGATCGCTGCATTGAAACAAGGTGAGGTCGTTGGTGGTCTTACTGCCTACGAGCTTAAAAAATTCGAGCAGGAGCGCAGCGAGATTTACATCTACGATCTAGCTGTTGCTGCCGCACACCGACGGCAGGGAATCGCAACGGCATTAATTCAAAAGCTGAAAGAAGTAGCAGCAGCATGTGGAGCTTATGTCATTTTCGTCCAGGCGGATATTGGTGACGATCCAGCCATTAAACTTTATACAAAGCTGGGCAAGCGCGAAGACGTATTGCATTTTGATATAGCAGTTAATAGCGGCAATGACAATGCCTAACCTGATCTGGGTAGTGTTTTTTTGAGAAGAGCATACTAGAGAGCGGGTCAATTTTTTACCATTTTAAATATCACGGATGATAATCTGGGCAATTCTCGCTATCCCATCCATTCGGGTGTATTCCGCAGACTAGCACGTTGTCCCCATACTCAACTCCATGATAATTAGCGCAACCGATGCAAGCTATTGGTCGGCTAACTTCATCATCAAAATCAAAATCATCATCATCATCCTCCGATTCATCAACTCGAACTAAGGATGCATTACAGTTGGGGCAGGTTTGGATATCTTGCCCTTTACCTTCAACTAGACAAGTGAGCGATTGCCACGAAGTAACGGGCTGACCACTGTTGCTGATATAACTAGTGAGTAACGAAAAATAGGGGTAACTGCATTGGCATACGACCAACTCAGCATTGGTATGCGTCGAGTAGTGAGCTTCTAGATATTCTTGGGCAATTTTCCAATTCTGCTGCTTAGAAATACTTTGTGGCTCCCCTTTATAGTTTACCCCCCACAGTTTATCATCGTGGAAAATCCTAAGAGAAAATGATGTATAGTCATGAGCTAGATTTTCTAGTTCGCAATGACTTTTGGCATTTTTGTAATCAAAACTGCGATGCTCAACTATTAACTTATGCTCACGGGGATAGGTCTGGATTACCAGATACTCTCCTTCATAAAAGGGATTGTATTTGGTAGCAATTCGAGGGTTAAAGAATAAGAAATCCTGTTCAGTATCCATATCAATAAATTGTAATTTTTCATTTGTCAAACATAGCTGACAGGGCAAACGCGGATGTGTTTTGAAGATTTACTTTTTCCCAACGCTAGCCTCCGTGCCTCACTATAAGCAACAAATACAATACTTAAAACTTGTGCTTGAATTAACTACGAATGCAGACGGACGACCACCAGTTAGCAATAGCATTACTAAAAACCCAATGCCGACTTGAGTTATTTGTTTAACTAATGAACTGAAGCGATTTTTGATATCAAAAATTTTCATTCATCCTCCTAACCCTGGAAAAAACTTACTCCAAACACTTTGCTTCTTTGACGCTGATTCTTCTAAGCCTAAAACATTCTCTAGCCCTTGCTGATTACTCTGAATCTCATGCATATTAAGAGAATGAATCGTCTGAGCTAACTCTGGATTGTCTTCTAACAATTCAGCTTCAAGCTCTAACTCCTGCTGCAAAAGTTGAGCATTTCGGCGCAAGAACATCTGCTGATTGTGTCGCTGTCTGACAATGGATTCGGTTAAGTGTAATTGTTCTTCAAAACTCAAATTGTCGTATTCGTTATACATTTTATTCAACTCCGATCAATCCAAAGTATTCTGCCGATAATTCCATCAAGTATCTCAAGGCTAAACAATCGCCGTAGTTTGTGTATATTTGAGCAATAGTCATGAAAACTTCTAGCAGATTATCAGGCGTTACTTCCGTGAAACGAGAAGCCAAATTAAATGCTGAGTTTTCAGCTTCTGGCTCTAGTGGCGGTGCGTCTGTCCAGACTATTAAACCTCGCTTGTCCAGTTCTGCTAAAGAAATATCATTCACAGCATCCACAACGGAGTCAGGCGCATACTTTATTAATAGCTTAATCACCAAATAACACCTCCATAAAGTAGCTGATATCCCAGCCTCAATCTCGTAATAAATTCATCAGTATTACGATTACCCCAAACAGGATTACTACGGCTTTTTATCCAGTTAATCGAGCTATGACAAATCTCTTGATGACAACGGTAGCACGTAGGAAATGTAGATTGACCAATGATGTCGTTGCCGTAGTAAGCGTGATGGATTTCTTCACTTTTCTTAGTCAAGCAAACGACACAATAATTGTGAGTTTTTCTATGAGCGATTGCTACTTGTTTCCTATACTCTTTGGGATTACCATATCGAGCATTCCAATTTAGTTGTCTGGGTAGCCGAGATTTTCTAGTAATAGAGTCACCCCTTTTTCGTTTAACTCTTGCCCCGTTAATTCGTGCCACTTTTGTTTGATTTCCTGAAAATGTGGTCTTCTCCCTAATTCTGTTGCCCATTTTCTAATTTCTTCGTACCAGTCAACCTGCTGCTGTGAGGATTGTTGATTATTTTTAGAACTATCAACAGTGTCACTATTCGGTTTGGAATCCTGTTTTTGTTCCAGACCTTTAATATCAAATTCCGGGATTAGAGCAACAAAAGGATTAGATCGAGTGGGAATTACTAGGGCATATCGAACTCCGGCTTTATCCAACATTTCGCAAGCCTGTCGCAAGATTTCAAGAATTTCTTTTTTGACATTCAGAAAATCCTGGGGATGGTCAAGGATATAACTTGATGTTTGCCCCATCGCAATAAAGCAAACATTTTTCAAGGACGGGCGGCTAAATCCGGTTTCCCCAGAGAGTGGGGACTGGCCCATAAATAAACCATGACCCTTTAACCCAGCAGTGAATTTGATGACATAGTTCCAAAAACCCTGCAAGTCTTTGGCGGTATCAGCATCAACCATTCCTGGAAGTCCCTTGCCACCACCAAATACAGAGTCCACCTCATCCTGAGCAAGAAATAATTCGGGAACACCGTGACATTCACCACCAACAATTGATACTCTTGCTTTCTGTTTGTCAATTTGGTCTGTGGCAAAGATGAGCCAATTTCTTAATTCTTTCATGCCGTCAAACTTACGGCCAAACTTGCACAGCCATCTGGTGACATCATCTTTTGGATCGCTGCCGATGACAATTGCTGGTGTTTGAGACTTTGCACCAATTTTGTTGATAATCACCCCAGCCAGCGTAGACTTCCCAGATTGTGTTCCACCAGAAAGGTAAAAATGGTGATTGCTGCGAAGAGTCATATTTTGATTAGACGCAGCATCACACAGTTCATCAATCCAAGCACCATCAATTCTGATGTACTCAGGATAATTAGCTGCTAAAGCTTGGAGAACTTTCATCGCACCCGGATTAATCACGGACTGCACCGACTCTTCATCGATGTCAGCAATATCGGGATTGGGAATACCAGTCGGTGAAGGTGATTGTTGTGCTGGTGGTTCTGGAAGTGTAACCAACGCTTGCAATTGATATTCAGCAATCCACCGGGGGCGCTCTTGGACTGGTAGCCGATTCACATAGTCAGCAACTCTGCGTTTGGCAGCGATCGCAGTGGTGACATAATCATAAACAGCCTCACCTTGTAAATGCTGTTTAAGTGATTTCAGGTCAGCTTCTTGCAAAGAGCGGTATACTTTCTGTTTGCCTTCGCTGATTTGGGCAGATACCCCAAATAAGCCAGCACTCACTGTTCCAGCACCAAGTAGCATCCCGGTTGTTATTCGGTCAGTATTTAAGAAAAAAGGAGCAGACAGACACATAACTGCACTCGCTCCTAAAGAACATAAGATAGTTCGTTCTGCATGAATCACGCCACTGGCAGTTAGTCGTTGTAATTCAAATGGCATAAACTTATCTCACCCCCAACGCAACACCAGCTGCAACTAATGTCAGAAAAACAAATAGGAATATCACCCCAGGCATTAACCCAATGGTAAAAGTCTTGCGGTTAAATCCAAATCCTTTGACGACTAAACCAGCAAAGTTAAAGAAACCAACTGCCAAACCGCAAATGCAAATCATGCCAATGATCCAGACCAAGAATTGACTGACTGGGCTAGCAACACAGAGAAATCCCATTAACATTGACAGTCCAACTCCAGAGACGGCATATCCAACAAAGGAAAGCTTAATTTGCATAATTTAAGTTGCTCTATCTACATCCTTAAATATTTGAGCAATACGAACACAATTGTCTGAAAAACAAAGGACTACACAAACCCCAAACTGAGGGCATTCATAGTTTTGAACACCAACTTCGTTTAAGTAACAAATTCCTTGACTGCATTGACGCATATCACAAATTCTTGTCATGATTTTCATTTTTAAAATCTGAAGGAATCTCCCACTTCATCAAATGCTTTCTCGTATCCCCCCAACTGGCGCTGCTGTTCAACAGAACCAAAAGCATGACGAATTACCGCCTCCCCATGTAATCCCCTGGTTCGTTGCAAATCCTCCTCAACCTTCATGGCTTCACTCGAATATGCCAATTGGTTTTTATACATCTCTGCCAAGGATTGCAACTGCTTGAGCTTGTGTCGGGAAAACTTTGTATGTAGCCACTTCTGTGCTTTTAACGTGCCAGCCACTTCTGCTTCATCCAGAACCTGCTGTGCGGTGGTGTAAGCTGGCAATGTGTAGCGTGAGCGGATTGATGAAGGTAAATTACCCTCAATTTGGGTAGCATCCCCAACTCTTAAATCCGTTGATACTACTCCATCACCTTTCCCGCCAAATAAACCAGGAAGCCATTTTCCTAACATTCTTTTCTCCCCCCTACTACTTAAAATTGGTATAACTCTCTTGCACTTGTTGAACTTGTGAGCCGATATATCGGGTTATGCCATATATGCCCATGAACGAAAACATCAATACTGTTATTGCTGCGATCGCAGTTTGAGCCATCATTCCCCGTTGCATTAATTCCTCAATCTGCCTATTCGATTGCGATCGCACCTTTGACTCATCAATAAGTTGCTGGACGACTAGGAATTCTTCTGTTGTCAGGTTTTCTAGTGTTAAGCCGGACAGATTCAACTCCCCGTCCTTCTTCAGGTGGATATTTAATTGTTTGTGACGAGTCTGCTCTTGTTGCTCCATATATTGCCACGCCCAAAACGAGGGTTAATAGCAGCAGATTGAGTACTGCTGCTAATCCAATCAATTTATTCGGTCGCATTTGTTGGGCTAATGCCGAAAATACCCGCAACGAGTTCGTCACCGATTGCACGAAAGGAATCTACGTCAGCTTCCTCCTCCATCGCTTTCGAGACAAACTTACTCACCACATCCTTGGGAGCATTGCGAATCGTTGATAACAACTGGTCAGCTTTATCAGTTGTGTAAGCGTCAATCCCGACGTTGAGGACATCTTCTAAGGATTGAATTTCAAGGTTTGAAACCTGAGATGCGTGAGCGATCGCTCCTTGCAATGGAGGTGTGGATTTACGGCGGGGTGAGTTTTTACCGAGTTTACCCCCCGTATTTTTAGACTTACTATTAGCAGTGGTCAGGGCAGTTGATTTCTTGGCTTGTACAACTTGAACTGCTACTTCTTGAGCTTCGGCATCATTTAAATTATCAATATCCATGCCAATAGCTGATGCAGCAGACACAATATCTGCCTCATCGAACTCGATACCTTGAGCCAGCAAAATTTCTTTGACTTTTTGCATAACTTAGTTTCTTATGTGCTACTACACCATTAATATAATATATATATTAGCTAAGTAGCATATAAGAAACCAACAATGTTTTTAAATTTGTCGGTTTCTTGTCCCATAAGCAATATCAGTTGATAATTTGGGTGATTAAGTATGGATGCAACAATGCCTAGAACGAAAGCACAGGGAATGACCCGGATTGAACTCTACGTGCCAACAGCACTATTTGAAGAAGCTGAGGAATTAGCCGACTTTGAAGGTTGGAAATTGTCAGAATTGCACCGTGTATTTTGGGAAAACGGTTTTGGCGCTTACGTGGAGCGCAGTAATAAAAGAATGATTAACAAGCGCTTGAGAGATAAGATTTCTCCTGACGTTGCCAATCAAGGAGAAGAAGAGTAATTTTCGCGCCCAGGTTTAACCTGGGCATTGTTGAGTAAAGGGAGCAACAAAATATGCAAAGTATTGAAGAAGCATACACCCTTGCTTGGGTAAAAACAGCTTGCGAACACGTCTTAGGTAAAAGCATTAGTATTAGAGCTTGGCGAAAATGGTTAAGGATATGTGGTGTAAAGCAGTACGCCCGACAGGTGAGATTGAAAGAATGCTGCTATTTGTTAGGGCTTGCATATCTCAAAAGTCAAAATCTCTTCAAAAAGTATTCTTTGTCAGACGTTTCATTGTTACTTAAAAAAGATCAAGAGCGTTTTGCCCAATTTGGTATCGACTTAGAAGAACCAGATTTTCCGTTATCTGGGCGAGAACTTCCGAATTTTATCTACGACAGAACAAAGCGTAAAATCAGCTTGCGAACTGTGTATCGTTGGGCTGAAAAACATAGTATTCCCTTCTCTGTATCGAGAATTATTCCCCCACAAGAACTTATTAGATGGCTGGAATTAGGAAATGCTTTGTGAAGAAGAATTCAGAATTCAGAATTCAGAATTCAAAACCAGGAATTAGGACGCTTTCTACCAAACTCTAAAAAGCACCACTTTTTTGGTCGAAATACCGATTCTTGTTTTCTGATTTCTGACTCCTGACTCCTGACTCCTGACTCCTGACTCCTGAATTCTAATTTCTAGCCGCTCTTTTTTTTGCACTACTCTGTCACAAAGCGGTACAGAATTCCGGCAGGTATGCCGTGACATTCAAAACCCCTGCTGTGTATAGATGTCACAAAAAGCGGCATGATGTTAGCAACGCCCAGAACCCTTGTGTTTCCGTTAATGTCACAAAAAGCGGCACAGTTGCTCTGTGACATCGGCGTGCAGAGACAGTACTCAAAGCCATACAGAATGGGTGTCACGCGAAAAGCGGCCCACTTGACGAAAAAAAAAAAAGGGATGAAAAAAAGCCCCGTTTTTGGGGCTTTTTTATAAAGTGCGATCGACAGCCTCTGATGCTCACAGAACGCCTGCTTTTAAGTCTGGGATTTTCTACACCCTATCCCTTACAAGCTTTTCATGACTGATGCTGAATTTTATTTCCTAAACTTTCTATTTTTTACTTTGCAAGTTTTTCTTTTTCTTTTTTTTAGGGCACTCGATATCGACCATCAACCCATGCTCAAATACAACAGTGTGTTTTGGGTCTGCTCCATCAGAAAGGAGAATTTTTTTCTGTTTACTCATCAACTTCATTTCCTTAATTGTGTTCTCGAAAAAATGAAGTTGATAGCCACAATCACATTCAAATGATGAAGGGAATATTTCTTTGGGCATAAACTAATCGAAAAAATTATATTTCCTTGGCATTTTTTTTCATAATCCCATTGCCCAGATGAAAAAGTGTAATCTTTTGTATAAGTTATTGAAACACAGGAAAGTCGGTGGCATGGTTAATCTGTGAACCTGGTGACACTGGACAGCACTCAAGCGGTTGAGAATTTTAACAGCAGCCGTTGGTGCGCCAGATGCCATGTACACCTGTGGAGAACTTTGAGTATGGAGTTCGTCGTTCTTCTGAATAGGTAGCGAGGTGAAGTTAATGAGTCAGGAAGAACCTAATTACAGTAAAAGCGTCTTTAACCAAGAAAATGCAGTAAATCCAATAGGTTTATTATTTAATGAAGAATGGTTGCGAAAAGGTGTTGAAGCTGAAGATAAAGTTGGTGGCAATATTGGGGCTGGATTAGATTGGGGGTCAGTATTTGCCTCCTTAATGGGTAATCTAGAACTTCTAGGGCGTTTCACAACGTTGCGTATTTCTCTAAATAGAGAAGTGCGGTTGCTACTGAATAATTGGAATTTAGGCACAGCTACGAAAATTGCAGTCATTACTGCAAGAGAAAGAATACTTGAAAAGTTTAGGCTGCCGACACCAGAGGTAAGAGAATACATACTTGCCACTCTGGAAAATGATCAGCTTTATGGTGAAGAATTCATTTCTAATCGAGAGATACTGCGCGAACTGCTTGGGGTGTTGTTAAAACAAGAAGATTGGGAAACCATTGCAGCAGTTGCAGCAGATTCGTTAAAGAAAGAAATTATACATCAAGCTGTTAGTGAAAAGATTTCAGCATAGTCAAGCTCATCGCAATAATTCTATTTGAATTATTTTTTTGTTTTGCCAACAAGTGTGTGCTGTTTAACCTAGCCTTTCTTCTAGGTTCTCAACGTTTAAACTTTGTGAGAGGATTAACCCAGTATTTAAACTCAGCTTAAACATCTTGTTCTGAAATGTGATCTTAATTCATCACTACACGGGAGTGCTTAATCATGGCGCAGGACGAACTAAAGAACAAAGTAGCTTTGATTACTGGTGCAAATAAAGGTCTGGGGCTAGAAATGAGTCGTCAACTTGGACAACATGGATTGACAATTCTGATAGCGGCCCGAAACTTAGATGCAGCTAAAACAGCAGCGAGTAACTTAGAGAATGAAGGAGTAATAGCTCACCCAATTGCCCTGGATGTCACTGATAGTACTCAAATTGAATCTGCTGTTCAACAAATTAGTGACTCTTTTGGTAGGCTTGATGTCTTGATCAATAACGCGGGTGTGTTTTTAGATGGTGACTGGTTAACTAGTAATGCTAATTCTATTTCTGTAGACATTATTCGACAGACATTTAACACAAACTTTTTTGGCTTAGTGGAATTAACTCAACAAGTATTGCCGTTAATATTGAATAGCCCTAGCGGTCGAATTGTAAATATGTCGAGTATTGAAGCCTCGTTAGCACTTCATGCTGACCCCAATTCATTCATCTATAATTCCAAACCATTTGCTTACAATGCTTCTAAGGCAGCAGTGAACTCATTTACCATTCACTTAGCTCATGAATTACGCAATACTCCGGTGAAAATTAATAGCGCTCATCCGGGTTGGGTAAAAACGGAATTAGGTGGTGAAGGTGCAATGATGGACATTGCATCAGGTGCGAAAACTGGTGTTGAATTAGCGATATTACCCAATGATGGCCCCAGTGGTGGGTTTTTCCATCTTGGTGAACCAGTAGCTTGGTAACTTCTACCACAATTTGAAGCAGTGACATAAGTTATTAGTGATTACGCGAATTCTCACGATTTTCGTAGACTCAATAGTAATGAGTATTGATTTTTAGGGCAAACGGCGATTCATCCCATTCCTTCAATGTGTGGTATGAATCGCCGTCTTTTGTAAAAAGTTGAGCATTATCCTTCTAACTCTAACTTTTCCATATTTCGTGAAAAGTCGGCTCTAACTCTGATCAAGTCATTTATATTAGAGGTGCTTCTTAGTACGTGAATACTCACTTAAGCATTGGATATTGCCTCCAGCTGGTGCTTGAGAATTAATATTTTACGCTGATGCGCTTCAATCTCAGCTTCAAGTTCAGCACGTAATTCAAGTGATGTAAGTAGATGAATTTTCTCCTCTTCAAGATGTGACACTTCAGAAAAATCGTTTTTATCTAAAACACCATAACGCCAAGATTCGTTACATAAGCCAGTCAGTAGATTATTAGGTGGATAATACTGAATCCCAACAATCATCCCCTGCTTGGTTCTTTGTCCTAACGAATATTTTGGTAATGTCCAATGATTGGGAATAGTGATAACTTTTGAAGTTTCCATACGATTGTTCCTATCTTTGTTTTGACTGTGTTTGTACTACTCGCTGCTGCCTTTTCTCCACCAAAACCTGACCGATAGCTCCTCCAGTACCCAGCCCTAACATGACTGTAGTAATCGTGTACATTGTATATCTGCCAAAAATTTGTACTCCTAAATACCCAATAGATATGGCCGCTAATGTACCAGTGAGACTTACAGCAATTACTTGTGCTTGATTACGTTTCATAATTAGAATGCCTTTCCCTGATAGAGGTTATGATTTGAATGATTTTGCTATTACGTAATCGCGCCACTGCTCAACAAATAGAACAAATGCGTAACTGTTCACAAGTTCTACATCAAAACAGCAGTCGATATCGAGCGTCGGGTGCTGGTTGGTGGTGGCGATCTGCACGCTGATTGCGAAAAAGAGCTATTGAAAGATAGTAGTAGACAACAAGATATTTGGGCTGCCAGTTTTATGCCTTTGACTGGGAAAATAATTTTTGAATCAATGGTTAATCTTCGTCCCCGGCAAAATAGGTCAATGGAGATTTTAGATCCTAATATTAGAGAAAGGGTTGCTCAACTTCTAATGGAGTTCCTGGGAAACTTATGATCCAAATGACACCAGAGCAGAAAAATTTTACACAAGATGATGTTCCTACCCGGTTGCATCACTTGGCAAATCACTTATCGCAAATTCAGTCTATGTGGGTTGGAGACTCATCAAGGGATTTGATGCTGCCTTTGGTAAAAGAAAGTCGGTACTTTATTGAGTGGACTGTACCTGACATGGTAAAAGCAGACGACATTGACCGAGCCTGTGAGTTAGTTGACTTAGTTCGTTTGCTGACTAATTGGCTATTCAACTGGGAGAACATTTGGTCAGATACCGAACAAAAACAATCTGCTTCTCTTGAAACTTCATATTGGTTACAGCGAGTTTTGGAAATATCGCGTACAGAACCGGAATCACTCAGTGCATAAACTCTATGAAGTCTGACGTTGCTTCACCAACACCGAGCGCAAATACCGACGACACTCCGACTCTCCCCGGTGTATGAGAATTCGCAGCGCCTCTACTTCCTGGATCGGAGAAATACAGATTTCAGCGATTGCTGGGATTAAATTCTGTTGCTTTTGCACATAGTCTTGATGCTGCTGCTCTAACTCCAGAATTCTGGAGTTTAGCTGTTGTATCTGCCGTAATGCTTGAGTCAGAGACGATTCTTTGTTTTGAGAGAGATTGTCTAAAGTTAACGTCATTTTCTTACTCCTCTAAATTTAGATTTTTTCTGTTTGCTGTTGAGTTGCCTGTTGTACACAATCAATTGCATCCACTATTTCTCCCAAAATATTAAAAGCATCGTTTAAGACCACACCATTCGAGGTAGAAAAGTACTCGGACGATTGAAGCCTGCGATAATCCTTACTACTACCTACAAGCTGCAACGTATATTGACAACCTTGTAAAATAGTCCGAATTTCTGCTGTAGTTAACTTGATTTCCATTCTTGTTTCCCTCCCTAAAATTTATCTCGTTGAATACTAAAACTTGCTCCAATCAAAGCACTGCCCAAGAAGCCTGAAAAACTAACTAACATCATCCCTAAGCAGGTCTTTTTTTGTTGCTGCCAATGTTGTGAACTTGTGGCAATCTCCAACCCCCAGCAGCCCATCGCCCCTACTCCTGCAAATCCGGTAAAAAGCAGAGAGATAATTGCAGTTGTTTCTATGGTGCGATCGATGAAAATTCTGGGATTGAATCTTCTCCTAGTACGGCGGCGAAGAACCAATTTACTCTTGTGGTCTAATTGAGATTGGTAAACAATTTGTTTGTGGTTAGTCATTTGGATTCCTCCAATTGAACATAGAAACCTGTACCTGTATTCGTAATCTTTACCTTTTTTTGATTGACCAGTGTTTGAATCAGGCTAAGACTAAAGCTTATACTGCACAATCGAGCGCTACCTCCACAGCGCCGGAGATACTGTTCAGGTTTTTTAGCTAGAAATTGCTCAACTGGTTGATTGCCCTTGTCTTGGTTGCAGTCGTGACAAGCAATAGTAAGATTACTCACGCGATCGCTCCCGCCTTTGGACTTGGGATGAATATGCTCAATCTCAAACGGCAGATTCTCCACACCACAGTAGGCGCATTTTCTACCCCACTTCTGAAGCAAGTATTCCCGTACCTCAAAGCCAAATAACTCGCCCTGTTGATACTCAACACCTGTTATTTCAGGGTTTTGGAGTTGTTGCAAATCAAACCGCACTAACTCTTGAGAGATTGCCGTAATTGGGCATAGTTTTCTAAGCCGCCGCACCCATGTTTCAATGTTGGCGACACGGCTTTCAAGTGATGGAGGTAGCCATCCTTTTCTACGTCGTCTGTTTAGAAAGCGGGGTTTACGGTAACGGGTTTTACGTAACCTTCGCCCTCGTCGCAATGCTCTACGTGATTCAAGAGCGTTTTTGACTTGTTGCCCTCTGTGGTGTATTTCAAATGCACCTACAACCCGTCCAGCACATTCCTGAACTATAGCGACTCCTGTTACTTTGCTACCAGGATCAATTTTCAGGCGATGGGGATGAGCTGTTGAATTCTCTAATTCTCTACCTTTGAGAATAATCGTAAAGGGATATCTTTTATAAATTACTGCCCTCCTATGTTTTAGTAATTCCCTTGCCCGTGCTGGATGACATAGGTCGAGTGGTTGCTTGTTTTTATCCAAAACGAAAACGTACATTACTGTTGCCTCTTACCTTTCGGTAGTGAAGTTTGCCTCGCCCAGATATCATGGCTTGTTCTGCTCAAAACACTGTTTGGGTCCCGTCCTTACTGTTTAATTTTGAGCGACAGTTGCCCAGAACTGGCACGTATTCTGAGGTGTCATGACCACAATATCGTTTACCCGTAGGTGGGCTGGTCAATGTAAGCTTGTTTTCACAAGCCCCCGCTAGAATCCGTAAGGATTTAGCGGCGGGTCATTGACGATTAAATTTTCTAGAGTAACTAACAGATACAGTTGTGAATTTCATTTTGGTTATCATTTTTTTCGTTACTATCAACCATCTCAATGCTGAGTTTCTTACATAAATCACCAGCTTTTACACCAACAATTCCTGGTTCAATTTCGGTAGATAATTCCTCAATCATTGAATGAAAAACAGGGTCTTTATCATTTATTTCTACTTCAATCAAACCTGCATCATTTGATATAATAGTTGCCCAACTGGGCAAAGATTGAGGAATACTGGTCGCATAGAGTTTCATAGTTTTGATTCCTGACTAAACTTGATTTCAACAACTTCTTCGACACACCCCATTACCTCGGCTAAATAATGCAATGTATCGCCTACGTGAGTTGCTGCCTCTGGATCAATCTTCTTGTCTGCAATCAACAAGAGCCAGTTTTCATCTTGGGCGATTGCCTGAATATTTACGTAGCAAGAGTTGAAAGTTTTCAGTATTTCTATCGGTTCCATTGGGTTATCCGATGAGTTGTGTTGTTGTATTCAGATAAACTGAGAATTTGATTTTGCTTTTTACTTTAGAGGTGGGTTTTCCTGCCCACCTATTTTTTACGCTGCAACTAAATCTTTGACTTGTGGAATGTATCTTTTTAACCGTTCCCATTCGTCACTCGTCAGCGCATCAAATTCTTTATCCAATAATTCCTCTTCTGTGGGTGGTTGTTCCTTAGTCACTGTTAATCTGCCTGCTATCGTCATAAATTCATCCAACCCAACTGCTGCATCAACCGGCTCGGCGTATCGAAGAGAATCCACTCCGTTTGACCAGTGGGTAATATGCTGAAATATCACCCCAATCATGGAATCGCCTTTGTACACGCGATAGTTTCTGGGGCAGGCTCCGTCAGCGTAAACCAGCTTGTAGCCAGAAATCTGTTGCACCTCTGCGTTGGGGTCGGTTGGAGGTAGGAGAATTTTGTCAAGAGACTCTTCTAACTCCGTATGTTGAAGAGAAAATGTGGTAATCATAGTCTGTGTGCCATGATGATTTAAATTGTCATAAATTTCGTTGTAGAGGCGATCGCATTTCTCTTGGGGAAGCGATCGCTTTTTCTCACTTCCAGTACCAGGGATTTATTACACCTCTGCATTCGCATCTGTAGCAGGTAGGAGAATTCTCTTAGCAGTCATAGAAACCCGAATCTGAAAGTGTGATGTTACTTGCTGTGTTATGTGCAATGATTATTTGTAATTGCATATAGGTGGCGATTGCGTTGCTTGGGAAGCAATCGCCTTTTCTCGCTTCAGCAACTTACGCTGCTACTGCCGTTCGGACTCCCAACAACGCAATCACATCTTTTGCACTGGCAGCAACCCGATTCACTCCGTACTGTCTCGGTCTGGCGTACCAACTTTGGTGATTGCACCCGACGAAGCCGACCAAATGCCCGTCTCGGTAGAGTTTGGTGCTGAACGATAACCAGTCAATCTGACCGTGGTACACACCAAAGGCAGTGCAAGCTGTTTCCAGTTCATCGCTTAATCGCTCGTTGCGCTCCAGGGGTGTTTCCGATAGAGTCACTTTGACTTCTGCAACTCTTGTAGCGAACCAGTTGCGGTCGAATGGTAGTCGTCCACCACCGACTAACTGCACCCAGACTGTGATTCCGCCTTCGATCCAGATAGTGCGGATTGTTTCGGGTTGGACTTCGATAATCTCGCCAATGATGCGACGGTCACGAGCAGTCAGGGGGTCTTGGGTTGGGGCTATGGCTTGGGCTTGGGTTTCGATGTAGTTGTTCAGTTCTGCTTGGGCTGTGGCTTGTTCGTCACGAGAAGAACTAGGAATTGCTTGCTGTGTTAGTGTTTCGTAAGTCATAATATTGATCTCCGTGATAGGGGAAAAGGCGATCGCAGAAGTTGTCCAGACCGAGCGATTGCCTTTGTTATGTGTGCAAAGAACGTTGTGGTTCAGCACAACGCTCTCAAAAAGATTTGGCGTAGCCATCAAAGCTAGTTGCTAAGAGCATTCTCAAGACAGCAGACGGCAGCATCAGGGGATGTGTAAGGAAGTGCTGTGTTCGGAAGAGGACACTCTACTAAATTCAGCTTTGCTGTAAGTAAAATCTTTGATTTCTAGACGAATGGCACTAAATAACCAGTTTTTTAAGACTTAGTAGGTCATCGAGATCATCTTCGCTGGCTTGAGCATTACAAGTTTGGCTTCCGGCTCCTAGTCCCGGTGGCACTTGGTTTTGTGGTTAATTGAATGAGTTTAAATCTGGGAGTAAGCACTTCTTTGTTTACTAGGAGGCTAGCGCTTGTTTCCTCCTTTATATTTATAATACTACGCGAGACGTAGGAAAAAGTCAAGCGTTTAAAATGGTTTTTTCTACATTTAACGTAGTATTTCTACTTTTAAGCGTAGTTTTATTGATTTGTGACCATGTATAATAATGAGTATTCCAAGAGTCGATTTATCAAAGCAAGACGGGGATTAAACTAATGGAGGTGTCACATGGACAAGCGAATGATTGCTTGGAGGTTAAATGAAATAATGGCAAAAAAGCGTATTAGGAATAAAGACCTAGCAGCAGCTTTAGGGATTGACGAAAACTCTGTTCATCGATTGAGAAGAACAGATGAAATGCCTCGATTAACTGGGGAAAGACTTAATGGACTCTGCATTGCCCTTGAATGCCAACCTGGAGATTTAATTGTTTTTATCCCAGATGACGACACAGATACCACAGGAGAAGAAGAACAAAAGGTTAAGCCAATCCCTGTAAGGGAATATCTAAAATCTAAAGCTGATAATTCCCAACCACAGGATATAGCAGCATAAAGCGATCGCTGCCGGTCAAAGCTATGCGATCGCCTGCTCAATCCGTTGATCACAAAGTGAGCTAATTATAATGCTGACATATTTTTGGAAAAACTTTTCAAATCAGCTGCTGGGTTCACTTTGGTTAAATTGCAACACCCCAATTTTCAAGCATTTACCATAGTGGGCAAGAAAAATGCTGACACTAGAAAAAGAACAAACAACAGCACTCGATTACAGTGTTATCAACACCAGCATCCAAGAAACCTTTACTGCCATCGACCGATTCGAGTGGCAAGCAGTAGATGAAATTCTCCAGATGAGGGAACAGCAGCTTTACCTGCAAGCTGGATATAAAAGCTTTGAAGAATACTGCCAGCGTGAATTATACGCCTGGGGTGGATACCGACGAATCAACCAATTGCTAGGAGCCAAAAAGGTCATAGACGCGGTTGGCGAATTGGGGGGACACATCAAAAATGAGCGTCAGGCTCGTCCGTTACTTCGTTTAGTCAAGGAACCAGAGAAACTAAAACAAGCTGTAGCGATAGCTCTCAAAGATAATCCTTCCCCTGGTGAATCAGACTTTGCTGCTGCTGCCCAAAAAGTGGTTCCTCAACTTCCACGCAAAAAACATATTGTTCAGGAACCAATGGTTCCCAAAATTGAAGAACCAGTGGTTCTTCAAAAAGCTATTGTCACAGTTTCACAACAGTCCCATCCAAGGTATGGAGAAGAGGGAACTATTGAGGCAGACGCACCAAATCACTGGCAGCAGATTGTCACCTTTGCTGATGGGGAGAGGTTGTTGATCAACAATGCTGATTTAGATGCCCCAAGTGTCCCATTCCCCACAGAGCCAAGTTATCCACCACAATACTCTGAGGCGATCGCTGCACTCAAAGAGCAACACCAGCAAGAATTAGAGCGCTTACAGCAGGAATTGAGAATTGGGCTACAGTCAGAAGCTACAGCCAAAGCAGAAGAACAAGTACAAGAACAAATCCAATCCTTGCAAAACCTGTACAAGCAGCAGAAGGAGCAAAATATCCAGTTACAGCAGCGCCTAGACGAAATGGAATCACTACGGCAGTTGGAAGCTGAGAATCAACAACTCAAGCAACGTATTCAGGATTTGGAAAACGCTGTAGAACAACGCCCTTCCCAACAGTGGGGAAATACCATGACTCAGCAAGCGACCAAAGCGTTGAACAAACAGGTAAAGCAAGCACTGGAGAAAACGATTGATCTGCGATCGCTTGCAGCAGAACCACCCAAGGAAAATGCCCAAGAATGTCTGCGGCTCATGGGCATGGCTTTGAAAAACTTAGCCAGTGCTATGAACAATACCCAAGCGTTAGAGGCTGCGGCAATCATTCTGGGAAGTGAACCGACACCATCAGCGATCGCTTACCGAGCCGAACAATTGGAAATGTTGCCTCAAGCTGTCAGTAATATTCGGCAGGTGCTTGCAAAACCTGGGTGTAGCTGGCAGGAGTTTTGGGATGTTGCCCAAGAGTATGAGGTAATCAAACAGGACTATTGGGCGGAATTAACAACCCAAGAGACTGATTTAATTACTGCTCTCCAGAAAGCATCCTCTCAACCAGACACTATTGGCATCGGTTCTATCGTTGCCCATGCTGACCCGTACCGCACTTTGTATGTAGAGAGGGGTGAAGTTGTAGAGGATTTGGGCGAGGAAGTGGTAGTTGCTTGGGATCACTGGCGAAACCAGTCCAAGAAAACTGATAGGTATTTCCGAGACCTGACTTTTCCCGTTAAGTCTTGAAAAGCTTGCTCACAAAGGATTTAGGAAACAG
>NZ_JAVRCD010000020.1:0-76147 GCF_034530895.1 Nostoc sp. DedQUE08
GTCATTTGTCATTTGTCATTTGTCATTTGTCATTTGTCATTTGTCATTAGTTATTCTCCCCCTGCTCCCTGCCCCCTGCTCCCTGCTCCCTGCCCCCTGCTCCCTGCCCCCTGCCCCCCTGCCCCCCTACCCCCTGCCGCCAGCAATCGCCGCGTTTCCGCAGCAGCAGCTTGCATTGCTCGTTCAGGATTCATTCGACCGGATAACGCGGCACTGAGATAACGCTGTAAAATATCTGATGTCTGAGCATATTGCGCGATCGGTGGACGTAAAACTGCATTGTCCACGACCTGCAATAACTGTGGATAGTGGGGGTATTTAGCAACAATTCCTGGATCTGTAAACAGTTCCCGGCGACTGGGCACATAACCTGCACTGAAAATGAATCGGCGCTGTGCTTCCCGACTGGTAAAATACTGAATTGCTTTCCAAGCTTCTTCAGGATGTTGAGAAGATTTCGCAATCCCTAAACCCCAGCCCCCAAGACAAGCCGCTCCCGTCTTCCCAGGAGCATGAACCATCGGTTTAATCGCAATTTTGCCCCGGATTGATGAATTTTCTGCTTGGGCTAGAGGCCACGCGTATGGCCAACTACGTAAAAACGCTACTTGACCACTTTGAAACAAACGTCGGGTGTCTTCTTCTTGATAGGTTGTGACTCCAGGCGGAGAAACGCCTTCGTTGATGGTACTACGTAGAAACTCAATGGCTTTTAATGTTTCTGGTCGATCTAGTCCAACTTCAAAGGTGTCGGGTTTAACCCAGAAGCCACCAAAGCCATCGAGGATTTCTGCAAACATCGCCACAAGTCCTTCATATTGGCGACCCTGCCAAACATAGCCCCAATTCACCTGCTTTTTCTTCTGCAAAACTTGGGAAATTCGGATCAAATCATCAAATGTTTCTGGTGGTTTCAATCCCGCTTGTTTGATTAAATCTTCTCGGTAGTAGAGCATTCCTACGTCGGAACGCACTGGAATGCGGTACAGCTGGTTTTGATAACGTCCCCCTTCTACATCCTGGGGTGAAAATGCTGCCAACTCTTCTTTAGAAATGCGATCGCCTAAAGGTAGCAACCATCCAGCAGCAGCAAACTTGGATGTCCAGATCACATCCATATTGATCAGGTCATAAGGGGATTCACCTAAAATAAAAGATGAGGTATACAGGTCTTCGAGCAAATTTGTGGCATTCGGCCCTTCAACTAAGTTAATGCGAATACCTGGGTTCTCAGCCTCGAAGTCTCTAATTAAACCCTGCCTCCAAGGTTGGGCATCAGGAGCAGTCATTAACAGATTGAGGGTAACTGGTTGCTGCGAGAGTACTACCCAACTGAACAATATAATGCTCAAGAGAGTTGCCAGAAAAACCCCTATATGCAAATAACTTTGTTTTTGGATGAATTTTTGTATGTTAATTGGCTTTCGGTACAACATTATCAATGTAGCGATCGCTAGTAGTAATTCTTAGGAAATAAAAACATAAAACATTTCCAAAAAGATTATTTCGTATTATTTTTTTACGGTTTTTTATAAGTAAAATTAATTTATTGAACAGAAGTCAGAATTCTTCAATAGAGAAAACATCAAGTTTGACGCTTTGTCTTTTGACAGCGATCGCAACTTCACTTACAGTTCCGCACTAGAGGAGTTTTGAGTACTAAGTAAAGAAGAAAAGAAAAAATTTCTTATTACTTCTTCAAAATCTTTATTCGGACACTCAGGACTCATAACTCAGAACTCGGAACTTTTTTTATGGTAGATTTGTTGCTGATCGCAATCCTGGGGTTCCTGGGGAGTTTTGGACACTGCTTTGGGATGTGTGGCCCGCTAACAGTGGCATTTTCTCTGTCTCATCAGCCGAAAATTCCACAAACAGTCTCCTTGGGACGGACATTAACCTTAGAAAAACCCGATACTTGGCAACAGCAATTAAAATTTCATATCCTGCTAAACTTGGGGCGGATGTTGAGCTATGCTCTAGTCGGTGCTGGCATTGGGGCGCTAGGTTCGGTATTGCTGCAAGGTGGACAGCTAGCGGGTGTTGGCAGCGACTTCCGGCGCTGGATGGCAATTTTGACTGGTGTGATGTTGATTTGGTTTGGCTTAGGACAACTAAAACCTGATTTACTCCCGCGCATTCCCGTATTACATCCCCTATTGCAAGGTAGTTTACACGATCGCCTCAGCAGCGGAATGGTTAAACTTTCTTTAAAAACCAAATGGTGGACGCCAATGCTTTTAGGGATGACTTGGGGTTTAATGCCCTGTGGTTTTCTATATGCTGCCCAAATTAAAGCCGCTGAAACTGGCAATTTATGGATGAGTACAGCTACTATGCTGGCTTTTGGCTTGGGAACCTTACCGACGATGCTAGGTGTAGGCGTTTCCACATCTTTGGTAAGTAAAGACAGGCGCAGTCAGTTGTTTCGATTAGGCGGTTGGGTAACACTCACCATTGGCGTTATCACCTTGCTGCGGACTGGTGACACAATGGTAGATTACACCGGACACGCCGCCTTAATCTGCTTAATTTTGGCGTTAATTGCGCGTCCGATTAGTGGCTTGTGGGCTTCACCACTGCGTTACCGTCGTGGTTTAGGTGTGGGATCTTTCGTGCTTTCTGTGGTTCACACCTTCCACATGATAGAACACTCATTGCAATGGAATTTTGCCGCCTTTTCGTTTCTGCCGCCAGAATTTCAGTGGGGGATGGCTGCGGGTGCTGTAGCATTGGTATTAATGTCCCCCGCCGCTTTTACAAGTTGGGAATCGTTGCAAAAATCTTTGGGCAAGCGTTGGCGACAGATTCATCTATTGGGTGTGCCAGCCTTGCTCTTGAGTGCCATTCATGCTGTGTTGATTGGTTCCCATTACCTGGGTTCCTTGCAATCAACTTGGGGAAATAAATTAGCGGCAGTACTGATGGTAATGATTACTCTCAGTGTTTTGCTAGTGCGCTCGCGCTTTTTCTGGTCAAAGTTAGCCGTAGAAAAGTTTTATGTTCCCCCAACCAAATCGCGGTAAATCATCTTTATTTTCTGGCTCCGTTTCAACGAGTCAAAAACAGAAGCGTTACCCCCTTAAAGGCATTTTCTGGAAAAATCAAGGAACGATAAAGTATTTATTATTCCTCAGTTGCTTAGTTATATCAATAACTAATCTTTACCCTGCTTTTGCTCATAAGGTGGAAGTAGCCTCAGATGTTGGCGGCACTCTCCATATTGAACCAAACGATAATCCCCGTGCTGGAGAACCAAGCCAAGCCTGGTTTGCACTTACCCGCAGAGGTGGAAAGGTGATTCCTCTGTCACAGTGTAATTGTCAGTTGGCTGTTTATGCCGAACCTTATGCAACCGGAGAGCCACCGTTATTAGAACCACAGTTAAAACCTGTGGCAGCCGAACGTTATCAAGGCATTCCAGGTGCAGAAGTTGTCTTTCCCAAACCAGGTATTTATGAGTTGCAACTAAATGGAAAACCTGTTTCTGGGGCAAGATTCAAACCCTTTGAATTCAAATTTGAAGTGACTGTGGCAGGAGGCGGGTCTACACAAAATACACAAAATTTGCGAAATGTCAATGGTGATTTAGTAGAAGGTCAATCTCAACAATTACCAACTTGGGCGATCGCACTGCCAATTCTCGGATTTATCGGCATCTTAGTTGTCGTACTGCGAAGCATGAGAGGGGGTAGCGAGTGAGTGTTCTCACATAAAATCTTGTCATTATAGCGTTTCCTAAATAAGACCTTAGTTCGATAAACCTCCCCCTGCCTTGAACTTTAGTTCAAGTCTGTCCCTCTCTGAGTCGGAGAGGGATGGTTTTGTGTAGTAAAACCTCTTAGAGGTTTCAATATTTACCAGAGTTAGGCGGTTACTACATGAGCCGTCGAACTTTTTTAATTTACTGTCAACTAGCTTGGCTAATACGCCGTTGTAACTCGATTTCAAATTCCTCATCAGTGCGAGTGATGACTTTTGGTCGTTGGTCTAACCTGTCCATTAAAATATGGAATGCTTCGGTGTCCTGTGGATGATATCTAACCCAATCTCTTAATTCATTATCTGATATGGCTTGATAATCAGGTTTAGTCATGGAAATCAAGCTCACCATTTGGATATATCTCTATTTGTATTGTGTCTCGAATTAAAACGTATATGCGCTTTGTTCTTTCGTCCAGTCGCACTACGTTGATAGGCTGAAACATATTACTTGCTCTCACACCTCTACTGTAAAACGCTCTCAACTGTTCTGTTGTTGGTTCCATTTAGACTCCACTCTCAATAAAGCTATCAAGTAAGTCGCTAAGGCATTGAGCCGAGATGCACAACTTTCACGTCGCGCATCTCGGCTCAATGCCATCAAGTCGAATGATGTCGCTTCTGGTGCCACTGCCACGCGTCAGCGACGATATCTTTGATGGATGGATACTGAGGTTGCCAGCCTAAGACTGTTCTGGCTTTATCGCTGGTGCCAATGAGAACTGGGGGATCGCCAGGACGGCGATCGCGTTCTTCTACTGGTATCGAAGTTCCTGTCACCTCTTCGACTGCGGCTATGACTTCTCTGACGGAGAAGCCGCTGCCATTGCTCAAATTAAAAACTTCGCTATCGCCACCTTTTAATAAATATTCCAATCCCAAAATATGGGCATCTGCTAAGTCGTTAACGTGAATATAATCACGAATACACGTACCATCGGGCGTGGGGTAATCAGTGCCGAAAATTGAAATGGATTCTCGTTTGCCTAAAGCTGTCATTAGCACCAAGGGAATTAAATGGGTTTCTGGGTTGTGATCCTCGCCTAGTAAGCCATCGGGATTAGCACCAGCAGCATTGAAGTAGCGAAAACGCACTGATTGCAAACCGTAAGCAACGTCAAAATCAGAGAGAATCCTTTCTACCATCAGCTTTGTAGCGCCATAGGGATTAATCGGATTTTGGGGATGGGTTTCTGGAATAGGCACGAATTCTGGTACCCCGTAGGTGGCACAGGTAGAAGAAAAGACAAATTTCTTTACAGATGCTGTCAGCATCGCTTCTAACAGCGTCAAAGTACCAAGGACGTTATTGCGGTAATATTTGGCCGGATCGCTCACCGATTCTCCTACGTAGGCATAAGCAGAAAAATGCATTACTGCGGCAATATCATGGGTTTTAAATACACGATCGAGCAAGGCGCGATCGCTTGTGTCCCCAATTATTAGTTCTACCTGTAAAACTTCTTCTACTAGATCGCGATGTCCATAGACCAGATTATCAAGTATGACAACGCTATAACCCGCTTTCTTCAAAGCAAGCACTGTATGAGAACCAATATATCCAGCTCCCCCCGTTACCAGAATAGTAGGCTTTCCAGGCGACATAGTTTTTCCTTTTGAGTAGATTACTTAATTAATTTAGTTTACCGGTACTAGATTACTCTTCTGGAAAATTATAAATAATAGACGCAGTGTCAAAAAATTGCACTAAAATCACTACGACGGTAGTCATTGGGTGTGAGGTTTGAGAAATTTTAAGTCAAACAGTACGATTACAATTTGACAATAAAATAAATCCATTTCCCGAAACCTCTAGGTTGAACCTTACGGGTGACGTTTATAACGTCGCTATCAGTAAGAAGTCGCCAGTTGTTTTATGTATGGTTTCCCTGCATGGCAGTCTTTTCTGGGGGCAACCCCAATCGAAACGGACTGCCTCTCCTGACGGAGACGCTACGCGAACACCACCACACTGGCTCACTGCACCAGAAAATTTGAGAGTTAGTCTATGTTTCTATTGTTAAGCCGGGTACTGCTGTGGCTGCTGATTGGCACTATCGTTTATTCTCTGTTCCAGCGATTTTATCCCTCTGGAACTTTTGTCGGACGATTAATCTTAGTCGTTATCTTGGTAATCGTAGCCCTATCATTTCTTAACCCCAGTGAACCTGCTGTGGCGTCGTTGTGGAGGATGCTATCTTTTCCACTCAAGCCTCTAGGAGCCTCTGTTTTACTGATGATTCTTGCCGCTCAGAAAATCAAAGGAGGTGGAATAGACAAACCAGGAGGATACTTGATCGGTTGGGCACTGACGATTTTGCTGTTAGCAAGTACACCAGCAGTCGCCTATTTCCTTTATAGAGCACCTCTAGCAATGACGGGCCAAACGTCTGTCGCAAGTGCTACAACATCTGAGACACTGGTGGCATTAGGGCAACCCACCACAACGAACATCTCAGATGTAACGGGGGATAGCATTCTTTCTTATAATTTGAGAGTGCCTCCCTATTTATTACAAGGAAGTCCTCAAGATATTCGCACACGCGGTTTACGACTTGAAGACTTTGTACCAAATTCGGAAACATTGCAATTGACAACAAGAACTTGGGAAAGTTATCTCCTTGAAATTTACAGGTTCTTGCGTGTTCAGCGGTAATCAGGCAAGAGAACAATACTTGGTTCGTAGTAAGCGCTTGAGCCATTAATCAAAGGACTAAAGTCCTTACTACGAACTTATTTCTTCATTAAAGTTGCTGTAATGGACTACTAGTAATGAATGGCAATAACTATCCAGTTAAAAGAGGTAACAACAGCTGAATTTATCACAAGCGATATTCCCTCTTCATAGCTGCCTTCTTGGACTAGCAGTTAATCTAGATGATAAAGTTGCACAATTGCTTTAATGGCAAAATCTCAACGAATCGCTAAACTCAGTGCTTACCTACGACCCCATTGGCGGGAAGCCTCCTTGGGTATTCTCGCTTTGTTGTCTGTCAATGCACTGGGTGTTTATATCCCTTGGTTGATTCGTGCTGGTGTTGACAAACTCTCGACAACCTTCAGCTGGAACCAAATACTACATTACGTAGTAGTTATTGTCTTGCTCAGTTCGGCAATGTGGCTAATGCGGATGGCATCACGCATTTGGCTATTTGGGGTGGGACGGCAGGTGGAATTTGACCTGAAACAACGGATTTTTGAACACTTACTGAAACTGGAGCCTGGTTATTTTGCCAGTAATACTGCTGGCGATTTGATTAGTCGCGCTACTAGTGATGTGGACAATATCAAGCGGTTATTGGGTTTTGCGGTCTTGAGTTTGGCAAATACGATGTTTGCCTACGCCCTGACACTGCCAGTAATGCTGACAATTAGTGTGGATCTCACCCTAGCCGCCCTGGCAGTATACCCTTTTATGCTCTTATTGGTGAGTCTGTTTAGCGATCGCTTACGCAAACAACAAGCAAAAGTCCAAGAGCAACTCTCTGACATCAGCGAACTCATCCAAGAGGATATCAGTGGCATTGCCTTAATTAAAATCTATGCTCAAGAAGCTAACGAGCGTCGAGCTTTTGCCAAGAAAAATCAGCAGCTATTGACTGCTAACCTGGAACTAGCAAAACTCCGCAATACACTGTTTCCGCTAATTGGTGGATTAGCTAATATCAGTTCGCTGGTAATCATCTGGCTAGGATCGGCACGGATGTCTGCTGGGACACTTCAGGTTGGCGATTTTTTAGCATTATTAATTTATGTAGAGCGTCTAGTTTTCCCCACTGCTCTTTTAGGATTCACAATTACTGCCTACCAACGCGGTGAAGTTAGTATCGATAGGCTTGAAGCTATTCTCTCTGTCACACCAAAAATTAAAGATGCAGCCGATGCTATACATCTGCCTGTGGCTGAACTTAAAGGCGAACTAACAGCTAAAAATCTCACCTATAATTACCCTGGTTCCACGACTTCAGCTTTAGCAAATGTTAACTTTACCATTGCTCCTGGAGAAACTGTTGCGATTGTTGGGGCAATTGGTTCGGGGAAATCTACATTGGCCAATGCTTTACCCCGCTTGTTGGATATTGAATCAGGACAATTGTTTTTAGATGGGGTAGATATTACTAAGATCGCTTTAACAGATTTACGAGGTGCGATCGCCTACGTTCCTCAAGATAGCTTTCTATTTAGCACTACAATCAAAAATAACATTCGCTACGGCGATCCAGTTAGCGAACAACAGCAGGTAGAATCTGTCGCTAAACTTGCCCAAATTGAATCAGAAATTCAGAATTTTCCCCAGCAATATGAAACTATTGTTGGCGAACGCGGTATTAATCTTTCTGGAGGTCAACGGCAACGTACTGCTTTAGCTCGTGCAATGTTGGTCAATGCTCCAGTGTTAATTTTGGATGACGCTCTCTCTAGTGTAGATAATCAAACAGCTACGAAAATCCTCAAAAATCTCTCCAGTGGTACTGAACGCAAAACAGTAATTTTTATTACGCACCAATTATCAGCGGCGGCGGCAGCTGACCGAATTTTTGTCATGGAAAAAGGAAAAATTGTGCAGGTCGGAAATCACTTGGAACTTTTACAACAACAGGGCTTATATAGAACTTTGTGGAGCCAACATCAAGTTGAGGAATTACTGCGGTGAAGCAGGGGGCAGAAGGCAGGGGGGCAGGGGGCAGGGAGCAGAGGGAAAGAATTATGATTGAGTTAGGGACTAGGGATTGGGAAGATTTGAATGGGGATTAGGGATTGGGTAATCAGCTCAAAAATGATGTTCGGGGCTATTACCCATAGCAAATTTTGAAATATTTTCCCAGTCCCCAGTCCCCAGTCCCCAGTCCCCAGTCCCCACTCCCCATTACCCCTTATCCCCAGAGGGGGCCCCACCATCCCCAGTCCCCAGTCCCCAGTCCCCAGTCCCTTTTACGCTTGGCTGAAATTGGGTAATCCTGGGCGCAACCCGTTGAAGAAAAATTCAGAAATTCCGACTTTACTGAAGGATTGTAAATTAGGTCTAGCAAAATAATTGCATTTGTCATAGCTTTATAGTTATAGAACTATTGACTCGCTCGCCTCATCACTCATGGTTAACACCCTACC
Source organism: Nostoc sp. DedQUE08 (assembly GCF_034530895.1). Taxonomy (NCBI): domain Bacteria; kingdom Bacillati; phylum Cyanobacteriota; class Cyanophyceae; order Nostocales; family Nostocaceae; genus Nostoc; species Nostoc sp. DedQUE08. Next base: position 8,872 of record NZ_JAVRCD010000020.1, read on the forward strand.
CAAGCCAGAAACTAAAACCCCCAGCAAAGAAACTGTACTTACCCCCCGGTTTTACACTACAGATTTTGAAACCGCAGCCAAGCTGGATTTGTCTGCCCAGGAAACGGAATTGCAGGCGATGTTGACAGAAATGCGGACAGACTACAATCGGGATCATTTTGTCCGGGATGAAGCGTTTGAGCAGTCTTGGGAACACATTGACGGTGAAGCAAGGCAGGCGTTTATAGAGTATTTGGAACGTTCTTGCATTTCTGAGTTTTCCGGCTTCTTGCTATTCAAAGAATTATCCCGCAAGCTGAAAAATCGCAGTCCAGTGCTAGCGGAAATATTTCAAATGATGGCGCGTGATGAAGCCCGCCATGCTGGATTTCTTAACAAAGCAATGGCCGATTTTAAACTCTCCCTTGATTTAGGCGCTGTCACTAAAACCCGTACTTATACATTTTTCCCGATTGAATGGGTACTTTACACCGTTTACCTCTCAGAAAAAATCGGCTACTGGCGTTACATTATTATTTTCAGGCATCTAGAAAAGCACCCAGAAAACCAGTTTTACCCGATATTCCGCTACTTTGAGAGCTGGTGTCAAGACGAAAACCGCCACGGGGATATATTTAAAGCATTATTGCGTTCTCAACCCCAACTTTGGAACACCTGGAAATCTAGGCTGTGGAGTCGCTTTTTCTTGCTATCAGTATTTGCTACTCACACCCTGACAGTTCATGAACGTTCTGGATTCTACAAATCATTGGGACTTGATGCCACAGAATTTGATATCCAAGTTGTCCGCAACACCAATGAAACCGCAGGACGGGCTTTTCCTGTAATGTTGAATACCGAACATCCCCAGTTTTTCCCACGTCTGCAACGCTGTGCAGGTTACAACTTGAAAATTGCAGAGATTGAAGGCAGTTATAACCCGAAATTGGTGAAGCTAATTCGCAAACTACCTTTGATTGCAGCAATTGTTTGGAATCTGCTGTTAATTTACCTCATCAAACCAATTGATACTGAAGCCCTGCGGGGAACGGTTCGTTAACTATTTATTAGACAGACATCTGCTTGTGAAATTAATTATGCGTTATTCAGAACACATAATTAATTTCACCAAATGTCAATTCTTGAATATTTGGGTAGCTGAATAATGGCAAAACTAGACTAAAGTCTAAAGTCTATACATAAGAATGTCAATAAAATAGTTATATTTTTGTATAGAAAATACTGGAATGCAATAGATAAGAGGTTACTAATTAATCTAGAAAATGTAGGAATTGAGAGATGAGCGACATTAAAAGACAAGCCGCTTTGCCTTTAACCACATGGAAGCGAGCCAATACGGGAACATCAAATTTTACGAATCCATCGCTTGTCTCATCCAATATTCCCACATTGGCCAATCCAACACGCGGTTTTGGTTTACCAACAAATAATAATACTGCGCTCAATGGCGACGTTCAAGAAACTACGTCTGCTAACGAGCAATTATTAGAACCAGAAGCTATTAAAGAAAAACCTCTTGTTCACGACATTAGTCGGATATCTTTACGTCGTCCACAACCGCAACTTATAGGTAGCCAGCCAAAAGACCAGTATGAGCAGTCAGCTGACCAGATTATGCTTCTACCTAAACTTAAGTCAAATATAAATATCGGTGCAATAGATCCACATATAGTACAACGAGAATGTGCAGATTGTGAGCAAGAAGAACAAGAAGTAGAAACCGAGTTGTCACTACAACGCGTTAGCGATCGCAGCGTTCAGACTCAAGATAATATTGAGAGTCAGTTAAATAATAGTAAGGGTGGAGGAAGCCCGTTATCTCCTGAAGTGCGAAACTTTATGGAACCACGCTTTGGTAGTAAATTCGACGATGTGCGAGTACATACTGACTCCAATGCTACGCAGATGAATAAGTCGTTGGGAGCGCAGGCCTTTACTCATGGTAGTGATGTTTACTTTAGCGCCGAGAAATCACCTGGTAATAACGAGTTGACAGCCCATGAGTTAACCCATGTGGTACAGCAGACAGGCAAAGTGCAGAAACAAAGCGATGCATCTACAGCACCAGCCCCTGTTGAACAGACTAGTGGTATGCCGCCCAAAAAAGGGACAACTAAAATTGACAAAAAGAATGCCACAATTACTGCTTCGGGAAAAAATATTACCGAAGCAATTACAAACTTAACATCACAAGGAAAGGGCGAAGCGGGCAGTGTTACTTGTGCCCCCGCAAAAGATGTCAAAACTTACCAAGCAGAAGATAAATCCGATGAAATTGTTTATGAGGCAGATGTCTTAGTAACAGAAACTAAGGCAATGCCCGTCTGGACGGAACTCGATCAACAGTGCGAACCTGTTAAAAAAGAATGGGCAAGGTTTTATAGCGCTCTTGATACACACGAGAATGGGCACATTAGTATTGATGAGAAGGCTTTTAAAGATTTACACAAAAAGCTTCTTGGCAAAACAACCTCAGCATCTGACAAGATTTTTAACGATACTTACGCCCAAGCGAATACTGATAATAATGCTTACGACACCACAACGAAACACGGACTCACTCAAGGTACAGGAGTTACTCCGGTACAGTGCGGCCCAGAAAAAGTTTCTCAAAGTGGAGATGAATCGGATGCAAAGGTAGAGGTTCAAACTCAACAATAGAGGCGAAAACACCAAAATAACGCAGACCTGCTAATCATTTTCGCGTTTACACTGTTTGGAGTCAAATTGAGAAATTACAAAAAGAACTCCGAATCATACGGAAGCTACTTGGCTTGACTACAGTGCAAGAAGTGTCAACGGCGAATTTCTCCACAAGGTGCTTGATTCTTCTGGCTGTCTGTGATAGTTTTTTTTGTACAAACCATAAAATACTGTAATCTTATCAAGATACCGTTGTTTTAAAATCTCGTTAACCTATTTACACAGATTGGGAGTTAAGAATAAATAGCTAATCTATCGAGATTATTTATTGCAGGGAATACATTGCGAACCAACAAACTAGAAATTAATCTCTAAGCCAGGGCAACCTTATGAGCAAAATACGTGCTGTGATTGTTGATCCCAATGTGCCGGGGCGTTTGGCACTGAGTGAAGTGACTGCACCCAAGCCTGCCCCAGATGAAGCTCTAGTGAGGGTAGCGGCAATTTCCCTCAATCGAGGAGAGATAAAACGTTCAACCACTGCTGAGGCTGGTTGGCAGCCTGGTTGGGACTTGGCAGGTGTAGTGGAAATCCCGGCCGATGATGGTTCGGGGCCTCCCCAAGGGGCGCGTGTAGTTGGCTTGCGTCGTGCTGGTGCTTGGGCAGAACTCGTATCTGTTCCCACCAATGCTTTAGCAGTAGTGCCATCATCGGTATCTTTTGCTCAAGCTGCCACATTGCCTGTAGCGGGTTTAACTGCATACCATGCGGTGTTAAAAGGTGGTTCACTTTTGGGTCGGTCAGTTCTGGTTACAGGCGCATCAGGAGGCGTAGGTTACTTCGCTATCCAGTTGGCGCAACTGTCAGGAGCGCAAGTTGTGGCACATATTCGTCAAGCTGGTTATGAAACTTTAGTTAGAGAAGCTGGGGCGCAATCGGTGGTGATTGGCGAAGACCTTTCACCTGCCAGCGAGTACGGCCCCTACGATCTAATTGTAGAGTCAGTAGGTGGCAAGACTTTGGGGGTAGCCCTTGGCTTACTGGCACAGGATGGAAAAACTGTACTGTATGGAGTCTCTGGGGGATCTGAAGTAACCTTCAACGCTGCCCAATTTTTCGGGACTGGTAGCGTGAGTTTATATGGTTTACGTCTGTTTGATGAATTGAGATTTGAATCAGCAGCAGTCGGTCTAAAAAGACTTTTGAGTTTAGTAGAAGCAGGTGAGTTACATCCTCACATTGATTTAGAAGCTTCTTGGACACAAATAGCTGATGTAGCACAACAACTACTCGACAGGCGTTTTCCTGGCAAGGCTGTATTGCACATTTCCAATTGAGTATTAGTAGATGGCATGGGGGATAGTAGTGACTTCTGGTTCAAACTAGATCGGCTTGTAGCCGCTAGAAATCTCAAGATAGATCGCCCAAAAGGGACATCACATCCACGTTATCCATCTTTCGTTTATCCCCTGGACTATGGATATTTACAAGACACTCGCTCTGGAGACGGAAATGATATTGATGTCTGGATAGGTAGCTTGTCTAATCAAACAGTAACTGCCGTCATTTGTAGTGTCGATCTGGAAAAGCGAGATACAGAAATCAAGATACTTCTAGGTTGTACATCTGAGGAAAATCAAGCGATCTTGGATATCCACAATATAGGCTCTCAATCAGCAATATTATTGATTCGCAAATAAATTACTTACATTTTTGAGGTTAATTTTGTATGAGTTTAGAACTAAAACTATCAGGTAAAAGTGCGATCGTTACAGGAGGAAGTGCGGGAATTGGTTTAGCTACTGCCAAAGCACTTTATAGTGAGGGTGTGAATGTTGCGATCGCAGCCCGCAATCAAGAAAGACTAGAAAATGCAATAGCTGACATCCAGTCTTTACCAACTTCTGGTGCTAAAGTTATTGGCATCAGCGCCGATCTGACTAAAGCAGAAGATATTGAAAAAGTTGTCTCCACAACATTGTCCCAATTTAATCAGATTGATATTTTGATTAACAATGCAGGTTCAGCCCGTGCTGGATCTTTCCTAGAATCCACAGATGATTTATTTTTGGATGCTTGGAACTTAAAGTTATTGGGCTATATCCGCTTAGTTAGAGCCGTCGTTCCCCATCAAAAAAGTCGCGGTGATGGGCGGATTGTCAATATAGTCGGCGGTGCAGGACGGACACCTCGTCCTAACTTCCTAGCTGGCGGTACAAGCAATGCTGCTTTGCTGAATTTCACAAAGGGCATTTCTAAAGAGCTAGCCGAGTACAAGATTCGCATTAACGCTATCTCCCCTGGTGCTACAGCTACTGAGCGTGCCGAGACTTTAGCGCGGCAAAACGCTCAAGCGCAAGGCATCACTGTTGAGCAAGTGAAGGCACAAAATATCCAAAGTATTCCTTTAAAAAGAATCGCCCAGCCAGAAGAAATTGCCGCGCTGGCGCTATTTTTGGTGTCCGATCTTGCTGCATCGATTACAGGAACAGAGATTATCGTTGATGGCGGATCTACCCCTGGTGTTTAGTAGAGACGCAATTCATCAGACGCGATTCATCGCGTCTCTACATTTTGTAAAAATATAAACTTTTTGGAGATAAAAACATGGGTTCCCAATACTTTGATATCAAACCAGTTGCAGGACGTATCGGTGCTGAAATTATTGGTGTTAATCTGAGTTCTAATCTCAGTGATGACATCATCAGCGATATTCGCAAGACTTTAGTCAAATACAAAGTGATATTTTTCCGTGGTCAGCAACAGCTTGATGCTGATGGACAGGTTGCTTTCGCTCGTCGTTTTGGTGAAGTCACTACAGCCCACCCAACTGTACCATCGCTGCCAGAAAACCCAGAAGTCTTAGACCTGAATTATGGTCGTACCACTTCCCGCGCCAATAGCTGGCATACCGATGTGACATTTGTAGACCGTCCACCTCTCGGTTCTATCTTACGAGCGCTTGATATTCCCCCAACTGGTGGCGATACAGTCTGGGCAAACTCAGTAACTGCATATCAAGATTTACCTATTCATCTGCGTAATCTCGCAGACCAACTTTGGGCAGTACATAGCAACAAATACGACTATGCTACTGCATTTGACTTACCTGAAGATGCCAAGGCTTATCGGGCTGTCTTCACCTCGACTGTGTACGAGACTCTGCACCCAGTTGTACGCGTCCATCCCGAATCTGGAGAGCGTGGGCTATTCATCGGCGGATTTGTGCGCCAGTTCCGTGGCTTATCAACAACTGAATCAGATGATATTCTGCGGCTGTTGCAAGCGTATGTAACACGTCCTGAAAACACAGTGCGGTGGCGTTGGCAAGTTGGTGACGTAGCCTTTTGGGATAATCGGGCTACTCAACATTATGCGATCGCAGATTACGGCGATCAGCCCCGCCACGTTCAACGAGTCACAATTGTCGGCGATCTCCCAGTTGGCATCGATGGTAAACAAAGTGAGGCTATCAAAGGAGATGCTTCTGAGTACAACCGTCGTCAGGCGGTGACTGCGTAGTACTTGAGCATTGGGCACTTGTACTGAGTTTCGACTACGCTCAACTACCGCGAAGTCGTTGGCGCAGCCTCTCATAAAGAAGTATTGGGCATTGGGAATAAGAGAGAGATCAGTCTTTGATACTTGTGAACGAGTGTTTAATATTCGTGAATGAGGCTTTGAGCCTCATTAATGAGTCTTTGAACTCCATTAATGAGTCTTTGAGCTTCATTAATGAGTCTTTGAGCTTCATTAATGAGTCTTTGAACTCCATTAATGAGGCTTTGAGCTTCATTAATGAGCCTTTGAACTCCATTAATGAGGCTTTGAGCTTCATTAATGAGCCTTTGAACTCCATTTCCCTGTTCCCTGCCCTTTACTGGCTTAACCTTCTGTTGACTAATGATGATCGCGCTTTTTTATGAAACTCTTCTATACACCCAACTCGCCCTATGCACGCATTGCACGGGTAGCAATAATAGAATTGAATCTGTGCGATCGCATCGAAACGCAAAAAGTCATTGCACGAGATCCGAACAGCGACCTACTGAATTACAACCCTACAGGTAAAATACCAACTCTAGCGACTGACGACGGATTTATCTTGAGTGAAACACGTATAATTTGCGTCTATCTGAATCACTTAAATCCTGAAATTAAACTAGTTGCTGACATATCTAATGGCTTTTTACAGCAACTTGAAGGTATGACTGGTGGGTTCATAGATGGCATTGCTGTCTGGGTACGGGAGTTAAGGCGTCCCCACAGCGAACAGTCTCCTGGGGCGATCGACTTTGAGCGTGAGCGAGCGTTGAGAATTTTGGAATACTTCGAGAAGATATCAGATAAACTCGACCAAACTCCAAAACTTGCTCATATAACCCTCGCCTCTGCACTTGGACTAGAAATCCGCCTTCCCAATCTGCAATGGCGGCAGAAATATCCAAAACTTGCTAGTTGGTACGATGAATTCTCTAAACTACCCTCCATCCAAGCAACAAGACCAGAGTCTTAATAACTAACATTTTCTTGTTCCAAACTGGAGAACGAAAAAAGCATAAGTACGCCCTCGCAAATATAAACATGAGTACAAAAAAACAACTTAAACTCGGAGCATTTTTACCTGGGAGTGGCCATCATGTTGCAGCTTGGCGACATCCCAACACCCCGGCTGATGGAGGTCTGAACTTCCAACATTATAAGCAGCTGGCACAAACGGCTGAACGGGGTAAATTTGATATGCTTTTCCTCGCAGATGGTTTAGCCGTCTGGGATAGAGGACAAGGGGCTGAGGCTTTTAGCCGTTCGGGACAATTCAGTGTCCATTTTGAACCTTTAACCTTATTATCGGCTCTGTCTGCGGTGACAGAAAATATCGGGTTGGTGGCGACATCATCAACGACTTATGATGAGCCTTATCATCTCGCCCGCAAATTTGCATCACTGGATTATCTAAGTGGTGGTCGTGCCGGATGGAATCTTGTAACCTCTGCTGCTGAAGCCGCAGCGCAGAATTTCAGCCAAGAAAACCACCTAGAACACTCGCTACGCTATGAACGGGCGAGGGAGTTTGTGGATGTTGTCACCAAACTTTGGGACAGTTGGGAAGACGATGCTTTCCTTCACAATAAGGAGTCAGGTATTTACTTCGATGCAGAAAAGTTGCATGTTCCCCACCACAAGGGTAAATATTTCTCAGTGCGCGGCCCGCTCAATGTGGCGCGTCCACCACAGGGATATCCAGTAATCGTACAAGCTGGATCTTCCGAGGCTGGACAGGATTTAGCTGCTCAAACAGCAGAGGCGATTTTTACTGCACAACAGACATTGGCAGAAGCTCAAGCCTTCTACGCTAGCGTCAAGGGGAGATTGGCTAAATACGGACGTTCCCCTGACCATCTCAAAATTATGCCTGGGGTATTCCCGGTAATTGGTAAAACTGAGCAGGAAGCTAAGGATAAATATGAGCAACTTCAGGAGTTGATTCATCCCTTAGTCGGATTAGGGCTGCTTTCTGGGCTAGTGGGTGGCCATGATTTGTCCAAATATCCCCTAGATGGGCCGTTGCCGGATCTGCCAGATACCAACGGCGGCAAAAGCCGCTTGCAGTTGATCACCGATCTTGCCCGCAGAGAGAATTTAACAATCCGACAACTGTATTTATGGATTGCAGGAGCGCGGGGACATCGAACGATTCTCGGAACACCAGAACACATTGCCGATCAGTTAGAAGATTGGTTTGTTAATGGTGGGGCTGATGGATTTAACATCATGCCGCCTTGGCTACCTGGGGGTTTGGAGGAATTCGTGGATTTGGTAATTCCCGAACTGCAACGCCGAGGAATATTTCGTACTGAGTATGAAGGTAGTACCTTACGCGAGAATCTTGGTTTGCCCCGTCCGGTGAACCAGTTCACCACAAAGACTGCTCCTGAACCTGTGGGCGTTGGTTCCTTTGCATAGTAGTCTGTCAATAAATAATTGATGGATAAATTAAGAGTAGAGACGGCGAGAAATCGCGTCTCTTTAAACGTCTGGCAGTGTTTTTGAAGCGACGGCTTTGATTTCCTCAAACTTAATCTGGTTTGTTATTCCAGTGGTTTTAACAATACAATCAAGTCGTCTCTAAGGAAACTTTTTATCGTGTTGGGCATCCTGACGGTTCTTCTATCCTCCTTTGTTTTGACGTTTCACAACGTTACTGTCCGAGTTTTGTTTTCAGAACATCTCGTACTAGGTTTATTTTTACTTGGTGGATACGTTAAACCGGATTTGCAGAATTCATTCTTGCTGATGTTCATGCGAATGCTGCTGGTGGTTCCACTTATGGCATCTCTATCATTCAAGCTATATCCATCTGCTTGGACAGAACTCCAATACTTGTTTACCCGTGTTCGCAGGGATGTTCTAATCCAAGCTCTTGGCTGTGGGGTGCTGATGTTTGTGTATATTGCCTCACTCTACATTGCTATTGGCTTGATTCCCACAGGTATTGCCTTGACCCTTTTCTTCACCTATCCCGTATTTACAGCGCTGCTATCTTGGAAGTTTTTTGACGATCGCCCCACATTGTTCCGTTGGCTAGTAATGGCTATTATTCTGGTGGGAAGCGCTCTCACCATTCCCCAATCTTCTGCTACCTACAGCAGTCATACCATTGCGATCGGTATTTTCGCTAGTTTTGGCGCTGGGATCGTTTACGCCTTTTATTGCATCATTGCTCAAAAATGTTTAGAAAAATTCCATCCAATTCCTTTTACGTGGATCAGTTTTGCCTGTACTCTACTGCTCTCCGGTATTAGCTTACTGTTCTGGCCAGCTAATAACGCCCAACTTGACTGGACACCTTTATGGATTGGTAGCATCTTTTCGGGTCTTGTTAGCTTTCTGGGACACACTTTAAACAATGTCGGGATTCGGATGGTTGGCGCATCTACCGCTTCCATAATCGGCTCTAGCAGTCCAGCATTGACAGCGTTAATGGCATGGATAACCATTAACGAAACTTTAAATGTGATTCAGAGTATAGGGATTGGTGTTGTCACATTGGGGATCGCGTTACTTAGTGCAGAAGGCTTTATGAAATCGCTCAAAATTAGGAGTTGAATTGGGGATGGGGAATTTTAGAATACTTTTTCTCAGTTGAGTCGAATACAGACCTAACCCCCAGCCCCTTCCCTACAAGGGAAGGGGAGTAAGATTCAAAGCCTCTCTCCTTTTAGGAGAGAGGTTTGGAGAGAGGTCAAAATCTATTGCATATAAACGAAAACCCCTTTATGTAATACTAATTATCCCAAATAAAGATAGAGATACAAACCTATAAATTTCGATGAAATTGACTTTCTTAATTACAAATTATGAATTAATATCAAATATGCCTTTCTCCGCTATACTCTTCGATCTTGACGGGACTTTGACAGATCCGAAACCTGGCATCACTGGTTGTATTCAGTATGCTCTATCTGAACTCGGTTACAAACCACCAAATGCTGATGAATTAAATTGGTGTATTGGCCCGCCACTGAAAGATAGCTTTTCGCTATTACTCAATACCTTGGATGGTACAGTAATTGAACAAGCTATTTTACTATATCGTCGTCGCTTTGCCACAATTGGATTATTTGAAAACTCACTTTATCCCCAGATTGCAGAAGTCCTAAAAGTTATTCGTTTTGCTGGTTATAAAACTTTTGTTGCAACTTCTAAACCATATATTTATGCTACGCAAATTATTGAATATTTTGGCTTATCATTGCTTTTTGATGGTGTTTATGGTAGTGAACTTGACGGAACGCGGAGCATAAAAGGTGACTTAATTCACCATATTTTATTAACAGAAAAACTTTTACCCTCTACTGTGGTGATGGTAGGCGATCGCTCCCATGACATCATTGGAGCCAAGCGCCATCAAATCGCCTCAATTGGTGTCACCTATGGCTATGGAACCGAGGAGGAATTGAAGGCTCATGGTGCTGACTTAATTGCCCATTCTCCAAGTGATATTCCCAGATTTATAATTTATAATTCGTAATTCGTAATTCGTAATTCGTAATTTAAAATAATGCCGCCATCATTAACGTTTATCCATAGCTTGCTGTTGTTTAGTACTGCTTTTATTGCAGGCGGCTTAAATGCTGTAGCCGGTGGTGGAAGTTTTATCACGTTTCCGACTCTCATCTTTACGGGTGTACCTCCGATCGCAGCTAACGCCACCAATAATACTGCAATTTGGGTGGCTTCCCTAGCCAGTGCTGGAGCATATCGTCAAGATTTGGGCATCGAGCGGCGAGATTTTTTACTTTTATGTGGTGTCAGTTTAGTTGGTGGCATGATTGGCTCCATAGCTTTGTTGTATACATCGCCAGATGTCTTTAAAAAGCTGATTCCCTATCTATTGCTGCTAGCAACCCTGGTATTTACCTTTGGCGAACCGTTCAAAAAGTGGTTGCAGCGTCAAAACCAGAATACATCACCGGAATCTGTACCGTTGTTTAATTTGGTACTGGCTCAACTAGCGATCGCCATCTATGGCGGTTTCTTCGGCGCAGGTATAGGAATTTTAATGCTGGCAGCTCTAACGTTTTTAGGTATCAAAAGTATCCACAAAATGAATGCTTTTAAGACATTTTTAGGGAGTTGTATTAATGGTATTGCGATCGTTCCATTTCTTTTTGCTGGTGTGATTGCTTGGCATCAAGCTATTTTGATGGCAGTCGGTGGCTCTCTTGGTGGTTACTTAAGCGCCCATTATGCTCGTCAACTTGAACCCCACTTAATTCGGAAATTTGTCATGATTGTTGCCTTTACGATGACTGCCTACTTTTTTATTCACGGTTAAGAACTGGGAACTACTCAGGGGTGATGTATGGAAGCATCAAACAAATCACAAGTCATGCTGCGTGCTTTTAGTTCCAGAAATTTTCGCCTGTACTACACAGGTCAGGCAATTTCTTTGATTGGTACATCAATGACTCAAGTGGCTACTAGTTGGTTAGTATATCGCCTCACTGATTCCGCTTGGTTACTTGGTCTAGTGGGCTTTACCAGCCAAATTCCCACACTTGTGTTGATTCCTCTGGGTGGAATCATTGCCGATCGCACCAACCGCCATCGCATTCTGCTTGTCGCCCAGATTTTGGGAATGCTTCAGTCTTTGGCTCTAACGTGGCTAGCCCTAAGCGGTACGATTAATATCGAGTACATTGCAATTCTTGGTGTGCTGCAAGGGATAATTAACGCCTTCGATATTCCGACTCGACAGGCATTTCTTCCAGAAACAGTTAGTAAGGAAAATCTCGGTAATGCCTTTGCCTTATACTCTTCCTTGGTGAGTGTGACGAGTATGGTAGGCCCTGCGATCGCAGGTTTGCTGATTGTAGCGCTGGGATCGGGGTTGTGTTTCCTGATTGATAGCATCAGTTACTTCGCTGTAATTATTGCCCTGCTAGCAATACAACTGACATCTAGAAAAGTAGTTATTTCCAAGCGCAAACCTTTAGAAGAATTAAAAACTAGTTTTAAATATGCCTTTGGGTTTTTGCCAATTCGCTCAGTCTTAATTGGTTCGGCTTTAGTTTGCTGCGTCTGGGGATTTTATTTAGCTTTAGGGCCGATTTTTGCCAAGGAGATTTTGCAAGGTGGCCCTAACACCTTCGGTTTCTTGATGACAGCTTCCAGTTTGGGAACCTTAGCAGGTGGTATCTATTTAACGAAGCATAGCAATGTACTGGAATCGGGTAAAGTTCTAGCTTTGGGTATAGGTTTTATGGGAGTAAGCTTAATTGTCTTTGCCCTATCCCGTGTGTTCTGGCTTTCGCTGCTTTCATTATTAGCGGCTGGTTTCGGCTTTATTTTGCAAATAATTGCCGGACGTACTTTGCTTCAGTTATTGGTGAGCGATGAAAATCGCGGACAAATTACAGGTCTTTATGTTATGGCATCTACAGGCGCAGTACCTATAGGTAACTTAATAGCTGGCGCACTAGCAAGCAAAATTGGTAGTAACAATACTGTTATCCTTGGTGCAAGTATTTGTATTGCAGGCTCAATTTTCTTTATGCAGCAAATCTCCACCTTTCGCGATCTAGTTCGTCTGAATTTACCTACTGAAGGAGCTTAAAAAAAATAGCTCTGGCTATTTAAAAGAGTGCATAATCAGCCATAACATCAAAAATTGGTAACACAATGACTACTATAAATGACCCTACTGTTGTAGCTGAAGTAACTGATTTATATCTCAAATATGAAAAAGCCCTTTTTAATAACAATTTGGAGGTGATGGATAGCTTGTTTTGGGATGCGGTTGAAGTCGTGCGCTTTGGAATCACAGAAAACCTCTATGGTAGCGATGAAATTCGTAACTTTCGTCAGAATCGACCCAACCCGAAAATAGAGCGAGAAATCTCGAATCTCAAGGTTGTCACCTTTGGGAAAGATGCAGCAACAGTGACTTTAGAGTTTCGCCGAATTATCAATGGTGTAGAGCGTTTCGGGCGACAAAGCCAGACTTGGTACAGGTTTACTGAAGGCTGGAAGGTGGTATCAGCCCATGTTTCATTATTGCCAGTGTGAATTTTAAAACTATGACTAGCATTACCGAAATTGCCCCAGATATCTATCGCATCTCAACCTATGACCCAAAAATAGATATGCAATTCATCCAGTTTTTAGTGAAGGATAAAGAACCATTATTATTTCATACGGGTCTAAAGGGGATATTTTCAATAGTACATGATGCAGTGGCAAAGATTATTGACCCATCACAAATTCGCTGGATTAGCTTTAGCCATTTTGAAGCTGATGAATGTGGATCGCTAAATGAATGGTTGTCCATTGCGCCAAATGCTCAGACAGTTTGTAGCCCCATAGCAGCCTTTGTGAGTGTAGATGATTTTGCAATTCGTCCATCCAAAATTATGCAACACGCTGAAGTTTTAAACACTGGTAAATATAATTTTCAGTTTCACCATACACCCCAAGTTCCTCATGGTTGGGATGCAGGATTATTCTTGGAAACTAGTCATAAAACCTTATTTTGCTCAGACCTTTTCCACCAGTTTGGAGATGTGGAAGCAATAACTGAGTCTGATGTGATTGAACGGTTCCGTCAAACAATCGTCAATTATGAAGCAAGTCCTTTTCCCAATTACATACCATATACAACACATAGCGATGCCTGCGGCGGGCTGCGCCAACGCATTCTCCAAGAATTAGCAGCTCTCAAGCCGCGTACACTGGTGACAATGCATGGTTCAACGTTTGTGGGAGATGGTGAACGTGCATTGCAAGATTTAGCAGTTGTGTTGCGAGAAGTTTTGGTGAATCAGATTACTGCCACATAAATCCGCGTGACAGCAAAAAATGCAGTAATTTTAGCAACACGCATCCAATGAAATAATTACTGTAAAAAGTAGAAAAACAGAGGTTTAAATATGGTAAGTCCATTTGATTGGATTGTATTAAAATCTAGACATATAGTAAAAGACAGATGGATTTCAGTACGGTCTGATACTTGCCAAATGCCTAATGGAACAATAGTTGAACCCTATTATGTTCTGGAATATCCAACATGGGTAAATGTTGTAGCTTTAACCAAAAATCAAGAACTTATTTTAGTAAAGCAATATCGCCACGGTCTGAAAAAAACAATTCTAGAATTGCCCAGTGGTGCTGTAGAGACTGAAGATTTTTTTCCAGTAGAAGCTGCAAAACGCGAATTATTAGAAGAAACTGGTTACACTAGCAATCATTTTATTGAAACTGGTATATTATCACCAAACCCAGCTACTCATACCAATTTAACCCATTGTTTTTTAGCAACAGATGTGGAATGTGTAGCTGATTTAAAGTTAGACGTTACAGAACAAATTGATGTAGTTTTATTACCCCTAGAAAAGGTAATTGAAGGTATTGAGAATAATATATTACTGCAAACATTACATATTAGTTCATTATTCTTCGCTCTCAAAAAACTTGGTAAAGTGCAATTTTATTAGTCATCTGGCTAGAGTTGCCTTTGTCAATAGTCCTTACTACGTACCAGACATAAAGGAGGATTCACTAATGATATTGGAAACTCAACGCCTATTCCTGCGGGAAATGACGCTTTCTGACCTTGACGCGCTACTGCTTGTCCTCGGCGATGCAGAGTCGATGCGCTACTACCCAAAGCCCTTTGACCGCGAGATGGTGGAAAAATGGATTGACCGACATCGCCACAACTACGTACAGCATGGCGTAGGCTTATGGGCGATGGTTCTTAAAGCAACGGGCGAGGTAATTGGCGACTGCGGACTGCTTTGGCAAGAGGTCGAGGGACATCGAGAACTCGAAATTGGTTATCATGTCCGCCGCGACCAACAAAGGCAGGGTTACGCCACCGAAGCCGCGTATGCTTGCCAAGACTACGCCTTTAACGTACTGGGTTGCGATCGCGTCATCTCCCTGATTCGCCCAAAAAACATTCCCTCTCGCCGTGTAGCTGAAAAGAACGGACTCAAGGTCGTTCAGGAGACACTCTGGCGCGACATACCGCACTATATATATGCTGTGCAGCGCTCAGAAAGTAAACTTCTTGCAACAAGTAATCTCAGAGGAACATAGTTATACCAGTTTAAAAAAAGAATGCGACAAATAGACCATTTGTAGAGACGCGATTCATCGCGTCTTCACCCAAGGATGTCTTGCAATCATTAATTGAATTGGTATTAGCCATTGCATCAATAATATGAGAGCGGAAAGTATTTGGTCATAGGGCACTTTTACTGAGCGTTAGCGGGACGTTTAGCTTGTGCTGAGTAAAGAAGTGAGATTCTCGACTCAGCACTTTTGATAATTGGGTTGTCTCGTTCCAGCAAAGACTAGGAACGAGATATGAAAAGGATCAAGTGTTAAGTTGTAGAGCAAACTTTTGGTTGGCTATGCTTCAAAATCTCAGGTGCATTTAATTTTTTGAGTATAAAATCCAGTTGCTAAAAGAGCCACACCTGCTACTAAAGTTGCTAGTACACTATTAGGTTCAGGAACGGCAGCAACTTGAGCATCAATTCGTGCAGTTCCAGCAAACAAACCGGTCAATTTAGAGTCGCCTAATATATTAGCAAACTCTGGAGAAATCAACAATTTCACATCAGGGATGGTTAAATTGTGGCCATCAAATGCCACAAGTCCTGGAGCGCTCAAATCAAACAAAATTGTATTTAAAGAAAACGTATCTCTTAAAACAAGTCCGCTGGCACCTGTGACAGTACGTCCTGGAGCAAAACCGATTGAAAAGTTACCAACAGTAATTTGATTGTTGAATGTAACAGTACCAGTATGCTCGATTGTACCTGAGAGTGGAGTAAAACCGCCCTCGTCACTGAACGTGAAGTTGGTAGCTGAGTCGATGTTGAAGCCAACTAAATAATTGCTAGGAATTGGTGCAACTGTCTGATTAGTACCTGTCAAGTTTAGCCCAATACTACTAAGAATCTCTTCGTGATCGCGATCGATACTAGTGACTCCAGATATCACTTTAAAAGTTGCAGCTTCTACCTGTATGGGTGCTATTGAGATGAAAGCTGCTGTAGTACAACCAAGAATTCCTGCAAACTGAAAAAAATGCATATATATTTCTGATGATCTTCTTATTTTATTTTAGAAAATAAAATCTTTTTTATTAATCTATAAAGTCAAAATTTACTCTAAAAAAATATTTGCAAAAGTTAAGTTTGTGTAAATATACAGTTAATAACAATATTTAAACCAGGCATTTCAAAACCCAAGTTAAGTAAGTAGGTACAAATAAAAATCAATCATCAGAATGAAGTATAAAGTATGAAGTATAAAGCTTTAAGGATAGAAAATGAAAAAAATATAGTTACGTTTAATTATGTCCAATACCAATTATTTACCCTTCAATCTAATAATTATGAAGTGGTCAAACATAAGCTTACCTTTAATTATTGATAAGTTTAAATTAAGAGTTGCAGTACTGTCTTATATAATTTCAGTGTAATAATGATAAAAAAATGATATAAATACGTTGATAAAAGCACAGCAATGCTCATACATATCAACTTCAACCAAAACACAAGAGAAAGTTTTCGTTTCCAGCCAGAGGTAATGCCTTAAAAGCGGTTCTGCTGGAAATTTAGGAGGCGTATTTTTACAATAGGTATTCCCAGACTCTAGCTGAGAACTAGAGAAAGCTAATTTATTCTCGCCGATTTACTTCTTAGTTCACAGACTTGTTCTAATCCACCAGCTTATTTTCTCCAAATTAGGATCTATTTCCTGCCAAAAGCTGGCTGAAAAGTCTACTTCTCTTGCTGCTGCAAGTATATTATCTATACTGTCGAAATTTTTTTGAATCAATTGCTTATCTAGTTTAGGAATATCTAATTTCAGATATTTCAAACGATTGGGTAACTCTACCTTCTCTTGTGTCGGCAAGTGCTGAATTTGCTCGACTTGTTCTAAAATTTTGTCTATTGATGTAATAACTTCTTGTAGATTTGGCTTTTTAGTTTTTAATTGTAAATCTTTTTCTTCAAAGGCTTCTTCTTGATTACCTAACTTTACTAAAACTATTTTGACAAAGAAAATATTGTAATCTACCTGACTAACTTCACCCACTTGCTGATAATATTTTCCACTTTTATTTATAACTACTATGTCACCTTTCTCAATTCTATTGTTCATAATTTATATAGCTTGGTATTAAATTACTAAATAATCTCCTCTACAGAAAATACTACTCTAAAGCCACAAACCCTCAGTCCACCGTCTGACTCATTCCAGCTACGGCTAGCACTGCGACACAGTTCTGGACTGAAACTCCAAGAACCACCGCGTAGCACCCGGCGATTTATATCGCCGCCAACTTCCCAAGCTGTTCCATCTAAGGGTGCGTCGTTATAATTGTTATGCCACGAATCAGCACACCATTCCCAAACTAGCCCGTGCATATCGTACAATCCAAAGGCGTTGGCGACTTCAAAACTACCGACGTTTGTTGTTTCTTTACGGAATTTGCTTTTTGGTTCCATTGTGCAGCTGACTAACTCAGAGGTAATGGTTTCGCCAAAGTGGAAAGACGTTGTAGTTCCAGCCCGACAAGCATATTCCCATTCAGCTTCACTCGGTAAACGATAGTCGCGTCCAGTTTTTTCTGATAGCCTGAGACAGAATTCTACAGCTTCATACCAAGATACATTTTCCACTGGTCTATCTAGACCTTTGAATTTCGATGGATGGGGATTTAAAGCTTGTTTGACTTTGGGTAAAGCTGCTACTACTCTCCACTGTGCTTGAGTTACAGGAAATTTCCCCATAAAAAGTGGTTCAACGGTAACTTGATGTCGTGGACGTTCGTCAGCATCTCCTTCAAATTCTGGTGAACCCATCATGTAAGTACCACCAGGAATCGATACCATTTCTAATGTGACAGACTTACCTAATTCTTCAGCAAAGAAGTTGGCATTACAGTTCATGCGGTTTACTTCTCTACCACCTGTGTCTACTGTCACTACATCAAATTCAAAGGTTTCTAATGGCGGTAATGGGACGATTACTTTTTGTGGTAGCGGCGATAATATAGGTTGAGGCATCGAAACAATTTTTAAGGCAACAGGTTCAATGTTCGATGTGGCAAACTTGACATCGTTGATGACTTCAACTGCTGTTTGATACCTTTCACTCGGTAGATGTTTGAGTAATTTATCTAAAATTTTTCCTAATTCGTCGCTGATAGTAATACCTTTTTTCTGTAAATGTTCGCGCCACAACCATTTAGCATTCATGGCATCATAAATAGGGTCATTAATCTGTCCAGAAGCATCCTGCAAGGGCAAACATTGAGTTAAAAGACGCACACAAGTTACACCCAAAGCATACAAATCACTGCCGTGGCAAGCAAATCCAGCCATTTGTTCTGTTGGGGCATAGCCAAGGGTATAAATTACCGTAGCTTGTCTTCCGATACTGGTTTGTGTTACCTGTTTAGCACCACCAAAGTCAATTAAGACAGGTTTTTCATCACTTGCACGGCGAATAATATTTTCTGGTTTGATATCGCGATGAATGACGTTATGGGTATGAATAAATTCTAGAACTGGCAATAAATCAGCTAAAAGTTCCCAAATTTGTTGTTCGCCATAAATTTGCTGTTGAACTTCTTGTAAGAGAGTTTTTCCTTGAATAAATTCTTGTACAAGATACAAGCTAGTACCTTGTTCAAAATAAGCTAGTAATCTGGGAATTTGGGTATGATTTTCTCCCAATTCATACAACCGAAAAGCCTCTTCTTTGAAAAATTCTGCGGCTTTAGTGCGTTGTCCTGTTCCCTGGAACTGGGGGAAAAATTGCTTGATGACGCAAGGGGCGTTTAGTCTGTCTACATCTTCTGTAGAATACGTTCTACTAAATCCACCTTCACCTAAGAGTCTTAATACGCAGTAACGGTTTCTGAGAAGTTTGCCAAAGTTGCTTTGTCCGCAACTCACGCAAAATCTATTGCTATCAGAGTTGAATGGATTTGAGCAATTGGGATTTTGGCAGATTTGCATAATGAGGGGGAAATAGCATCTTCTCCAAAGTTAGCCCCAATATTATCTAATTGAAAACAGTTATGTAGAGAAGCGAACACGGAAGTTTATTCATGTGTTTAAAACTATGTTTGGCACGAGGGCATAAGGATGAATACAATTTAAAATTCAAAATTCAAAATTCAAAATTCAAAATTTAAGAGAGTTACATTAGAGGATGTTTGAAAAGTTTGTAGTGGTGTATAAAGTATTTGTTTACCCCACCCTAACCCTCCCCTTGCAAAGGGGAGGGAACCGGATTTTTCTTTTTTCCCCCCTTTATAAGAGGGGATTAAGGGGGGTAATTTGACTTGTGTATACACGGTATTTGGAAAGGGGAGGGAAATAGATTTATTTTTTCCTGCCTTTATAAGGGGGGGATTAAGGGGAGTAAAATGTGATTAAAATCACAGTCAACTACTTTTAAAACAACCTCTTAGGAGATTTAAAATTCCGAATGACACTGATATTTGTGCGTTATGGTAAGCATAACTCACCGGATATTTTAATATAGCTGTTGTTCGCTATCCAAAAAAGTTCATAAAGAACCAAATTACTCATAATTTTTATTGGCAATAACGAGTCTTATTTGAAAGTTTTATTCTCTCCAGAAGCGCGAATTAATTCAGCTACAAAGGCAACGATCGCAGATACTAAAATTAACATTACACTGAGAGCATTAATATCAGGTTTAACTCCGGTTCTAATGCGGCTAAAAATTTCCATTGGCAGGGTGTTAGAACCGCTACCAGCAGTAAAACTAGCAATCAGAAAGTCATCTAAGCTAAGAACAAAAGCCAACAGACAACCAGCGACAATCCCAGGCATTAATTGAGGTAACAATACTTTGATGAAAGCTTGGGTTGGTGTCGCACCTAAATCTAGTGCTGCTTCTTCTAAGTGGGGGTCTAAATTAGTCAGTCGGGAAGCAACCACAAGTCCAACGTAGGCTAGACAAAACACTACATGGGCTGCAACTATCGTCCACAAACTCAAAGGTACTGCAAAGGCTGCTAGACATACTAAAGTAGCCACTGCGATCGCAATATCGGGAATAATCAATGGTAGGTAAGCAATACCCAGATACAATTTTTTACCAGGAAATTCGTAACGCGCCAACCCAACCGCCATCAAGGTTCCCAGCACTGCGGAAATTGCCACGGCACAACCCGCAACTATCATACTGTTTTGCAAAGCCGATAAAATGCGATCGTCACTGAACAACTTGCGATACCAATCGAGAGTGAATCCTTGCCAAGTTGCACTGTAAGGTGACTTATTGAAGCTATAAAAGCCAAGTACCAGTATGGGCAGGTACATGAACACAAATATCAGCAGTGAGAAAACCGCTTGCCATGAGACACGCGGTTTTTTGATAAATGGAGAGATATTCACGTTTATATATGATTTTTCTTGATAGCAATCGTTTATATCATATTTTATGTAAAAAGTCAATGATTACTGACTAGCGATCGCCACTTTCTTTTCCATCACTGTGAATATACAAGTAGTTCTTGTCAAGATTGCAATATTCCTGGCAAACATTGCAATATTTCTCATCAACATTAGAATATTCCTGGCAAACATTAGAATATTCCTGGCAGACATTGCAATATTCCTGGCAAACATTAGAATATTCCTTATCAATACTGCAATATTTCTCATCAACATTAGAATATTTCGGTATAATCTATTTCCCACTCGGACACACTGACTGCACTTCTTGGGGAAGTTGCCGACACATCTGCTGTAATCCTTGAGGATTAATTTGCCACCAAGCAAATAATCCCAGACTTGTACCCCCTACAAGCAACGCCGACACTCCCCCCAGCATTACCAAAGGTTTACGCCACTTCGGTTTTGTAATTAAAGTTGGTGGAATTTCTGGGTTGAGAGGTGGTTCTTCTGAAAGATCCAAATCTAGATCCGAATTTAGATCCAAATCTAGCAAAGCTTGGGAACTTTCTGTAAAAGAAGTTGGTTCTTCTAATTCCTCTAGTTCTTCTGGTTCTTCTAGTTCTTCTAATTTCTCTAGTTCTTCTTCTTGTATTTCTGTTTCTATAATCTCTTCTGGCAACGCCGGAGTCACGGGTACTAAGTATTCTGGAGAGACACGGCAATAGGTCATAACAACCGATGTATTATCATGCCCATTTTTTTCGTTTGCTAAGTTAATCCAGTTGCAGACAGCATCTTCAACTGTCATTTGCCCTGTTAACACGGGTATTGCATAATCCTGCCAAGATTGTTCTACCCAGTTGCGATCGCTTAAACCATCAGAACACAGTAGCAAAATGCCATCTTCTTCCAGAATAAATCGCTGAACATTGAGACGCAAAGATTCTGAATTTCTTGTCCCCAATGCTTGAGTTAAAGCACTCGCATCTGGTCTGAAGAGTGCCTTTCGATACAAACTTTTAGCAAGGCGTACTTCTCGCGTTGCCACATCATCATCTATAGTTAGTAGCTGGCAATAATTGCGAGTAATCCAATAGGCCCGGCTATCGCCAACATTAGCCAAGTAAAGCTCATGGGTATTATTTGATTGCCACCCAGTACTTGTCTGGATTCGTTGTGGAACTTGCAACGCCATCACAATAGTTGTAGCCATGCGTTCTTTGCCCTGGCGTTTTTGTTCGTTATTGCGGGCACAAATTACATTATTTACCACCCGTAAGCTTGCTTCTAATTGTTCCTGCAACAACTCAGGTGAAAAAAGTGCAGTTTGTTCTGTCACCTCAGTTAGTAAAGCGCGAATTTGCAACTTTACAGACTGCACTGCCAACTGACTTGCAACCTCACCGCCTTCGTGCCCACCAATGCCATCGCACACAATCGACAAGTGGCGCAATAAAGGTTCATCTAAATCACTCAAACTATTGGGATAGCAAGCATCTTCATTTTGCGCCATCATTGGGCCAATATCTGTAGAACCTGCCACCTTCAAGACTAATGGCAATTCTGCCGCAGCTGCTAGTAGTAAATTATTGAGTTGAATACTAATTTCCTCTAACTCAATCTCAGTTTCACACATCTCTTGGACAATGTCCTGTAACGCTTTAGCTACTGATGCCTTCGCAGAAACTACCCAAAACTGCCAACATTCCCCCAGATTTTGTAAACTCAACTTCTCATCAGCTGGTGTTTGGTAGAGTTCCAACAGTCGCACACACCAACCTTCGACTCTCAAGTTGTCTATTACTAGTAAACTGCGGCTAAGTCCCAATTCTGCTAGAGGTGTCCAAAGTTGGAGAATTTGCCACAGCCAATAAACTTGTCGTACTGCCGTGGCTTCCTCCCAAGCCTCAACAATAGTTGGATAGATATTTCCTGTCTTATCTATCGGCGCATTTTCTAATAAGAGGATATCAGTTGTATCTTCTTCAAGATTACTAGCAAACCCATAAGCCTGGGGCAGATGCAACCGCTCTTGATATAACCGTAAATAAGGAATTACTGCCGTTGGCAATTCTTCAGGTACATCTGGCGGCAGTCCCGGTTGAGTATCCAGCCAAATCTGTTGTTTAATTACCTCATACCTGTCTGCTACCTTTGTGCCTGGTGGGATGTAAGCAGCCAATGAGCCAGTCGCCCAAAGATAGCGGTGAACTAAAGGAGTTTGGCAACTGGCACAAACGTTATCTCCCATAGGATTAATGGGGCTATTACAGCGTGGATTTATACAAAAAATTATCAATTGAGTGGAAATCATAAAACAAGAGTCAGGAGTCAGAATTCTTATTTATACATAAACTTCGATTAACTTTAGCTGGCAATGAATTGAAGGCTAGAATAAACTGGACTTGTGTACCGTTAGCTACACCTTGTTACTGAAATTAATCAAAATTACAAAATTATTGGTAGAAATACTCAGTTTTGTTTTCTGTAAATAACTTATATCTGGCTGTATCTAATCGTAGAAATGCATTTACGTCAATGTAGAGTTTAGGATGGCGCTATGCCAAGTTTTACCTTAATCTGGCTTCTGGCAGGAGCAGTTCTGTGTTTAATGGAACTGTTCTTACCGTCGGCGTTTGTCGCTTTGATGATGGGAATTAGCGCTTTTGTGGTGGCGCTGCTGTCTGGAGTGGGTATGGGAAGTGTATGGTTGCAAATTGTAGTTTGGCTGTTGCTTTCCATAGCCCTAATCGTGCTTTCTCGTCGGTTTTTGCAACCAAGACAACGCAAATCAAAAATTCGGGATGCAGTCATAGCTGAAACCTTAACAGAAATTCTGCCTGGAAAAACAGGGCGGGTACGGTATGAGGGAAATTCTTGGCAAGCAAAATGTGACGATGACAAATTTACCATACCACCCCATCAAAGAGTTTATGTGGTTAGGAGGGAAGGTACTACTTTGATTGTTGTACCGGAAAATCTGTTGAATTCTTGAGTATTTTGTCATTTGTCACTTGTCATTTGTCATTTGTCAAAATTCAAGAGTTCTTCTTACTTTATTTCCTCGGCTCACTCATCTCCTCCACTCCGCACTCTGTTTATTAAAAATTAGGAGATTCACAATGGAACAGTTTTTTTTACTAGTATTTTTAGCTCTTGGTGGTTCTGCTGTAGCGGGTTCTGTGAAAGTCGTCAATCAGGGCAATGAAGCTTTGGTGGAAAGATTGGGTAGCTATAACAAAAAACTAGAACCAGGACTAAACTTTGTTGTTCCTTTTGTAGATAGAATTGTCTATCGAGAAACTATCAAAGAAAAAGTCTTAGATATTCCTCCTCAACAGTGCATTACCCGTGACAACGTTGGTATTGAGGTAGATGCAGTGTTTTATTGGCGCATTGTGGATATGGAAAAAGCCTGGTACAAGGTAGAAAATCTCCAAGCGGCAATGATAAATATGGTGCTGACTCAAATTCGCGCCGAAATGGGACAACTGGAGTTGGATCAAACTTTTACTGCTCGTTCCCACATCAGTGAGCTTTTATTACAAGATTTGGATGTTGCGACCGATCCTTGGGGTGTGAAAGTGACACGGGTAGAACTGCGAGATATTATTCCGTCTCAAGCAGTACGAGAATCGATGGAATTGCAAATGTCAGCAGAACGACGCAAACGGGCAGCAATTTTAACTTCTGAAGGCGATCGCGAAGCTGCTGTCAATAGCGCCAGAGGTAAAGCTGACGCGCAAATCTTGGATGCGGAAGCTCGTCAAAAATCGGTAATTTTGCAAGCGGAAGCCGAACAAAAGGCGATCGTTTTGAAGGCTCAAGCAGAACGTCAGCAACAAGTTTTGAAAGCCCAAGCGATCGCAGAGTCATCAGAAATTATTGCCCAAAAGCTCCACAATAATCCCAATGCCAATAAAGCAGTGGAAGTTCTGTTTGCCTTGGGCTATCTCGATATGGGCGCGACAATTGGTAAAAGCGATAGCAGTAAAGTGATTTTTATAGATCCGCGTTCCATTCCCGCTGCCTTAGAGGGTATACGCTCCGTCGTTTCAGATGGTCAGGTTAACTCTAGCGATTTGTTTTCTAAACAAATCCCAGGATTAGAAAATAACCGCTCTAGTTAAGAATGGGAAATGGGAAGCAGGGGAGCAGAGGAGACAGTGGAGGTACGGAGAGAAAGAATAATTAATGCCCAATGCCCCATGCCCCATTCCCAATGACAAATGACAAATGACAAATGACAAATGATAATTAACCCAGAACAGGTTATCAACGCTATTATTGCGATCGCAAATCCTTTAATAAAGGAAAAAATTCAGCGCAATGAGACTGTAATTAAATTACTTCAGCAGTTTAACCTCGATCCAGAGCATCCACCAGCAGATTTTAGTGGGGTTTATGCATACACACTGGTAGAGTACGGTGTTGGAAAACCTAAGCCTTTTTTAGAACTTTTTCGCCAAGAAGCAATAAAACAGGCTTTCCGTAAAGCATTTGACCATAACAACCCCTCAATTTTGCTTTCTGAGGTTGATGCTTGGCTTAATGCTTATGCGTTGGGTGATGACATTAGAAGTTTGGGAACTGACGTTAGAAGGGAAATTGCCGCATTTTATATTGTTTTTGCAGAAGTTGCTAAACGCACTCGCAACCCAGCAGATACATTAATGAGTCAACAAATTGGCTCTTTGCAAAAACGCATTGCAAATATCCAAGAAGTACTTGACAGGTTGCCGACGCTGGAAGGTATTCGGACAGAAATAGCGCGGTTGGCTGCACAAAATTCCTTTGCACTGCTAGAGGCCGAAACATCTACTGAAAATAAATGTCGAGCTATAGCTTTAGCTCAACAAATGCGCGGCTGGTTTGAAACTTTGGGCTACCGCTTTGAAAAGTATGAAGTTTGGGGTGATTCATATTTTGAGTGGATTATCAATGTGCCAACCCGGCGTAACCGATATGACCGCATCCTGATTCGGGGAATTGAGGGGGAAGTTGGACTTAAGGATGTCGCTGTTTTGCGTTCCTCTGTGGAGCAGCAGAGAACTGATGAAGGTTGGTTAGTTACAGCCAGACGGATTGCACGCGCGGCGCGAAATGAGGTGGAAAAGGAGGAAAATCGCCACTTAGGTTGTTACACTTTTGACGAACTCATTGACCAAGATGCTGATTTTAGCGATTATCTCGATTGGTTGGAAGCAGAAATCATCCGGCGGCAAATAGATACAAAATACGTTCCTTTAGCTTGTACGAAAGAAGAAATTGACCCCGATACTAAACAGCGTATCGGCATCAGTCACTATAGCGATCGCGATGGTTGGATTGATGGTTACATTGATATGTGGTTGGACGATCCCGCCAAAGAGCATATTTCTATACTAGGAGAATTTGGTACGGGGAAAACTTGGTTTGCGTTTCATTATGCTTGGGTGGCATTGCAACGTTACCGAGATGCCCAAAAACGCGGTGTTGAGCGTCCCCGTTTACCTTTGGTAATTACGCTACGAGATTTTGCCAAAGCGATAAATGTTGAGAACGTTTTAGCGGGGTTCTTTTTTACACAACACAATATTCGTTTAACTAGCGAAGTATTTGAACAGTTGAACGGTATGGGTAAATTGCTGCTAATTTTCGATGGTTTTGACGAAATGGCAGCAAAAGTTGACCGTCAGCAGATGATTAATAACTTTTGGGAACTGGCGAAAGTAGTGGTTCCCGGTGCTAAGGTTGTCTTGACTTGTCGCACCGAACATTTTCCCGATGCTAAGGAAGGACGCGCTTTACTCAATGCCGAGTTGCAAGCTTCTACCAAGCAGTTAACGGGGGAAACACCGCAATTTGAAGTGCTGGAACTAGAGAAATTTAACGACGAGCAAATTCGACTGGTGTTGTCGCACCAAACGCTAGCTGCAACGGTTGAGCAAGTAATGGGAAATCCGCAATTATTGGATTTAGCCCGTCGTCCAGTGATGACAGAGTTAATTTTGGAAGCTTTGCCAGATATTGAGGCGGGTAAACCTGTGGATATGTCGCGGGTTTACTTGTACGCAGTGCGGCGGAAAATGGAACGGGATATTAAGAGCGATCGCACTTTTACTTCTTTGGCAGAAAAGTTATACTTTTTGTGCGAACTTTCTTGGGAAATGCTGTCTACAGACGAAATGAGCCTCAATTATCGGCTTTTCCCTGACAGAATTCGGCGGTTATTTGGTTCAGTGGTGCAAGAAGAAAAGGATTTAGACCACTGGCATTATGACATGATGGGGCAAACAATGCTCATCCGCAATGCTGATGGTGATTATACTCCAGCACATCGATCGCTGTTAGAGTTTTTTGTAGCGTATAAATTTGCGGCAGAGTTGGGAGCGTTATCTAGCGATTGTACTGAGTTAGCACGGGTACGCTTTCAGATAAATCATCATGCTGCACCTGTTGATTATAGTTGGTCTTCTTATTTTATTCGTCAGGTAGATGCGGCTGGGAAGATTTTGCCATCTGCGGCATTAAAGGGATTTGTAAGTGAATCGTTGGAGAAATTGAGGGGGACTTTTGGTCAAGCACCTTTGACGAAAGCGGTGATGGATTTGTTGGTGGGAATGGTTGATATTAAGGCTAAGGAGTCGGTAATTAAGATTATTGAGGGAACGCGAGGGAAAAGTGAGGATGAGGTTGATTATGTTGGCGGCAATGCAGCGACAGTTTTGTTAAAGGTTGATAAGTTTGCTTTGGATGGAAGAGACTTAAGCGGTGCTGTAGTTAAAGGTGCTGATTTTAGTGAGGCTAGCTTGCGTCATGTTAATTTTGCACAAGCAAATTTAGTTGACAGCATTTTTACTAAATTATTTGGTACAATTTTCTCAGTTGCGTATAGTTTTGATAGCCAATTTGTAGCTACTGGTGATGGTGAAGGCATTGTTCGCATCTGGAAAGTTGCTACTGGTGAAGAAATTTTAACTTGTAATGGATATACTGGCGCAATACTTTCAGTTGACTTTAGTCATGATAGTAATAAATTTGCTAGTAGTAGTCATGATGGGACAATCAGGCTATGGGATAGCCGCACTGGTAAATGCTTAACAATTTTACAAGGACACAATAGTTCTGTACATTCAGTTGCCTTTTGTCCTAAAGGTAAGATTCTTGCTAGTGGCAGTTCTGATCATACAGTGAAATTATGGGATATTCAAACTGGTGAATGCTTACAGATTTTACAAGGACATACTAATGTAATATATTCAATTGCATTCAGTCCAGATGGGGAGATGCTTGCTAGTAGTGGTTCTGATTACACGATTAAATTATGGGATATTCAAACTAGCCAATGCTTAAAAACTTTAGAAGGACATAATAATTCTGTAAAATCAGTTACTTTTAGTCCAGATAGCAAGATGCTTGCAAGTGGTAGTTATGATGAAACTGTAAGATTATGGAACGTGAATACAGGCGAATGTAAATTAACCTTACAAGGGCATAATCTCTCATTATTAGTAGTTGCTTTTAGCCATGATAGTAACATAGTTGCTAGTAGCGGCGATGAAAATATCATATTTTGGGATGTAAAAACAGGTAAACGTCTAAAAACATTAAAGGGACACTTTAATTCAGTACGTTCAATTGCCTTTAGTCCAGATGGAGATACTCTTGTTAGCGGTAGCTATGACAAGACACTAAGATTTTGGAGTGTTGCTACAGGTGAATGCCAAAAAGTTTTACAGGGACACAGCACTTGGATAAACTCTGTCGCTTTTAACTTAAATGGTGAGATGATTGTTAGTGCAGATGATGAGACAACAGTAAAATTATGGGATGTTGCCACTGGTAAATGTGTAAAAATTCTACAAGGTCACACCAATTGGGTGCAATCAGTTGCTCTTGATAAAGATGGTGAAATACTTGCTAGCGGTAGTGCTGATACAACAGTCAGATTATGGAATTTCCGCACAGGAGAATGCTTAAACATTTTGCGGGGACACAGTGATTGGGTGCAATCAATCGTTTTCTGCCCAAAAGCTCAGATACTTGCTAGTGGTAGTGGTGACGGAAGTGTAAGATTATGGGATATAAAACTTGGAGAATGCTGGAAAGTTTTTGAAGATAATCACTCAATACGCTCAGTTGCTTTCGGCCCTGATGGTGAGACATTAGCTGTTAGCAATTTTGGCGGAGAGATAAAGCTATGGAATATTTATACAAGCCAATGTCTTAAAACATTAGAAATTGGAAGAGGCCCTTGGACACGTTCAATAGCTTTTAGTGCAGATGGTAAACTTTTAGCTAGTGGTACTCTTAATGAAAGCGTTGGGTTATGGTGTCCATCCACGGGTGAATTATGGAAAACTTTACAAGGTCACACCAAATCAGTATCCGCAGTTGCTTTTAGTCCAGATGGTAAAACACTAGCGAGTGGTGCAGACGACCAAACTATAATACTTTGGGATATAAACAGCGGTAAATGCCTGAAAATTTTACAAGGTCATTCTCTTTGGATTCGTTCAATAGCTTTTAGTCTGGATAGTAAAATGCTTGCTAGTTGTAGTTGTGATGGCACAATAATGCTTTGGAACACTAGCACAGGTAATTGTATACGAATCCTTAGACCAAAAGACCTTACGAAGATATGAACATTACAGGCGTTACAGGTTTAACCGAATCTAAAAAAGCAACTCTCAAAGCATTAGGCGCTATGGAAGATGGAGCTTAATAATTTTAGCCTATTACATTTCTAGTAATTGTGGAATTAATATAATTGTGAGAAATGGGGAATAAGTTTTTGGCTATACCTGACAGCAAATTCACACGATGTCTACGATGGGCTGTTCGGTATCGCGCTTGTGTAGGAAATGTGGCAGATGACGACTTAGTTGATTTACCGCAGTAACAAAACCTCAACTCCTAAAACTTCAGCACTTGTTCCTAAAGCTTCATCAGCCGTTACCAATCGGATATTATTTTGAAAAGCGATCGCCAAATGTAGAGCATCCAGTGTACGCAACGATGTATCAAATCGACTAATCCACTCACGGGCTAAATTATAGTGAACTGTTTCCATCGCGATTTGAGTATAAAATTCACTTTCCAAATCTGCTTGGAACCTCGCTACAATAGCTGTTGCATCCTGCTGAGATATTTCTCGCATTCTGACTCGACGCGATAGCGCAGAAACCAGTTCAACCTCAACCAATTGACTCAAACCAACTTCAGTTTCATTGATAAGTAACTGTTCAACTACATCGCTTAAAGCTTCTGTCCAATATAAAGGAGCAATAATGCTTGTATCTAAATAAATCAACGACATTCCTCTGTACGCGCATTTATGACGGTTGCACTCAAAGACTCACCCTCAATCGCCAGGGAATCTCGAAATTGTTTCATATTTGCTAACCGTTGTTCCTTTTGTAGCAGAGGAACTAAACGAGCTACAGCTTTATCTTGCTCCAGCAAAATTACTTCTTCTCCCCTAGCTACCCGTTCCAAGAGAAATTTTAAATTGATAGCTGCTTCTTCAATGCTAATTCTCAACACTTCATTACTCCTGTTGTTAAGCTTAAATATTAAATAAAATTTCCTGTTTACATTATTGTAATTGGATTTAGCCACTTTATATCTTATTTAGTAATATCTAAAAAATAGATACAATGAAAGATAGTGAACGCATTTTAGGTTCACCTCATACTTCATCTAAACTATTTGATAAAATTACAATGACTAGTAAGAAGAATCTAATGTCTACTACAGGCTACGCCTACGCAACGCTTGTCCCATACTTTTCAGGATGAAATAATCAAGCTTTGATGCTTTGTAAATTATGACATTATCTATTCAGCCAACCACAGCAATAAGTGTAGAAGAGTTCTTAAAACTACCGGAGACAAAACCAGCAAGCGAGTATTTTAACGGGCAAATATACCAAAAGCCTATGCCACAAGGAGAACACAGTACTTTACAAATTGAATTAGCTTCTGCCATAAATCAAGTTGCAAAACTACAAAAATTAGCTTATGCCTTTCCTGAATTACGCTGTACATTTGAAGGTCGTTCAATAGTACCAGATATTGCTGTGTTTGAATGGCAAAAAATTTCCCTTGATGCAAAAGGTAGAGTTACAAATAAATTTGAGATTCCCCCTGATTGGATAATCGAAATTCTTTCACCAGAACAATCGCCTAACCGAGCGATCCGCAAAATTACATTTTCTATTCAAAATGGAGCGAAGCTAGGTTGGTTACTCGATTCTGCTGATGAGTCAATCATGATTTTTGAACCTAATAAATTACCATAATTAAAAGAACAGCAAGATATCTTACCAGTTTTGAGTGTTTTGGAAAACTGGCAATTAACAGTTGCAGATGTATTTAGTTGGTTGAGTTTTATTTGAATAAAACATTTATTACAGCAGAAATCAGAAATAAAACACGCTTTATCCGTCTCATAAATTGGTATAACTATTGACTAATCCCAGTACTTTGATTCACCTGGCATTGACTGCACAACCCAAAAAACTCTAGGGTGTGGTAAAAAACTTTAAATTTATGGCTTGATTCTAACTGGTTTTCTAAGTCATGAACTGGACATTGATTAATCGCAATTGAGACACCACATTGCAAGCAGGTAAGGTGGTGTTTATCTTGTTGTGCTAGGCTATAGAGGGCTTCACCATTAGCCAAATTCCGCACTTGTACTATACCTTCTAGTTTTAAGGCTTCTAGAGAACGGTAAACTGTTGCTAAACCCATACTCTGATTTGTATTACGTAGTTCTACGTAAATATCTTGGGCGGAAATGCCTTTTTTGATATTTTTCAGGAGGTTGAAAATACGCTCTTGACTGCGGGTGCGTATAGCTCTCATAGACAATTATTTAAGTATGCCACTGTAGTTTGAAGCTGTTAGATGAGCTAATCGATCGATTAACTTTAACCGCTTCGTAATCTTATTTTCACTCAGTTGGAACAGAAAGTTATAGTATAGCGATCGCAGCATTCAGCAAAAGCCCGTGCAAACCAAGTATCTAGCCAAAATTTTCGTGACCCTTCGTCCTTCAGTTTTAGACCCCGCTGGTGTGGCAGTACAATCCGGTCTTAAGCAACTGGGATACGATAACGTTGACCAGGTGCGGATTGGCAAGTACATTGAACTCACCATCACCTCAACTGAAGAGAAGAAAGCCCGTCAAGACCTTGATACCATTTGTGACCAAATGCTATCAAATCCGGTAATTGAAAATTACCGCTTTGAATTAATTGAGGTTGAAACTCAAACTGGAGTATTTTAGGGACTAGGGACTGGGGACTGGGAACTGGGGACTAGGAAAAAGTTTTCCAATACCCAATGCCCCATGCCCCATGCCCAATGACAAATGACAAATGACAAATGACTAAATTCGGTGTTGTTGTTTTTCCCGGTTCTAATTGCGATCGCGATGTTGCTTATGTAATCAGAGATTTACTGGGGCAACCAACGCGCATGGTTTGGCATCAAGAAACAGATATTGCTGATTTGGATGTTGTGATTATTCCTGGTGGCTTTAGTTACGGGGATTATCTCCGCTGTGGTGCGATCGCGCGTTTTTCACCTGTGATGCAGCAGGTTGTAGAACACGCCCAAAAGGGTAAGTTTGTCCTCGGTATTTGCAACGGCTTTCAGGTATTAACTGAAGCTGGCCTTTTGCCAGGGGTGTTAACCAGAAATCGGGATTTACATTTTATTTGCGATCGCGTCCCCTTGAAAGTTGAGCGTACTAATCTATGGACGCAAGCTTATACAACTGGTGAAGTTATCACTTTGCCCATTGCCCACGGAGAGGGGCGATTCTACGCTGATGCAGCCACTCTTGCAGAAATTGAAAATAACGGGCAAGTCATATTTCGCTATGAAGGCGAAAATCCCAACGGTTCACTGAACAACATCGCCGGGATTTGCGATCGTCGGGGTAATGTGTTGGGAATGATGCCGCACCCAGAAAGGGCATCAGACGCAATGCTAGGGGGTAGTGACGGCTTGAGGTTGTTTCAAGGCTTACTAGAGAAAGTAGCGGCATTAGCGTAAAGCAAATATCGGGCGATCGGTTGAGCGTTTTGCGATCGCTCGATCGACTTTTCATCCTTAAGCTAGTAGTTGTTAAAATTTAGAGGCAAGCGTGTTCTAATCTTTTATTAGACTTACAAAAGTCTGTGTACACAAAAAACTTTAAGCCAGTTTTGGCAAGTTTTTGAGAACAAAGAGAGAAGCAAACTTATGGGACTTTTCGATCAAATTCTTGGTGCCGTCGCTAATCCCAATCAACAGGGCAGCTTAGGTGAAATAGGAAGCATTGTTAATACTGTACAGCAGTTGAGCGATCGCACAGGCGCAAATCCTTCTACCATCCAATCAGTTTTGTCAATTGTAGGTGGTCAAGTACGTTCTGCTTTACAAGACAAACAAGCTACAGATGGTAATGAAGCCACACAAAATTTAGTCAGTCAATATGCTGGTACTTCTGCCAACCCCCAAGCCGTCAATTCCTTGTTTTCTCCTCAGATCCAACAGCAAGTAGCTGAAGTTGCTGCCCAGCGCACTGGGTTGGATGCTGGTATCGTTCAACAATTGCTACCTTTGGCAGTACCTCTGGTGCTAAAGTTTTTGCAATCAGGTGCTAATGCTCAAAATCCCCAAGCTGGCGGCAATCCTGTCCTAAATTCCTTTTTGGATGCTGATGGTGATGGTGATGTCGATATCGCTGATGCCATCCAAATGGCTAGTCGATATATGAGACAGTAAGAGTTTTCTCCCAACTCCCCATTCCTTTGGGATAAACCAGACATCGGTAATTATACCTTGCTAGATTTTTAGCTAAGACATAGGCTGAGAAAACGATCAATTTGTAAATATAAATCAGACAGTCTATGTCTAAATTATTTGACTGTATTACTGAAGAACTGCAAAACTTTATTGCTGCCCAACACCTTTTCTTTGTCGGCTCTGCACCTTTGAGTCCTACGGGTCATGTTAACCTGTCTCCTAAAGGTCAGGACTGTTTTCGTATCTTGTCTCCCAACCGAGTATGTTATGTAGACCTCACAGGTAGTGGTAACGAAACATCAGCCCATTTGCAAGAAAATGGGCGGATAACCTTCATGTTTTGTGCCTTTCAAGAACCTGCGTGTATCTTGCGTCTTTACGGTCAAGGAACCACCATTTTACCGAGTTCTCCAGAGTGGGACTCGTTGTATTCTCTATTTTTGCCGATACCAGGAACTCGTCAAATTATCGTCGCTGACATTGAAAAAATCCAGACTTCCTGTGGTTTTGGCGTACCACTCTATGAATATCAAGGTCAGCGACAGACTCTAGTAAACTGGGCTACTAAAAAAGGCGAAGAAGGAGTTAGAGAATATCAACAGAAGAAAAATCTTGTCAGCCTTGACGGTTTAGCAACACCACTGAGTAAATTACTCTAACTTTGCCTGATGGATTATTCTATTAATCCATATATTAGCGATTAAAGTAAAGGAGTCAGCAATCGAGAGACTCTCACAGCTAACTTGAACCAAAAAGGTTTTTTATCGTACTCATTAAGATCGACAGCAACACAGACAGCTAAATCATCCTCTAACATCTTTTTCACACTTTGGACAAACCGAGGCTCGGTAACAAAACCCATAACTTCAAAGTTGAGGGAAAAAGAGCGATTATCTAAGTTAACGGTTCCTACCCCTGCTAAATTCTCATCAATGACTATAATTTTCTGGTGCATAAACCCATTTTTGTAACGATACAACTTGATACCGATTTTTTCCATTTCGGTGTAGTAAGAGAAGGAACATAAATAAACAAATAAATGATCGGGTCGATTTGGTAAGAGAATTCGCACATCCACACCTCGCATTGCTGCCAGTTTTAAAGCTGACAATGTTGCCTCATCCGGCACAAAGTATGGACTAGCAATCCAGAGATGAGTTTGAGCTTGATTAATTAATTCGACGAAAAAAAGCTTACAAGCTGGGAAATGATCTGCGGGGCCTGTAGGAAGTATGAATACAGTTTGATTATCCTGATTAATTTTTACCTGCCAGTTAACTTCGATAAGTTTTCGAGTTGCCCAATACCAATCTCGCACAAAAGAGCTTTGTAGGCATTGTACAGTTGGGCCTTCGAGCATCATGTGGGTGTCGCGCCAGGGACTCAAGCGAGGATTTTTTCCTAAATATTCGTCACCAATATTCAGTCCACCTACAAATGCTATTTCTCCATCCACCACCAGAATTTTCCGATGATTGCGAAAATTAAATTGGAACCGATTACCCTGACCTTTAGTAGTGTTAAATGCACTCACTGCAATTCCATGCTGTTGTAGAGATTGGATATAAGGGCGAGATAATTTCTTAGAACCAATTTCATCGTAGAGAAAATAGATGCTTATTCCTTGCTTGGCTTTAGCAATTAACGCTTCTTTAAACTCATTACCTGATTGGTCATCGTTAACAGTATAGAATTGGAATAAAATATAATTTTTCGCCGATGCAATCTTTTTCAGCATTGCTTCATAGGTTTGCTGACCATCAATTAGTAATTCGGCAGCATTGCCTGATGTGAAAGAAATTTCTGTAAAAGCCTCCGCTAATGGTTGCAACTCGGCTAGATTATCTGGTGGCGCAACCTGAAATTTAATTAGTTCGCTATAAGTCGAACGAACAAGCTGGTAGTGTTGTGCATAGACTGAGCGCAGTGTTTCAGCATATCCATGAAATTTAGTTCTTCCTAAAATCCAATACAATGGAATCGCTAGCCAGGGAAAGGTAATTAGAGAAATGCTCCAGGCGATTGCCCCTTGAGAAGAACGCACATTCATCACTGCATGGGCTGCATGTGCAACTCCCACGCAATGAACAACAACTGTAGCTGTGCTAAAAATCGCTAGAACACCAGCATCTACAAGCATCTTAATTTTTTTGAGTATTGGTATAAGTAAATTCTGCCAGCAATGGCTTATGATCGGATGAACAAATTTGGTCTAGCACTTTAGGACTGGCTTTCTTCACACTGATATCTCGATAAAAGATATGGTCTAAAGGAGGTGATAACAAAAAGCGTTTAATTTTCTCCTTCTCATCAGGTGCGAAAATTACAGGCGTTAATCCTAATTGAGTGGTTACTTGATTGAGAATAACTGCTCTTTTTCGACTCCAAGTATTGAAATCTCCTGAAAATATTAGTGGCCCCCGATGTGTAGATAAGGCTTGCTCTAATTCATTTAGTTGGATTTTAAATTTATTTATATCTACAAAATTGATCAGATGAGTATTAATTGTCAGCAGAGTTATGCTTTGCTCAGGTAGCAGATACTCAGTTATTAAAGAAATTTTAGGAGTTTTAACAATCGGTTCATAATGTTTAGTAGCTATAACTTTTTTGGTAATTGGGCTGATTGTCGAGGCTGTAAATATTCCTGAATAAGTTTGGTGATGAATATCTACGAAGTTAGGAGCAAAACTCCAATTCATTTTCAACCATTTTCCCCATTCATTTGCCTCTAACTTTAGAGAAAACTCTTGTAGAAATATAAGGTTTGGTTGATAAGTTGCAATAATTTTGGAAAAATCTTCTACCCAAGCATTATTATAGTTTTGTTTAGCAATATTCCAACTGAGAACTTTAATTGATTGACTATTAATTTCTGTTTGAATTGAATGATTTTTGTCAATTGTGAGTTCTTGTAAACGAAAAAATCTATAACCCGGAACCAATTTCGTAACTAGAGTGTTTACGTGTTCTTGAATATTAGGCATTACTAATATTAAAATGGATTTATTCTAGCTTAACGCTGACTTTTCACGGCATCTGGAAAACCTCTCTCTAAATCTCTCTCCTTTTAGGAGAGAGACTTTGAATTTTCCCCCTTCCCGCGACGAGTTGGGGGTTAGGGGGTTAGGTTTTTGGTGGACTTTTCCACATAACGTGAAAAGTCAGAGCTTAACGCTATTAAACAGTCGTTAGAGAAGAATAGCACGTTTGTAAAGCTACAATCTATGCTCCATAAGCACTAGAGCTTGAACAATGTCAGGATGGATCGGGCGATTTCCCTGGATAGACCTTAAAGCTTACCAGAGTGGCTTAAGAGAGCGATCGCAACTATAACATCTGACCGTCTAAGCGGCATAATTTTACTTTATTAATGATCTTTGCACCTATTTTTTCATAAAAATTGATTCCACGCTCGTTAGACACAGCTACAGTCCAATCGATTCTGCCACAACTTTTTTCTTTGGCAATCTGGCGCAAGTGTAGCATGAGTGCTTGACCAACTCGGTGGCTTCGATATTCAGCTTTGACATATAAATCATCCAGCCAAATTCCAGGTTTTGCTAAAAAAGTTGAATAGATAAAGTGATAAGTTGCCAACCCAATAGTATCGCCATCAACCTCAGCCAAAAGAACAAAAGCAAGAGGCGCTTCTCCAAATAAATCAATTTCTAGCTTTTGAGGAGTTGCTTCTATAGATTCAGGACAACCATCAAATTCAGCTTTCAAATGAATCAATTCCATAATGGCAGGAATATCTTTTTTATTTGCATATCGAATTAAAATATTCCTACCCTTTTTATTCTCGCCATCTAATATTTTCCTAAAATTCATATTGAGGAATAACTTCTGTCTCATTCTTTGCTGCATTTATCCACTCTTGCATTGCTAGAAGTTCTAAAACTGACTCCACATAATTTCTAGAAACAGTATCTAACTGCACATTATATGTGATAAAACGCAGAACAACTGGAGCAAAGAAAGCATCGGCAATCGTAAAATTGCCAAATAAAAAATTGCCACCAGCCCCAAACTTTTGGCGTGATTCTTGCCAGATACTAATAATACGGTCAATGTCTTGTTGTACGCCGGGTTCTAAACCTTTACCAGGATATTTAGTACGGCAGTTCATCGGCATATTCTGACGCAAGTTTTGAAATCCTGAGTGCATTTCTGCACTGATAGAACGAGCTAATGCTCTTGCAGCCTTATCCTCTGGCCACCATTGCAGGGTTGGAAAAGTTTCAGCTAAATATTCACAAATAGCGAGAGAATCCCACACTGTTTGTTTTTCGTGCAATAACACAGGTACTTTTCCTGATGACGAATATTGCCGAATTTTCGATGAAAAATCTGGGTTGTTGTAGAGAGGAATCCGAATCTCATTGAATTCCAAACCAAATTGCTTCATCGCTAACCAAGGACGAAGCGACCAAGATGAATAATTTTTATTGCCGATTACCAAAGTAAATTGTGTCATATTTTTAATACCGATAAAGTTGTTCAATCCACATAGACACATCAGTTTCCGAACCTGAAGAGAAAGATTTTCCGGTTACAGGGTCGTAAGCTTGCCAATAGATATTACCGTGGCGGTCAACCTTTTGCCAAACTTGTAATTCATTACGATCGGCTAGGAGTTTTTTGACAAAATTCTCCCAAATCAGATGCAGAGATTTCCAGAAGTTTGAGTTGGTTTTTTTCTGGAATGACGGATTACAATTTATTTTTATATCTTCTGTTTGTAAACACCTAATGTTATTGTTCATAAAATTATTCTTGAAAGTTGCTTAGTAAATAAAACAGTAACAACATCTCAGTTAGGAATCAAATCATGGCTTGCATAGGTTCTATAAATTCCATTTATAGATATGAGAAATTATTAAGGGATTACCAAGAAATAAATTATCCGCTCTTGTGGGGTGGACATCTTGTCCGCCCTATGAACTGGGCGGGCGAGACGCCCACCCCACAATAAAAGTTATATATTTTTTTATTTGGAAGTCCCTAATATAGGACTCATATTTGATTGCGTGAAAAAAACTCAGTACAGCTTTATTCCTTCTTCCCAGTCCCCAGTCCCTAGTCCCTACGATTAATTCAGAAATCAAATCAGATTGCTATACAACCTTTTTGCCACAATAAAGTCAGGATGTGTATACCCTTGTTCTCATCAATTGCCTATGAAACTCTCCCAACTCCGAGCCATAGTTGCAGTAGCAGATCGTGGTAACTTTAGTGAAGCAGCCTTAGAATTGCAGCTTTCCCAACCTGCAATTAGTCATGCGATCGCCACGCTAGAAGAAGAATTAGGTGTGCCATTATTTGCGAGAGGTCGTCACGGTGCTGTGCTGACACCTGCTGGAGAGCGCATTTTGTATCATGCGCGTCAAGCAATGCAGCATCTAGAGATGATGCAACACGAAGCAAACTTGCATAAAGGTTTACACGGTGGCCATGTGCGAATTGCGGCTTTTCGGAGCGTCGCTACTCATCTATTACCAAAAGCGATCGCTCAATTTCACAATCAATTCCCAGAAATTGCTGTCACAATCATAGAGTGTGCTGCTTTTACGGATGTAGAACAGTGTTTGCATGATGGACGTGCCGATATTGGTATTACTTGTCTCCCAACTGGTGAAGAATTTGAAACCTGGGAAATTTTTCGGGATGAGTATGTAGCTTTACTACCACCAGATAGCAAAATTAGCAGTCCGAAAATTACTTGGGAAGACATAGCAGCCTATCCGCCGGTTTTGCTTCCTTGTACACCTTGTGGACGCATTCTTCACAACCACCTGAAGACTTTCGCAATTCCAATTCATACTGCTACCGACATTCAAGAAGATTCCACAGTCGTTAGTATGGTGAATCAAGGACTGAGAGCAGCTATTATGCCTCGTTTAGCAGCTGTACCCATTCCGCCAAAGGTGCAAGTATACAGTTTACCTGCACCGCTTGAAAGAGTAATTGCAACTGCAACTTTATCTAATGCTCTGCAAATACCTGCGGTATTCACCTTTTTGGAGATGTTGAGTAAATTTGATTTTTATAGTTTAGCTAAATTCACTTATTGAACGCATACAAATTACGAATTACGAATTACGAACTTGTACTGAGCGTAGCCGAAGTACTACGAATTACTTAAACCGATGCCTCCTTTAGCGAATTCTTCAACAGTTTTTTGTGAGAATTCATGAGTTGCGATCGCCTGCAACATTGCCAATGGTAAAGTTAAATGATGTGCCCCGGCTTGCAATGATGCGGCTGCTTCTTCAGGAGATTTGATACTAGCTGCCAAGATTTCCGTATCACTACCTTTGAGTACGCTAGCCATATCCCGCACTAAAGCAATACCATCACCTAACAATCGGGTAGCTCGATTTACATAAGCTATGGCAATTTTAGCTCCTGCTTCTTGTGCGACTGCTGCCTGTGCTGCACTATAAATCGCTGTCACCGAACAGGTAATCTCTGGTGATAGACTCGCCACTACTTCAAACCCTAACGGTGTTGCGGGAATTTTTAAAATTGTTTGCGAACCAATAATCTCGAAAGCCTTTCTACCTTCAGCTAGCATCCCAGCTTTATCAGATGCCATAAGTTGATAGTATAACGGCCCATTTGTCAAGGCAACCAGTTTTTTGAGTGTGGTTTCTGGTGGAGTATCGCTTTGAGATAACAACGTGGGATTTGTGGTGATACCTTTTACCCATCCCCAAAGTTTAACAACTTCAGCTTCCGATGCGATCGCGGAGTCTAGATATAGTGCCATACTTAATTCCTCCCTTTTCCTACCTGCATTTCTCCTGCTATACACCCTACATCGTTCAGAAGCTTTGCACTGATATTTCTGCCAATCCCTATCAGATAAGCATTTTACCTGTTTATTCTATACTTTTTTAAATACCTACCCTTAAAAACTACTACCCATTCCCTTTTCCTTAAGAAATGCATCAAATGTCAACCTACCCGGTAGCGAAGTTTGTGCGCCTGGTTTTGTCGCTGTCAAAGCACCTGCTGCTGCACCCCAAACAACTGCTTGATGTAAGGAAAGTCCTTCAAAAAGTGCCGCTGCTAAACCACCATTAAAAGCATCGCCTGCGGCTACTGTGTCAACTGCATGAACTGAAAACGCAGGTACAAAAAACTTTTCTTCAGCAGTGGCACAAAAAACACCTTTAGCACCCAGTTTGACGATCGCACATTTCACACCCCGTTGCAATAAAACCGCAGCTGCTTTAGCGGCTTGTTCCTCACCATTCACAGGAAAACCTACCAATTGCGCTGCTTCAACTTCATTCGGTGTAATAATGTCTACCAATGGATACAATTCATCTGGTAAATTAGATTGTGCGGGTGCGGGGTCAAAAATCACTTTTATGTTTGCACCTTTTGCGGCTTTAGCAGCAGCAATCACGGCAGTAATCGGAATTTCTAGTTGTAAAAGTAGTGCTGTAGCTGCTGGTAATAAGTGGAATAATCGCTCTACATCTTCTTGATTGACACGCCCATTTGCACCTGGAATGACGACAATTTGATTTTCACCAGTCTGACTCACGGTGATAATAGCGACTCCAGAACTAACAGTTTCATCCACAAAAATGTTATCAGTCTGCACACCAGATGTTTGCAAATTGTTAACAAGTTCCTTACCGAAATCATCTGCACCTACACGCCCCACAATCTGGGTAGGAATGCCCAATTTTGCTAATGCTACGGCTTGATTGGCTCCTTTCCCTCCCGAAACTTTAAAAAAGTCTTCTCCTAGTAACGTTTCTCCTGCAACTGGCAACCGGGGTGTTGTTGCTACCAAGTCTATGTTGATGCTGCCGAAAACGATAATACTCATGATGCTGATTTTTATTAATAATATTACAGGATGCGATGTCTATGGCGGGCTACGCCTACGCAAATATGTAAGTAAATTAGGGTTACGTGAAACGCCCGAAACGACCAATTATCATAATTTACATCATGCTTAGTTTGTACAGTGCTTAAGTGGTAAACTCCTTTAACCCTTTCGGTGGTGTTGCTGATTAGATGTATGAATTTTTTTGTAGAAAGGTAAAATCATTGTGGTAAAAGTGTAAACGCTACGGACACTTGCTTCTCTTTTCTGACACACCGTGAAATTTTTCACCAATAACTGGGAACCATATAACCATTGTTTTAATGGTTGTCTTATTAGGAGTAGGTTATGACATTCAAAATTCTCAGTTTAGATGGTGGTGGAATTCGTGGTGTAGTTTCAGTACAAATGCTCAAAGAGGTTGAAAGTCGAATCCAAGCAACTTACGGCTTAGAATTACACCAATACTTTGACATGATTACTGGTACTTCTACTGGTTCAATTATTGCTGCGGGACTGGCGAAAGGCTTAAACACAACTCAACTGCTGAAACTATATGAAACAAAAGCCGAGCAAATCTTCCCGCAGCCAAGGAATTTTGAAAAACCCTGGCGATTTGTCAGAAATATATTTTCACCTAAATATTCTCATGATGGATTAGAGAAAGCTCTGGAAGATGAATCTGCTTTAGGTGAGACTAAAATTGGCGAAATTACGAATACTATATTGTTGATTCTCGCCTATGATATGCGTTATCGCAACACAACTTTTTTCACCAATTTACATCCTGATTTAGGTGCTCGCTGGTACGATGGAATTCCACTAAAAGATATATGTATTAGTTCGGCATCAGCGCCAACTTTCTTCCCTCCACGCGAGTTAAAAGCATCTAACGAACAGGTATTTGGTAAATGGTCATTCCCTCATATTGATGGTGGAGTTTGTGCTAATAATCCATCCTTGGCAGCAATTAGTCAAGCTTTAAAAGTGAGTCGTTCTCCTAAATTATCACTAGAAGACAAGAAAAAATATAATTTAGAAAATCTTAAACTAGAGGACATTTCTGTACTTTCTATCGGTACGGGTAGAAGCGCCAACCCATTTGAATATGAACAAATAAAAAAATGGCACACGTTAAACTGGGTAGAGCGGCTAGTGGATGTGTTCATGGAACCAACAGGTGAAATAAATAGTACGATTTGTCAAAACATCCTTGGAGGTTTCGAGTCAGGGCACTACCTCCGATTGGATTTTGATTTGAATGAAAGATACAAACCCTTAGCAAATGAAGATTATAAAATGACTCGTACTCTCATAGAAAAAAAATATCAAAGGAAAAATCAGTACTTAGTTCAAGCTGTAAATACAAACTTAAAAGAATACAATGATGATTGCATAGTTCAGAATATCCGTGTAAATGAAGAGATGGATGATTCCAGCAATAAAAATATTAAAACTTTGATCGCTGCGGCTCAAGCTTTCATTGATATTGGTTTGATTTATGATTCTAGAGTGTATGGTAAAGGGCCGAAAGTAAAAGATGCAATCGAACAATTTATAAAAGTCAATCCTATTACCCAGGCAACTACGAATCAGACAGAGGCTTTATCAGTCTGATACAATGCTGAATTATTTGTAAGAAACTAGATATCTGACTTCTAAAACAAGTCAGATATCTGTGGCTTACAATTCTCGCAAATTAAATCGGATTGTTATACAAACAAAACTTGTTATTAGGCGATCGCAGCAACAGTTGGCTC
This sequence comes from Nostoc sp. DedQUE08, assembly GCF_034530895.1. Classification (NCBI taxonomy): domain Bacteria; kingdom Bacillati; phylum Cyanobacteriota; class Cyanophyceae; order Nostocales; family Nostocaceae; genus Nostoc; species Nostoc sp. DedQUE08. The sequence goes on from NZ_JAVRCD010000020.1 coordinate 51,878, forward strand.
GCTGTTATATGACTCCTATTTGATTTTTGAAATATACTTAGGTTGCCCACTAATAACTGGTGTTAGCCTTTGCAAAACTTGCTTCAACACCATTACCGTCCAATCTATATCAGCTTCAGTCGTATCACGCCCCAATGTGATGCGAATTCCACCCAAGGCAGCTTTTTCGGAATAACCCATCGCTAACAATATTGGACTAGGGCTAAGTTTACCACTGTGACAAGCAGCACCAGCACTGATACCGATGCCAGCAAGGTTTAGCTGTCGCACCAAGGCTTTACCGCTGAGTTTTTTTCCGTCGGCGTTTTCTAAGCACATACTGACATGGTGGGGTAAACGATCGCAAGTATCCCCTGTAGGAATTAAACCAGGAATCTCAGCTAATTGGGCAAAAGCGCGATCGCGTAATTCAATTAATCGTGGTGTTTCTGTAGCTAATTCTTCGGCTGCTAATTCTGCTGCTACACCAAATCCGGCAATTATCGGTACTGCTTGTGTACCAGAACGCAGTCCCATTTCTTGTCCACCACCACCCAGCAAGGGCATTAACTCCACACTAGGACGCACATACAACGCCCCTACACCTTGCGGCCCATATATTTTATGACTGGAAAGGCTAAGTAAGTCTACAGGTAGTTGTTGCACATCTATGGGTAAGCGTCCCGCAGCTTGCACCGCATCTGTATGGAACAAAGCACCATGCGATCGCACAATTTTACCCAGTTCTGCGATCGGTTGTACAGTCCCAACTTCACTTTGACCGTAAATTATAGAAACCAAAACTGTATTATGCCGCAACGCCGCTTTTAAATCCAAGGGATTGACTCTACCTTTAATATCTACAGATAAGCGCGTAACTTCCCAACCCCACATTTCTAGCAACTTTACTGTTTCAGAAATTGCGGAATGCTCAACGCTGGAGATAATTATATGTTGAGGTACAGCGTACAACCGAGCCACACCCATAATTGCTAGATTATTTGCCTCAGTGCCACCAGAAGTAAAAACGATCGATTCAGGAGTGGCGGCGTTAATTAAACCAGCAACTTGGACTCTGGCTTGTTCTACAACCATTGCCGCCCGTTGTCCCCACTCATGTAAGCTGGAAGGATTGCCCCACTGTTGAGTGAGGACTGTTTGCATAACTGCGATCGCTTCTTTTCGAGTCGGAGTAGTGGCGCTGTAATCTAGATAAATTTGCATATAACCGATAATGGTGAGAACACACGTTGGTGATAGACTGCCGATCTTGCCAGCAGATACAGTTTTAGTGGACAAATCCTGAAAAAATATCTGTAATTCTACATCTAGTAGCGGCTTTTTTCCTGTACTTGGAAAGCTATTTCTCTACTTAATTCCGAACGCAAAATTTTGGGAATGATAAATATGTCCACTCCCAATCCACTTTTAACAGATTACAGTGCAACTTATTTCTAGACCAAGATATTTTTTATATATCTTTTTACTGATATTTTCCCTCGCTGGTTGTCAACGAGTCCAGTCATTTAATCAGCGTTCAGCACCCTTACCACAAGACCCCTTAGTTCGAGTTTACTTTAACCATTCTGAGTCTTCAGAATACCAAGAAGCTTACCGTCAGCAAACTCGCCTTGGGGATGATTTAGAAAAACAGATTGTCGATGCTATTGTGCAAGCTAAATCTACAGTAGATGTGGCGGTACAAGAATTACGTTTGCCCAAAGTTGCCCAAGCATTGGCTGATAGACAAAAAGCTGGGGTAAAAGTCAGGATAATTTTAGAAAATACCTATAGCCGACCTTGGAGTAGCTTAACATCTGCCGAAGTAGGTAAGTTAGATAAAAGAGAACAGGAACGTTACAACGAATTTCGCAAATTTATCGATCTTAACCAAGATAATCAACTCAGTCCAGGCGAAATCAATCAAAGAGATGCTTTGATAATTTTGCAGAATGCCCAAATTCCCTGGCTAGACGATCGAGCCGATGGTTCAGCAGGTAGCAGCTTGATGCATCATAAATTTGTGATTGTGGACAATCGCCTCGTAATTATCACTTCAGCTAATTTTACATTAAGTGATACTTCTGGTGATTTTACAAATCTTAGTAGTTTAGGCAATGCCAATAACTTATTGCAGATTGACAGCCCGGAATTAGCTGCTTTATTTACAGAAGAGTTTAATGTTATGTGGGGAGACGGGCCGGGGGGTCAGATGGATAGTCAATTTGGTTTGAAAAAACCGATGCGTTTACCTAAAGTTATTTCTTTAGGTAACACCAAAATTACTGTGCAATTTTCGCCTACTTCTCCAACTCAACTTTGGAGTAACAGTAGTAATGGTTTAATTGGTAAAACTTTAGATTCAGCAACCAAATCTATTGACATGGCGTTATTTGTTTTTTCCGAACAGCCTCTTGCCAATATTTTAGAAAAACGCCATCAACAAAGCGTGCAAATTCGCGCTTTAATTGAACCACAATTTGCCTACCGTCCTTACAGCGAAGCCTTAGATATGATGGGGGTTGCTCTTAGTAACAAATGTAAATATGAAGTTGACAATCATCCTTGGTCAAATCCAATTACTACCGTAGGTGTACCTGTATTACCCAAAGGCGATTTATTGCATCACAAATTTGCTGTTATTGATAGTCAAACAGTAATTACAGGTTCTCATAATTGGTCAGATACAGCCAATAATGGTAACGATGAGACGCTTGTAGCGATCGAAAATCCGGTAGTTGCTGCCCATTATGTGCGAGAATTTGCTCGTCTTTATGCCAAAGTAAAACCAGGCTTACCACCAGCAATTCAACAAAAAATTAAATTAGAACAAACACGATGTCCTCAATTGAAGAAGGCAGAAGGCAGAGGGCAGAAGGAACAATTTATATCTTTACAAGACTTAGGAAAAGTTCCAGGAGTGAGTGCTATAACTTTAGAAAAATGGAGCGTAGGCGATAGTCCGTCGTAGATATCGCGTGACTTTGTAAGGCGTACAGCTAGCTGTACATCCCTACAACGAGTATTCTACCTAGTTAAAAACATCTAAGATTACACAAATACCATATTTAAATTTGGCTGCTACCTAAACTAAGCAAACTACGGAAACGCCCATTCTGAGAAAATCGTTCTGCTATTATCTGTTGATAAACCGCCTCATAGCCATCAGTCATGTGCTCAACGCTAAAAAGATTTTCGACATGTTGGCGACAGGCATAGCGGTCTAACTCTGTTACCCGATCGATCGCACTGATGCACTCTTGAATATTATTGCAAAGGAAACCCGTCTTACCGTGGGAAATTACCTCTTCAGTAGAACCCAATTTCATCGCAATCACTGGCGTACCGGAAGCCATTGACTCTACCATCACCAATCCAAAGGGTTCCCGCCAAGTGATGGGGAACAGAGTTGCTACTGCACCTCCCATTAGAGCATTTTTTTGCTCGTGGTTGGCTTCACCTAAATACTCAATTTGCTCGCCGTCAATATGTGGTTTGATTTCCTTCTCAAAGTATTCCACATCAACGACATCCACCTTACCCGCCATTTTTAAATGCCAACCAGCAAGTTTTGCAATTTCTATGGCTAAATGCACTCCCTTGTCTGGAGACATCCGACCTAAAAATGCTAGGTAAGGAGGATCTTCTGGTTGGGAGTGAAACTCATAACTGCTAACATCAATCCCATTGTAAACCGTTGCTATACAGTTCAACCCTAATCTTGGTTCTCGTTGTGAATTGGAAATACTGATATAGGGTTGTTTTTTACCAAAACTAAACATCTTTTCGTTGTCAGGGGTAAAAGTACCGTGCAACGTGTGAACTGTAGGAGTTTTTACTAGATTTGCATAAGACAGTGCCCCATGACCAATATGGGAGTGAATAATATCAAACTCTTCTGCACGTTCATACACCGAAGCTAGATTCAGCATCTCGTAAATGCTGTAATCTTTGATTGTGCGATCGAGTCTGAGAGAGCGGGGATGAACTGAAATTAGTTTTGCCAGACTAATAGAATCTCCCGATGCAAATAAAGTTACTTCGTGTCCGCGCCGGACTAATTCATCAGTCAGTAACCCTACTACTAACTCTATACCACCATAAGCTGGAGGTGGAACTCTTTCCCACAGTGGAGCTACTTGAGCAATTCGCATCATAAACCTCCTAACAAATAAAACTTGAATTAGAAGTTTTTTCTTTCTGTTGTTGTAGTGCTTTTTATTGATTCACTTTGCATCAGAAAATAACTTCAGATACTAAACTTATTAACAATTATCTTTAAATCTTAAGCTTTTACTTCTATATTTTTCATCTATCCTAGTACGGAAATTACACACTCCTCAAGAGGTAAATACACTCTGAATGATGAAGTTTTGATGATTTTGGGCAATCTTAAATATATATTTTACTGATAACAAAAAATTTTATAAAATCGTCAAAATCTCAGATAAATGCTGATATTATCTGAAAAATCTCTGCATCCCTTGTCGTAAGAATTCAGTCCTTCTGAATTCAGGAGCCAGAATAGCTGAAGAATCAGGAAAAAATTTGACAAGTAAATGTACGCATAAAGGTTAATAGAGACAGCAAACCCTTTGGGTATATAGGATATAGAAAAGTCCCCAGCTTTAGGTTGCTAGGGACTAACTACTTTCGGCTTGTAAACTGATTTACTGATTTAGCAGTCCGATCGCCATCTCAAGGTGCATCTTCGCTTTGTGCAAGTTTAGTAAACTCTCTTGGTTGTATCGGTCAGGATAGCTCATAGCCTTGCGCTCTAAAGTTATCCGAATTAGTGCCGCTTGTTCATCAGTGGGGGAGTTCATCTCATCTACGACTCCTTCGAGGAATTGAATAACACTAAAGCCTGGTGATTTTAAACCTTTTCCTTGCCTTAATTGCGAGAGTGCTATCTGTGGGAATGCCATCAAGGTGACAATCCAACTAGTTTTGTACCCTCCATTCCCGGTAGGCTTTAATCCATAACGCCTACATAAGTCTCTCAACTCAGCAGTAGTTTTGATTTCGAGTTCTGACCTTGTGAACATAAAATAGAATTACCCATTTGTAAAAGTGGTATCGGTGGTGAACTGTTTTGACAGACGCGAACACCACCGATATAAAACTCTATCTATATGTTCACGTATCGTTCAAGCTATATTTACATCTCTCAACAATGCCTAACCCTAAAGGTAATCCAGAAAATTTAAAACCACTTAAGTCTGATAGAGAAGAACCGCTAACACAAAATCTTAATTTTCGTGTCACCGAAAAAATGAAGGAAGAGGTAAAAGCACAAGACGACCCTCCTGAGTTTTGCAGAGAAGCTATTCAGAAAGCACTGGATGAGAAAAAAGGTAAGTAATGAAAAGTTGTTGGAGTTTAGTACAGCAACTTTTCTAAAGTTTATTTTTGTCCTACCTCGCCAAGTGCAGATGTACGCGCAAAATTTCTTGAATTACCTGTTGTACAGCTTCTTTACTCAAGCTGCCATTTACCCGCACAATTCGTGAGGGATGGGATGCTGCTAAATGTGCGTATCCTTGCTGAACGCGCCGATGAAAAGCGATTGTCTCCTGTTCAATGCGGTCTAGTCCGACTCCATCTCCCCGTTTGCGGGACAGTCCGACTTCGACATCGACATCTAACCAAATAGTTAGGTCGCTTTCTAAACCACCAGTGGCAATATTATTAAGCTGATTGATTAAACTCATATTCAGACCGCGACCATATCCTTGGTAGGCAATGGTAGAGTCAGTGTAGCGATCGCATAAAATATATTTCCCAGCTTGCAGTTGCGGTTTAAGTTCTTGTTCAACGTGTTGCGATCGGTCAGCAGCATACAACAAGAGTTCTGTCACTTCTGCAACTGGCTTGTCCTCTGCCTTTTCTAGTAGCAAGCAGCGAAGATGTACACCTAACTCTGTTCCCCCCGGTTCGCGAGTTACCACCACAGAAACACCGAGACTTTCCAACCACTCAGAACAAAGCTGCATTTGGCTTGTTTTGCCACAGCCTTCCACCCCTTCAAATACAATTAATTTCCCACCCATGCTTTTTTGTTCGCTGCTATAAACTGATTCGCTAACGTTTCATCAGATCAAGAATAGCGCGAAGTGTAAAATTAACCTGCGATCGCAGTTTATGATTCAATACACTTCAGATAAAACCAAAACACCTGTAGAGACGGCGATTTATCGCGTCTCGAAAACTACGATTTAGTTTCCTGAAAATTACTGTCACTTAAACGGTACAGTATCTCGCCAGCTTTCGGCACAAGCAATATGCCTTCATCCTCTCGGTTAGCCCATTGAGTGGGTTGAATGGTCGCCGGATCGCGATAGTTTAAGTTATGAGCAGCACAGCGTTCAGCAGAAATGCCGGTAGCTAAAGTCACGCGAATCCGCGCTTGTTCTCCTTTTATCGGATCAAAAGTACCCATCCCTTTTAAGTGAGTACTATGGGCTAGCACTCCAGCAGGATAGTCTTGGAATTTATGCCACTGTTTGAGAAAGTAATCCCGCACATGATAGCCAATTTGGGATAAAATTTCGCCGTGTGTATAGCTAAACTCGGTAATATGAGGCGCATATATAATTACTTCGCCTCCGTCAGCTACTACTGGCTCTAGCTTGTACATTCCTTTAGCCGCAGTCCAAATGTCATCATACATTTGGGGCATGACTGAAAGCACTTGTTTAAAAGGCCGATCTACATATTTAATATGCAGTTTAGCTGATAGTTTTGCAGCAGCTTCCCAAGCTGACTCTGGTTTATCTATATAAAGTCCAGCTAGCTGATTTGTTTTCGGTGCGACCACCATCGCCAAACAAAGCTTTGGGGTAGAAATCAGGTTAGCGGCTCGGTTAATCAAACGCCGGACTGGTGTGATTCCCAGCGTACCAATAATTTCGTAACAAGTAATTAAAGCACCTAACCAGTGTGAGAGATTAATTACTTCTTGACCACCAATACCAGGAAAAAAATATTTATTTCCACCAGAAAAACCGACAACTTCATGGGGAAAAACTGGGCCGCAAATCACGAGCAAATCGAATTCTGTTACCAGCTTATTAATCCGCACGTCAACTGATTGATGTAGCATTCCACTGCTAATTTCTGCTATTTCATCTGCCGAAATTACTCCACAAGAAATAAAAGTATCTGGCTCATTCCACAGATGGTTAAATATGCGAACTTTTTTAAAAGTTGTTTCTCGCTCCTCTGGTGTCACTCCTACCAAGTGATTGATTTGTTCTTCACTCATCGGATTATGTGTACCCAGAGCAATTAAAAAATCCAGAGCCGCTACTCTTTGACTCAACTCCTGATGAAGCAATCGAAACATTTGCGGGATGGGAGCAGTACGGGTACTATCTGGAATTAACACCAAGATGCGCTGTCCATCAAATTTAGGGTTTGCGAAAGCTTATGAACTAGCTCGGAAACTTGCTCATTTGAAAGTGTCCCATTATTTACAGCCAGTGAATACATGACATTATTAAACTCCACTGTAGATACTAAATCCACCATCTACCGGCACAACTACCCCGTTGATGAAACTAGAACCAGAACTACATAACCAGATTAAGGTGCTGAGTAATTCATCTGGTTTCCCGAAACGTCCGGCGGGAGTATGGTCAATAATTTTTTGTCCGCGTTCGGTCAAACTACCATCAGAATTTAAGAGTAAATCTCGATTTTGTTCGCCAATAAAAAAACCTGGTGCGATCGCATTTACTCGCATTCCATCACCATACTTTTGGGCGAGTTCTACAGCTAGCCAGCGAGTAAAGTTATCTATCCCCGCTTTCGCCGCCGAGTAGCCAACCACCCGACTAATCGCTCGGATGGCAGACATAGAAGAAATATTGACAATGCAACCGTGAGGCTGACTTCTTTCCACCATTGCTTGACCAAAAACCTGACAAGGTAGGAGAGTACCAACTAAATTGAGGCTAACTACTTCCTCAAAAGCTGTATGTGGCATCTCAAAAATATTCCCATCAGCAGTAATTGTGGCAGCCGGAATATTACCACCAGCCATATTTACCAAAATATCTATCTCATCCCAACGCTGTATAATAACATCCCTAGCGATTTCTAATTGGGAGCGATCGCTAACATCTGCCACCACAGCCATACTTTCTCCACCATTAGCAGTAATCTCAGCCACCACCGCCCCCGCCCTAACTTCATTGCGACCCAAAACCACCACTCGCGCTCCAGCCAGAGCCAAACCCTTTGCCATAGCCCCACCAAGCACACCAGAACCACCAGTAACTACTGCCACCCGCTCCTTCAAACTAAAAAGTTTACTTAAAATCAACTCTGACATCACCCATTCCCCCTCTCTGCGTACCTCTGCGCTTCCCTCCGCGCCCCTTTGCGTTTCAATTCCCCTCAAACTTATAAGCAACCTTAGCAAGGTCATAAGCCAAAGCACGAGCCATACCATACCCTTCCTCTTCCTCAACCAATCCCCGTGCGACCAATCCAGCCAACCAATTACAAGCTACCCGCCGCCAAACATTGTGACGAGCCGGAATCGAAACAAAAGCCCGTGTATCATCATTAAATCCAGCAGTATTATAAATTCCCGCAGTTTCCATTACCTGATTGAAATAACGCTCCATACCATTTACGCTGTCGTGAAACCACCAAGGCGGCCCGAGCAATACACTGGGATAATGACCAGCTAACGGAGCCATTTCGCGGCTATAAGTGCTTTCATCCATGCCAAAAATGATTAAATGGAAGCGGCGATCGCTACCGTAAGCTGATAACAATGGGCGTAGATTGTGAGTCCATTCGATTTTTACGGGAATATCAGCACCTTTATCAGCTCCAAATTTCTCAAATAAAGCTGGGTTATGATTACGCATCACACCACAACGCATTTGCATCACTAACCCATCTTCCACACTCATCCGCGCCATTTCCATGAAGATATGACCGGTAAAATGTTCTACATCACCTAAATTCAGCTTACTGGCTAATGCTCTCGCAAAGATAGCTTCAGCTTCTTGGTCAGAAAGGCGTGTGGTATAAGGTGTAGCTGCACCTTGATCGGTAGCTGTCGCACCCATTTTTTTAAAGAAAGCTCGACGTTCTTCTAAAGCTTCTACAAAATTGGCATAAGTATTAATTTCTCTACCAATAGTGCTTTCCAACTTGGAAAGATTTTCGCGCCAACCAGGAGCATCCAGGTTAACTACTGCATCAGGGCGAAAAGTTGGTCTAATTTGAGTAAAACCTTCTTCGTGGAGCGATCGCTGATCCTCTAAATTATCACTGGCGGCATCGGTAGTACAAAGCACTTCGATGTTAAAGCGTTTGAATAAAGCACGAGGGGAAAACTCCGGTGAGGCTAACAAACCTTCTAGATAATCATAGATACGTCCAGCATTGCAAGAATTTAAAGGTTCATCCACCCCAAAGACGTTAGTTAGTTCCTCTTTCAGCCACAACCCTGACGGAGTACCTTGGAATAGATAAAAATGGTCGGCGAACAATTGCCAGATTTTACGGTGGTCGGTTTCTGCTGGCGAACCATCATTGGTTGGTATCCCCAAAGATTGCAGAGATACGCCCCGACTATAGAGCATCCGCAAAAGGTAGTGGTCGGGGATAATCAGTAATTCCGTGGGCGAACCAAAACGGGCTGCCGGATTAGCTAACAAAGCTGGATCTACGTGACCGTGTGGGCAAACTAGAGGTAACGCAGATATGCTGTCAAAAAATTGATGAGCTAATCGTCTTTGAACTGGTTCAGGAGAAAAGCAGCGATCGGGAGATAAACCCAGTTTTTTAGTTAACATAATTTTTGTATAAAATGTTTTAAATTTTAAATTGTTAATAATGCTGCACTGCTACCACGTTTTAATAGAAAAGGAGATAAAACGCGGTTTTCCACAGTTTTTTCTTCTATTAAATCGAGTAACATTTGCATGGCATAGCCACCAATTTCCAACATTGGCTGACTAATTGTGGTCAGCGGCGGCGTAACGTAACCGCCCAAAGCAATACCATCAAATCCAACGAGGCTTAAATTTCGCGGTACTAAAATACCTAATTCTTGGCAAGCTAACAGAGCGCCAACCGCCACCATATCGTTGTAACAAAATATGCCTGTAACTTCCGCAGTCAATAGTTTAGACAGCATATTTTGTCCGGTGTTAACATCGCTGGTTCTAGTATTATATTCGTCACTAATTGAAACCCAATCAGTATTTTGTGGGATACCAGCTTCTGCAAGGGCCATTTGATATCCTTCTAGGCGTTGCTGGTTCGATCTGCTGCGATCGCCTACACCCAAATAACCAATAGCCGTGTGTCCTAAACTAATTAGATGCTCTGTCGCTAATTTAGCACCTAAGCGATCGTCTATTGCAACTGAATGAAATATTTCTGATTGGTCTTCAGTTTGACTATTAATTAGAACTGTTGGTACAGCAATTTGTGTGAGTTGTTTAGTATGCTGTTTACTAATTCGCGAGTCAGCTATTAAAATCCCGTCTACCCTGCGGCGATGAAAAGTATCAATAGCTGCCATTTCCTCCTCAAAATCTCGGTGTGAAGCACTCAACAAAACACTCAAACCTGCTGGTTTGGCTATCTTCTCGATTCCCTCTACCACCTCAGCGTAAAAGGGATCTGAAATTGAAGTTACTACTACACCAATAGTATTAGTACGTTTATTTTGCAAGCTTTGAGCAATAGCATTTGGCACATAACTCATCTCCTCTGCCAGTCGCTTAATTTCTTCTCGCACTTTCGGGCTAATGAGAGCATTATCTCGCAAAGCGCGTGAAACTGTAGAATGAGAAACCCCTGCTCTGCGGGCAATATCTTCAATTGAAATTCTTCGTTTATTCATTATTTTATTTTAGGTTTTAAATATTGCACACGTGTGCATTTGTATGTATTATAGAAAATAATCGTCATTTGTCAAGAGATTTGAATACAACTCACATTTTGCATGGCAAGGAGTTAAAAATCCTCACTTTCACCTCCGTCAATGATTACAACTACAAGTTACAAATTACAAATTCCGAATTAGTTGAACTTTTATTAAGAAAAAAATGATTATTATCGTCATGGGTGTATCTGGTTCTGGAAAAACCACCATCGGAAAACTACTAGCAGACTCCTTAGAATGGGAATTTAGCGACGCTGATACTTTCCACTCGCCAGAAAATGTTGAGAAAATGCGGCGCGGTATCCCTCTGAGTGAAGAGGACAGAATACCTTGGTTACAAGATTTGCAAACAGCCATCAAGCATTGGTTGCAAGAAAATAAAAATGTAGTGCTGGCGTGTTCGGCTTTAAAAAATAGCTATCGGCAATTTTTGGTAGTGGATAGCGAACGCATCAAGTTAGTTTACCTCAAAGGGTCTTACGAGTTGATTCAAATGCGGTTAAAAAAGCGTAGCAATCATTACATGAGTGAAAAACTACTCAATAGTCAGTTTTATACACTTGAAGAACCAGTAGATACTCTATCTATGGATGTTGCACAGCCACCCCAAATAATTGTCCAAAACATTAGAACTGCTTTAGAAATTTAGCTGAGTGGTGACAACCGTAATATTAAGATTAATCACGTATCTAGGAAAACACGAATTTTTGGCAACTAAATCACATCAGATGTAAGTCTAAAAAAATATAAAAGCAAGCAGATAACTGTAATGGTAGGAGAAAAGTAGTGTTTATAAGATTAGCGCAACAGCATCAGGAATTCGTCCAAGACTTGGTAATGAACCTGCAAGCCTTGACAATTATACTTGAGCGGCATGGCTATACTGCGTCTTGTTATACATGCGGCGAGCAAATGAACAGTGCTTCATTTATGGTTAGCCTGAAAGAAAAGCACCTGATTCGGTTTTTAGTGTCTGATTACGGAATTACTTGGATGGAATTGTGGGACGATCGCGAATTAATGAAGTTGGAGGGTGCAGAAGCGATAAACCAGCTACAAGAGTTGGCTAATATTGTCAAGGATTCCACTGTCATACAATTAATAAAATAGTTAACGACTCCCTTGGCTGAGTTCGATAAAAAATTAACAGAGGTTTTGCACGCGTGTGTAAAACAAAAGAGAAGCTTATATATAATCAAAGGCTTGTGTACGCGTATACACAAGCCTTTTCAAAAATCTATCCAACACAAAAATCAGCTATAGAGGCGTAGCAATATGCCGACGCTGGGCGATTGGGTGCTGTGGTACAAGGTTGTCGCTACCCAGAAGGCATCAAAGTCTCTAAGAATTAATTAGCGATCGCATCAGTGCTTTGTCTTAACTCCGATCCAAGCAGATTGGATAAAACACTGGAAGAAATAAATTAACGTGAGTTCGACGAGTGCTATTTTGACCTCTCCCCCAGCCCCTACCAGGAGAGGGGAGCAAAAACCCTCCTTACTTGTTACTCCTCCCTCTCCTACCAGGAGAGGGAGGCTGGGAGGGAGAGGTCTGTCGAACTCAGGTTGAATTATGCACAGGTATGCAAAGACGAAATGAAACTTAACACCTATTTTTGCACACGTGTGCAAAAATAATAAATAAGTCTAATACAGGTTTTGCACACCTGTGCATAATAGAGTGCGAAAGTACAATTTAACAAATACAATATCGACAACTAGGAAGATATGTCTCAAACTCTAAATAATGCCATTGCTCAAGTTCAAAACAATCCCTTACATTCACTAGAAGAATGGGAAGAAGACTTACTTAATCGCTATCCCGATCCAGATAACATCGTTAAAGAAGGTAAAACCACCGAAGAGTACAGGAATTACGAAACTACTATTAGATATACGGTAAAAGAGTTTTATCGGTTAAATCATATTAATCAAACATATAATTTTGTCCTTCAAAAAGAAAAAGAATTTTTGAAGTTTGATAAAAAAGAAATGTCTGTTTGGGATGCGGTCGAATTTTTGAATCAATTGGTTGATGATTCCGATCCTGATACAGACATGGATCAGTTACAGCATCTATTGCAAACATCAGAAGCGATTCGCGCTGATGGTCATCCTGACTGGATGGTACTTACTGGCTTCTTTCACGATATGGGGAAAGTGCTTTGTCTGTTTGGTGAACCTCAATGGGCTACCGTAGGGGATACTTATCCTGTAGGTTGTGCATTTTCTAATAAAATTGTTTTCTCAGAATTCTTTAAAGAAAATCTTGATTATAATAACCCCGATTACAATACTAAATATGGCATTTACGAGCCTAACTGTGGATTAAGTAATGTACATATATCATGGGGGCATGATGAGTATTTTTATCAGATGATGAAAAACTATTTGCCCGAACCTGCATTGTATATGCTTCGCTATCACTCATTTTATCCTCAACATCGTGAAAATGCCTATGAGCATTTGATGGATAAACACGATCGAGAAATGTTTAAATGGGTACGTTTATTCAATCCCTACGATTTGTATTCCAAAAACCCTATTCCTCCTGATTGGCAGAAATTAAAACCATACTATGAAGATTTGGTGGCTAAATATTTACCGACAACATTAAAGTTTTAAACTGCTAGAAGAATTTGTAATCTTCTATTTTGGGGAGATAAAATAAGAACAAGAATTGATATGCAAACTTTTTTTATCCCTAATCAAGCTTACAAATATCATCTTGTTTACTCTTTTATTGCCTGCATATGAAAGAAGAGCAATAACAAACAAATACACTTGTCAAGCTGATGAAAGTTGATTTTAAAAATCTAACCAAAGGATGTTTACATTTTCCGAAATTTCGCACTAACAATCAAAAAGCTCTCTACTCTAATAGTATCTTTTCTGAAAAAGATTGATTGAGAAATGTTAACGTTTTTAACATCAATCCTAATATTGAATAGCCTAACTTATCCAAATACTTTGGAATAAAGACTTTGGGTTCTATCGAGAGATTTAAAACCTTTTATATTTGTAAAGTTCGATAAACAAAAATAATTTTTGCACTGGATCGGGATAAAATGAAAAAAGTCAAAATAAATAAAGATTGACAACTTTAATAATACTAATTTTTGGAATTTTCACTTAAAAGCTGTTTTCAGGCTATGCACTACAAAGTCATTTCACCAAAAGAATGTGAGTATTTTAAGTAGTGTAATGTTCGTAATTCTGCTTTAAAAATAACCCATTTTGTTTTGTGAAACTAATAGCAATAACTCCACTACTTCCAAATCCAATACCTTTGGAGTTTAAATTGCAAAAGCTAGTAGTATCACTAGGTTAGGTCTAAGTTTTTAAGACTTAGTTTATCTTGCGATCGCCTTTCTCAAATTTAAATCAGTTGTTAGAAATAGATGAATATGAAAAGAATTTTGCTCATAGCTGGTATATTAGGTTTTGTGGTTGTTGGTTGTACAAATGGCGCTCATAATGACAACACTGCTACTAATACTACTAACAAGGCTACTAATATCAGTGCAGAGAGTCTTAGTACTTCAAATAGAAAATTGCAAACAATCGGTGTAGCTTTGGGTGATTTAGGCAATCCTTTCTATAATGCTGTGCAGAAGGGGGCCGAAACAGAAGCCCAAAAAATCGGAGGGAATATCAGAGTTAATGCAGTTTCCAGTGCCTTTGACCTAAATCAACAAACCAATCAAATCGAAAATTTTACGGCTGCAAATACTGACTTAATTATCCTCAGCGCTGTTGATAAAAAAGGAGTTAAACCAGTTATTGACCAAGCAAGGCTTGCAGGTAGGGTTGTGATTGCATTAGATTCAGCCGTTGATGCAGATGTGGATGCGATGATTAGTTCCAACAATACCCAAGCTGGTGAAGTTGCTTGCCAATATATTGCCGATCGCCTCAAAGGTCAAGGTAGTGTAGTCATCCTCAACGGTACTCCAATGGACTCAATCAATCAGCGAGTGAGTGGCTGTGAGAAATCATTGTCTAAATATCCGAATATTAAACTCATCTCTAAAGAGCAAAACGCTGAAGGGACTAGGGATGGAGGACTGAGAGTCATGAGCGATTTGCTGACAACCTTTCCGAAAATTGATGCCGTTTTTGCTACGAACGATCAAAGCGGTGTTGGTGCAGATTTAGCAGCTAGACAAGCAAGACGCAATGAATTTTTTATTGTTGGGGTTGACGGATCGCCAGATGCAACCAAAGCAATGGAAGATAAGGATGGTGTCTTTGCTGCAACTGCGGCTCAAAATCCCGCAGGGATGGCTGAAAAAGCGGTTCAGATTGGCAACGATATCATTCAGGGTAAAAAACCTGAGTCATCTGAGATTCTGATTCCAGTCAAGTTGGTTACTAGAGAGAACCTCAGCAGCTATCAAGGCTGGTAATTTGTAATGACGCTCTCTACGAGACGCTAAAAGCGAACGAAGACTCGCTAACGCTACGCTAACGTAATTCGTAATTACAAAACACACAAAAGGCTTGATACAGGAAGATTAGAACATTTTACCCTGTTTTTTAATACGTCGTTTTCAAATTTGTGTAAGTCAGAATGACTTGTAGGAGATATATGAATGTGAAAAAGATTGCGTTCACTTCTGGTGTTACGCGAAGCGTAATCACAGCTAGCTTATTAAGTATCATCGGTGGCAGTCTTATCGGCTGTACAAATGGTTCTCCCGATGAGAACACAGCTACTAACACTGATACTCAACCTGCTACGAATATTAGTGCAGAAACTAAAACCGCCACTGGGAATAGAAAGTTGCGATCGGTTGCCTTCACTGTTGGCGATCTGAGTAACCCTTTCTTCGTCGTTATGGGACAAGCAGTTGAGGCAGAAGCGAAGAGAATTGGCGGAAAAGATGTCAATGTTATTATAGCTTCCAGTGCTTATGACCTTAATCAACAAGCCAACCAAATTGAAAATTTTACTGCTGCAAATACTGATGTTATTGTTTTAAATGCTGCTGATAAAAGTGGAATTAGACCAATAGTTGAAAGAGCAAAAAAAGCAGGTGAAATTGTTATTGCCGTAGACACAGGTGCAGAGGGAGGCGTAGATGCCACCATCACAACTAATAATGTCCAAGCTGGAGAAGTTAGTTGCAAATATATTGCCGATCGCCTCAAGGGTAAAGGCAATGTAGTAATAGTTAACGGGCCGCCGGTGGACTCAGTAATTCAGCGAGTTAGTGGCTGCGAAAATGTATTATCCAAATATCCCAATATCAAAATCCTCTCTAAAAACCAGAATGCAGATGGTAGCCGGGATGGAGGACTGAGAGTTATGACTGATTTGCTCACAACCTTTCCGAAGATTGATGCTGTTTTTGCCATTAACGATCCGAGTGGACTTGGCGCAGAACTAGCAGCAAAGCAAGCACAACGTAAAGATTTCTTTATTGTAGGAGTTGATGGTGCGCCAGAAGCAATAACTGCGATCGCCAATAAAGATGGTTTATATGCAGCAACTGCTACTCAAAATCCACGAGGGATGGCCCAAAAAGCAGTTCAGGTTGGGAATGACATTTTAAATGGTAAGAAACCTGCTAATCCAACCATTCTGATTCCAGTTAAGTTGATCGCAAAAGATAACGTCAGCACAGAAAAAGGCTGGGAGTAATAAAAATTATGAATTTGCAATTGAAAATTATGTCTTTTGATATAACTCTTTTGGCGCATTTGTAAAGTTTTTGCACATACCTAGAATGTCCGACAGTTTTCATTTAAATTAATACCAAACCTCATTTCTATTTCTTGGCTTTTGTTTAATAGAAAGATGGATTTATAAAGAGGTTAAAACTCTGCTGCACCGAATTGATAACCGCTATGTATGTGCATCAGTGGAAAGTTTGAGTGTCTATTTATAGTACTTGAACTTTCCCAACAATCTCTCTGAACTAACGTTAATAACAAAGGATGAAAATATCTCTTTCCCACTCATATTCAGCTTTTAAAACATGATTTTGCAATCGATAAAATATGACTTTATTCATTTCTAATTCAGATTCGCGAATTTTAAATAGTTTTTACAGGTTTTGCTGATGACAACCAATATTGAAACTTCACGTTCTGATACACCAACTAGCACCCCAGTGTTAGAAATGCAAGGGATTACAAAACGATTTCATGGTGTATCTGCGCTCCAAAATGTTAATCTGACGATTTACCCAGGAGAAGTTCACGCCCTCATGGGTGAAAACGGAGCGGGTAAAAGCACATTGATGAAAATCTTGGCAGGGGCTTACATTGCCGATGAAGGAGAAATTCGCATCAATGGTCAACCCTTGAAAATTACCGATCCGGCGACAGCACGCAAAGCGGGTATTAATCTCATTTATCAAGAATTGAATGTTGCACCGAATTTAACCGTTACCGAAAATATGTTTATGGGTAGCGAGTTGCGGCGAGGTCAGCTTTTAGACCGCCAAGCGATGCAACTAGAAGCAGAGGAAGTGCTGGACAGCCTTGGAGCCAATTTTACCGCGCAGACTATAGTTGGTACTTTGTCCATCGCCGAACAGCAGCAAGTGGAAATTGCTAGGGCGCTGAAGGATAAAAGCCGCGTTTTGGTGATGGATGAACCAACAGCAGCATTGTCTGACCGCGAGAGCGACCATTTATTTGAGGTGATTCGCAAACTGCGGCGTGATGGTATTGCGATTATTTACATCAGCCATCGCATGGAAGAAATCTATGCCTTAGCTGACCGGATTAGCGTGTTGCGTGATGGTCAATATATTGGCAGTCTGACACGCAGTGAAATTTCTCCCCAGCGATTAGTGCAGATGATGGTTGGTCGCTCCATGCAAGACTTTTACGAACATCAACGGCAAATGAATCCTGGCCCAGTGGTACTGTCAGTCAGAAATATGAGCGATGCCCGCAAGAAGATTGAGCCGGCTAGTTTTGAACTTCATGCTGGAGAAATTCTGGGTTTAGCTGGGTTGGTTGGTGCCGGACGCACAGAACTATCCCGGCTGATTTTTGGTGCAGACCGTAAAGCTAGTGGCGAAGTATTCTTGAATGGCAAAAAACTGGAAATTAATACGCCCAGTGATGCCATTGCAGCCGGAATTGGCTATGTTCCAGAAGACCGCAAAGACCAAGGTTTATTTCTGGAAATGAGCGCCCGCAAGAATATTGCTATCAATACACTCAAGCAGGATGCAAGGGGTGGAATTGTTAACTGGCCTTCAGTGAATCGGCTGTCAACAGACGCGGTGGAAAACTTCAATATCCGCCTAGCCAATTTGGAAATTAGAGCATTGGATCTTTCTGGTGGTAATCAACAGAAGCTACTGCTAGCGCGTTGGTTAGCCATTAAACCGAGAGTGTTGATGTTAGATGAACCGACACGCGGCGTAGATATTGGTGCCAAAAGCGAAATTTACCGAATTATGAGCGAATTAGCAGCGCAAGGTGTTGCTATTTTAATGGTTTCCAGCGAACTAGCGGAGATTGTCGGCATGAGCGATCGCGTCTTAGTGATGCGAGAAGGACAGCTGGTAGGTGAACTGGATGGCAGTCTTGGCAAAGAAATCACCCAAGAAAAGATTATGCACTACGCAACTGGAGCATCGGAGGTATCAGCATTATGAGTCAGACAGTCAGACCGCCTATCAATAAATCAGCCAACAATCCCGCAGCTCGCAACCGGAAATCAATCAGCACCCTGTTGGAAGTTGCGGGTATTTTGCCAATCTTAGTAATTATCTGCATCTTATTTACATTCCTTTCTCCCAACTTCCTCACCAGTGCTAACATCGTCAATATCTTGCGTCAGGCATCAATCAATATTGTGCTAGCGACAGGAATGACCTTTGTAATTCTCACTGGCGGTATTGATCTTTCAGTTGGGTCAATCTTAGCTGTTTCTGCGGTAGTTGCATTACTGGTATCGCTACTACCGGCTTTAAGTTGGGCGGCTGTACCTGCTGCGTTACTTGCAGGATTGCTGTTAGGCTTACTCAACGGTGCGCTCATTACCTTTTTGGATGTGCCACCTTTTATTGTGACGCTGGGTTCACTTACAGCCTTGCGGGGTGTTGCTTTTTTAATTGCCAAAGGTACAACCCTGATTAACCCTGACATAAATTTTGCTTGGGTGGGTAATACATATATCGGCCCCATTCCTTGGCTAGTGATAATTGCGCTACTGACTGTGATAGCTAGCTGGTTTATCCTGCGGCAAACTGTTTTAGGAGTGCAGATATATGCTGTGGGTGGTAACGAACGGGCAGCCAGATTAACAGGGATTAAAGTTAATCGGGTGTTGCTGTTCGTCTATGGTATTAGCGGATTACTGGCAGGTTTAGCAGGAATCATGAGCGCTAGCCGTCTTTATAGTGCCAGTGGCGTAATAGGTCAGGGTTATGAATTAGATGCGATCGCAGCTGTTATTCTAGGTGGAACCAGCTTTACAGGCGGTATTGGCACCATTGGCGGCACCCTTTTAGGTGCATTGATTATTGCGATTCTCAACAACGGCTTAACCTTGTTGAACCTATCTTACTTCTGGCAACTAGTCGTCAAAGGACTAGTAATTATTTTGGCAGTAACTATCGATCGGTTACGCAGACGTTCTAGACGGTAAACAAGCAAGGGAGCAGGGAGCAGGGGGCAGGGAGCAGAGGGAAAAGAACTAATTCCTAATTCCCAATTCCCAATGCCCAATGCCCAATGCCCCATCCCCAATAATAAATATATAAACTATGACCTCCACTACTACTCGTCGTAAAGCCAGCACGTTTTATGTAATTTTGATTGCTGGTGCCGCTGCCCTCGGCGGGTTTTTATTCGGTTTTGATACTGCTGTAATCAACGGTGCGGTTTTATCTTTAGCAAAAGCTTTTAATACCAGTAGTTGGGTGACAGGGCTGGCAGTATCCCTAGCGTTGCTGGGGTCTGCCATCGGAGCCTTCTTTGCCGGACAGATTGCAGACCGTTATGGTCGAGTCAACGCAATGGTGGTTGCTTCGGCATTGTTTACTATCAGTGCCATTGGCTCTGGGATTGCCTTCACTATCTGGGATTTTATCTTTTGGCGAGTATTAGGTGGGATTGGCATCGGCGTTGCTAGCGTCATCGCGCCAGCTTACATTGCCGAATGTTCTCCCACCCATTTGCGGGGAAGGTTAGGATCTCTGCAACAATTAGCGATCGTAGTGGGAATTTTCGTTGCCTTATTGAGCGACTACTTTATCGCTACGTCAGCAGGTTCAGCAGACTCGCCGTTTTTGTTTGGGGTTGCAGCTTGGCGCTGGATGTTTTGGACAGCAGTCCCACCAGCAGTATTCTACGGGATGGTAGCTTTAACAATTCCTGAATCTCCCCGTTATTTGGTTGCCAAAGGACGAGAATCAGAAGCTGTTAACGTTCTGACCAAGATTTTGGGGGGTGACGTACTGCCAAAAATCGAAGAAATTCGGCAGACAGTGCTTCGCGAACGCCAACCCAGATTTTCTGACCTCTTAAGCAGAAGTGGCGGACTCCTCCCAATTGTTTGGATAGGAATAGGCTTATCTGTATTACAGCAATTTGTTGGGATTAATGTAATCTTCTACTACAGCAGCGTTTTATGGCGTGCTGTCGGCTTTTCCGAAAAAGATTCCCTATCAATCACGGTGATTACAGGAGCCGTCAACATTATTACAACACTGATTGCGATCGCCTTCGTGGATAAATTTGGTCGCAAGCCCTTACTGATAATAGGGTCAATCGGCATGACCTTGACATTGGGGACGATGGCTTATCTTTTTGGTCATGCTCCCCTCGATGCTGCTGGGAACCCCAATCTTACCGGAAGCGCCGGGACTATAGCTCTGGTCGCAGCCAACCTCTATGTGTTCTGCTTCGGTTTCTCTTGGGGGCCAGTGGTTTGGGTGCTGTTGGGAGAAATGTTTAATAACAAAATTCGAGCCGCCGCACTTTCGATTGCTGCTGCTATGCAATGGGTTGCCAATTTCCTCATTTCCACAACATTTCCTCCTATACTGCAATATTTCGGTCTAGGTTCTGCCTATGGACTCTATACAATTGCAGCTGCTACCTCATTCTTTTTCATTCTCTTTTTTATTAAAGAAACCAAAGGAATTGAGTTAGAAGACATGTAATTAGTATCCATCTAGTACCTCTGTGCGTAATTCATAATTTGTATCTCTGTATCCTCTGTGTTTGTGAGGTTGCATGGTTAAAGGAGTTTGTAGTCAGCACTTTAGTGCTTAGATTAGGGCTAGAGTCACTCATTACGAACTTCTCAAAATTAATGTGGTGGAGTACTAGATGGAACATTCACAACTGATGACGACAACGTAATTGAATAATATGTAGTAGAAGTTCCCAGTCCGGGAGCAGGAACATTAAACAATTTAGGAATTTAGGGCCGCACTTAATAGACCAAGCTTTGCATTTATTTGGAATGCCTGATGCTATTTTTGCAGACATCCGCATCACAGGCTGCGATCGCAGATAGATGATTGTTTTGAATTGATACTATATTACGACAAACTGCGCGTCAAATTAAAAGCAAGTTTCCTTGTGCGTGAGCCTGCGCCTGCCTATATCATACATAGCACTCATGGTTCTTTTCTTAAAAGCAGAGCCAGAAAGTGAATATGGCTTGCTGCATACAGAAAAAGACACAAAAATAATTCGAGAAAAAGTCAAAAGTTTACAAGGGAGCTATTTAGGTTATTACGATGCCGTATATAAATCTATCGTTAGTAATCAGCCAATTGCTGTTACCGCCGAAGACGGAATTAATGTAATGAAAATTATAGCAGCAGCTATTAAAAGCAGCAATGAGCAAAAAGTCATAACGTTGCTTGAATTGAGCTAAAACTTCAACTTAAAATATGTAATTTTAATGTTGATTAGCTCATACTTTGATTCGAGGGTAATTTCTTTCGTTACAAGCTCATAATTCAACCATTTTCAATTAATAAATCAATGCTAAAAACTATTTTTCCTAGCTTTTTTATTTTATTTTTGGCAATTCCAGCAGTTTGGGCAGCACCTCCAGAAAACGATCCGAATGCAGCAGATGCTAATCGGACTTTGCAGGGACAAGTCACTTCTGTTTCCCAGTTTTCTGATGTACAACCAACTGATTGGGCGTTTGGTGCATTGCAATCGCTAGTGGAACGCTACGGTTGTATTGCAGGTTATCCCAATTCCACCTATCGCGGCAACCGTGCCTTAACCCGTTATGAGTTTGCCGCAGGTTTAAATGCTTGTTTGGATCGGATTAATGAGTTAATTGCTACAGCTACTAGCGATTTAGTTAATAAGCAAGATTTGGCAGTGCTGCAAAAGTTGCAGCAAGACTTTGCCGCAGAACTAACAACTCTGCGCGGACGAGTAGATACCGTAGAGGCACATACAACAACATTGGAGGCGCAGCAGTTTTCTACTACTACTAGGTTGAATGCTCAAATTATCACCGCCGTTAGTGATACCTTTGGCGATCGAGTCGGTGGCGAAGATGATGAATCCCGCATCTACTTTGCAAATCGGGGTCGTCTCAACTTTGAGAGCAGTTTCACTGGCAAAGATTTATTGCGAGTCCGGCTAGAATTTGGTAACTTTGCGTCCAATGTTGGCAGTCAAATTGCCGCAGCCACAGGTACAGGGATGACACGTCTGAACTTCGATTATGACAGCAACGAGACACTTTATGTCCCCCACATCCGTTATTACTTCCCAGTCAGTGATTCCCTTAACTTCGTTGTTGGGCCTGTAGGCATTGGTTACACCGACATTTCCACCACCGTCACTCCCCCCACAATTGCTGACGACGGCAATGGAGTTCCCTCACTTTTTGGATCGTACAGTCCCTTATTCCGGCGAGGTGGCGGCGGTGCAGCCGCTAACTGGAACATTACCAAAGACTTGGTTCTCACCTTGGGCTATTTAGCAGGCAGTTCTAATGTGCCATCGCCTAGCAACGGGTTATTTGATGGCAGCTACAACGCCTTAGCGCACTTAGCCTATTATGGTAAGCAAGGAGCGATCGGTGTTGCTTACTCTCATGGCTATAGCCCTGCTGGAGTAATCGAACTCTCAGCTGGGACGGGTAGCGTCTTGTCAAACGCTCCCTTTGGCAACAACATTGCTACTTCCAACGATATTGTCGGCACACAGGGGTACTATCGCTTCTCCCCGAATTTTCAAGTCCACGCTTGGGGTGGATATATTTGGGCAAATGCCGAGAGTTCTGGTTTGAGTGATATTTCCAATGGTAGAGGTGGAACAGATTCTCTATTTGTGAACAATGGTGCCAACGCCAATGTCTGGTTTGGGGCGATTGGTGTGTCGTTTCCCGATGTGGGTGGTAGAGGCAATCTGCCAGGAATTCTCTTTGGTATACCACCCCATGTCTCTAACAGTGATATCCGTCAAGAGCGAGACAACGCTTACCATATTGAAGCATTTTATCGCTACCGCTTAAATGACAACATCTCAGTGACTCCTGGTTTTTGGGTGATTCTCAACCCGGAAAACGACAGCAGAAATGATACGCAGTATGTAGGTGTGCTTCGCACAACCTTTGATTTTTAACTGAATGTCAATGCTTTGCTCGATCGACAGGGTGCTGAGTATTCAGCACTCTTTAGGAACTTCCAGTGAAAAAACAAAAATTATTCTTCTGTTACTACCAAATTCCACAGCGCATCAATTCCACTGCCTACATATTCTGAATCCTGGTGTTGTACAATCCATTCGGCAACAGTAGCAGTAACATTGCTGGAGTTTTTGCCCAACTTGCCCAATGCATCAGCAGCAGAGTTACGCACAATCTGACTCTCATCTTTGAGTAAACCCAGCAAGGCTTCAACTACCTGTGGCGAGGCGTTGCCCAAGTTGCCCAATGCTTCAGCAGCAGAGTTATGCACACTTCCAGTCTCATCTTTGAGTAAACCCAACAGTGCTTCAACTACCTGTGGCAAGACGTTACCCAACTTGCCCAATGCTAAAGTAGCAGAGTCACGCACAATCTCACTCTCATCTTTGAGTAAACCCAACAGTACTTCAATTACCTGTGGCGAGGCGTTGCCCAAGTTGCCCAATGCAAAAGCAGTAAAGTAACGCACAATCTCACTCTCATCTTTGAGTAAACCCAGCAGTGCTTCAACTACCTGTGGCGAGGCGTTGCCCAAGTGGCCCAATGCTAAAGCAGCAAAGTAACGTACACTCTCATCTTTGAGTAAACCCAGCAGTGCTTCAACTACCTGTGGCGAGGCGTTGCCCAAGTTGACCAATGCAAAAGCAGCAGAGTTACGCACATTCTGACTCTCATCTTTGAGTAAACCCAGCAGTGCTTCAACTACCTGTGGCGAGGCGTTG